>CAZBXL010000037.1:0-27332 GCA_964495785.1 uncultured Saprospiraceae bacterium | reverse complement strand
TCATTCCAGGCGACAGAGACTGGAACGATTCAGGCAAGAAAGGAATAGAGATGGTTAAGAGATTAGAAAAGATGGTCAAACGTATGGACTTTGATAATGTGGAATGGGCCATCAAGAAAGGATGTCCTGGACCAGATATGATAGAAATCAATGATCATCTTGTAATCGTCACTCTAAGCACACAGTGGTATAATCATCCTTACGACAAGCCCTATGCGGCTACTGGTGAGTGTAAGTTTGGTACACAAAGAGATTTCTTAATTGAATTAGAAAATTTAGTTGAAGATGCAGAAGATAAGAACATTATCGTAGCGGGTCACTATCCGCTTGAATCTTTAGGAGAATATGGAGGACACTTCCCTGCCAGTAAGTTTTTATCTCCACCCTTAATAGGAAGTTTTAAGGTCGGCTATCGCCAGAACGTTGGCACTTCTAAAGATATATCTAATGAAAGATTCCAATTGATAAAGACAAGTATCAAAAACATTATAGGTCGAAAAGGTTCTGTTATATACGCCGCTGGTCACGAACACAATCTTCAAATCCTAAAAATGACTGATGACACATATAACATCAATAGTGGGTCTCCGACTAAAGCAAAATACGCTTCAAAAAATAAAAATACATCCATATACTCTGAGGCAACTGCTGGATTGATCGAATTAATCTACAAGCCTACTGGTGAGATCAATTATCAAGTTCATGGTTATGATTCTGATGATGGTTTTTCAGAAGACGCTGAAGGCACACTTTTCTATTCCAGTTGTGACAATATAGCTGGGAGTCCGCAGAATGGAATTTATGTTCCGTGTAATGAAGAACAAGCTCAAGAAGACAACCATGTTGTATGGTCAAATGACACCATCGTAGCGGCAGGAGATTATAGATCAAATGCATTCACAAGATTCATATCAGGTAAGCACTACAGAAAAACTTGGAACCAACCCATTAAGGTAGAATACTTAGATTTAAAAAATACAAAAGGTGGACTGACTGTCTACGAAAAAGGTGGAGGACACCAGACGACTTCATTAAAAATGAAAGGTGGAGATGGTCGAGAGTATACATTTAGATCCGTAGACAAAGACCCAACCCAACTGCTTCCATTTGACTTACAGAACACAATTATATCTCGTACGCTACAAGATATCACTTCGATACAGCAGCCATATGGTGCTATGGTTGTCGGCTCTATGTTAGATGCTACAGACATACTACACGCAAGTCCGACACTTTATATGATGCCTCCATCTAATGAGTTAGGTTCATTTAAAAATAAGTACAGTAACCTATTGGGTATGTTAGAAGAAAAACCCAAAAACGTCGAAGAGGTCAAAGTTGCATTTGCTGATGCTGATGAAATTCACCAAAGTCGAAAGATGTTTAAAAATCTAAATGACGACCATGAGCATAGAGTTGATGCTAAGGAATATGCACGGGCTCGAGTGTTTGACATATTAGTAGGAGACTGGGGTAAGCATGAGGACAACTGGAAGTGGGCAGGTTACGAAGAAGACAACGGCTTACTATACAGACCTATACCAAGAGACAGAGATTATGTTTTTACTAAATGGAATGGGTTCCTTACTTACTTAGCAGATAGAAAATGGGCGAGTCCTACCGGAGAAAATTTTGGATACAAGATCAATGACATGCGATCTCTCACTTTCAGTTCGCAGTCCGCTGACAGAAGATTATTGAACGAATTAACAAGAGAAGATTGGCAAGAGGCCGCAGAATATATTATGGCTAAAATTACTCCGGAGGTTATAGAAAGAGGTGTCCGGACAATGCCTGAGGAGATATATGACCTATCAGGAAAAGAAATCGAAGACAAACTAAAACGACGTGTCAAGGATCTCAAAAAATATGCAGATCAATACTATGAAATCTTAATGTATCATGGTGTTGAAGTCGTAGGTTCTAACGAGGAAGAATTCTTCGAAGTTATCAGAAATCAAGATGGAACAGTACAAGTATCTATGTACGACTATAACAACAAGAACAAAACCAAAGGAAGCAACTTGTTCTACCAGAGAACATTTATCCCTGACGAAACAGATGAAATAAGATTGTATGGATTAAGTGGTGCAGATCATTTTTCAATAAGTGGTGATGCGAATAAGTCAATTAAAATAAGAGTCATCGGAGGGCCTGACCCGGATGATGTCATTGACAAATCTTCTGTAAAAAAAGGAGGCAAGAAAACGCTGATCTACGAAAATTCAAATTCTTCAAAAATAGAATTAGGCGATGAAGCTAAAATGATAGATACGTGGAATAATTCTCTATACGCCTATGATAGATCACGTCATGGATTCAATAGATACTTTCCTATTGGAGCAATCGTATTTAATGCAAATCAGGGATTAGGACTCATTGCAGGAGTCACATTTACAACACATAGTCCAGTCAAAGAGGACTATGCTGCAAAGCATACGATATCAGGATATTCTACAACGAGAAGTATTAATGTCTTTAACTACACCGGCAGATTCCATCATGTCTTAGGCAAATGGGATATTCAGATCGGTGGTATATACGCCAACAATAATGGGTTTAATAATTTCTTTGGGATTGGAAATGGGACACCATTCGACAGTGAGCTTAATGCTAACAGATTCTATGATTCGCAGTATAATTCAGCCGGGGTTAATGCAGGACTCATCAGAGAATTCTGGAAGAAAAGTTCTTTTACTTTCAACTTAAATTATGAGAACAACAGGACTGAAAGAAATGAAGGAACAATACTTGCCGAATCTAACAGTCAAGCTTTGGCTGGAGTTTTTGGAGTAGATGATGCCAATTTAGCAGAAGCTAGAATGGCACTTGACATAGACTTCAGAGATAGAATAAGTCTACCTGAAAAGGGTATAAGACTCTTCGTAAGATTTGATAATGGATTTGTAACAAATAATGACAATTCTAACTACGGAATTACTTCTGGGTTCTTAGAACAGTATTTTAGCACACGAGGTAAAAAACCCCTTACTTTAGGCTTCAGAGTTGGAGGTTCAACGACATATAATTCTGAGACGATACCATTCTATAAACTACAGTACTTAGGACAAAATAGCAATCTGAGAGGATTTGATAATAATAGATTTACTGGATCGTCTACCGCATTTGCTAATACTGAATTAAGATTACAATTGACTGAATGGCATACAAGTTTCCTACCTATGAAGTTTGGAGTCAAAGGATTCTATGATATTGGTAGAGCCTTTTCAGATTTTGATAATAACACTGATTGGCATGAAGGCTATGGATTTGGATTCTATCTCGTCCCACTTACAGAAAGCTTTGCATTTAATGTATCATTAGGATTCTCAGAAGAAAATACAGCATTGGTCTTATTTAGTATCGGCTCTACATTTAATTAGATATTATAAACGATAAATACCAATCAACTACTATATCAGTTGATTTTATTCTTCATCCACTTCAAACCATTTTTAGAAAACACGAGTTAGAGCTATCAAGCCAACCAAAATAGAATTTTGTTATGCATTTGTAAAGGTATACACTTTACCTTATATGCACAGCTTTAAACGACTGTTGGCCAATGATTTAATAATATTATGGAAAACTATAAGTGAGTAGCTCTCAACGGAAAAAATGGATCTCAAATAAAAAAAGATCAGTTATCGGGATCATATTCATGTCCATTGCAATCATGTACGGACTCACTCATGTAATAGCCAAAAAGAAACTTCATAATTGGATTAAGGATAACAAAAGCATATCTGTCAAGGACACAAGATTAAACCTGTTGATGGGTAATCTAAGCCTGTTACAAGCAGATATTTATAATGCTTCTTACACTACAGATACTTGCACGATATCTTCATTGAAAATAATCGGGTTTTCCCTCTTTGATTTCTTATCAAAGAATGAAATAAGTATAGATAGACTCATTTTAGACCAAGCTAATTTGTATCTTACTGATCCACCGAATACTAAAAGTAAAATAGACGAAAAAAGCATTATTGATATTGAGAAGGTAGATCTTAATAACTCTACAGTGATATTCCAATCTGAAAAATTTAGTCTTGAAGCGAGTATAGGGTCCGCTAATCTGAATGAATTATCTAAGAGAAATAAGCTGACTTTTAAAGATATAAATCTGCAAGGCCATTCTATCAAGTACAAACCTTATAGTGGCCCTCACTGGTTCATTTTAGACACATTGAACCTAAGTACTATTACTGATGAATTTGCAGCATCTACTTTTAAAATACAACCAATATGCACTAAGGAAGAATGGAATACTTGTTTTCCAAATAAAAAATCGAGAAGTTCCTATACTGCCAAAAACATAGTTGGAAATTTAGAACCTAATTCGATTATGGATGGTATTATCTTAGGTGAATTAAACATCTTAGAGGGTTCGTTCACAGTCCTTACTTATCAAGAACAAGAAACAGAACCCTCACCTCGAACTTTCTTTATGGAACAATTTAATAAAATTGATATTCCGATTAATATTCCCAAAATAAAAGTCAGAAACCACACTATAGAAGCTTTACTCAAAGAAGAAAATATAGACACAATTAGTTTTGACGATGTATATGCTACATTCAGTAACGTAACCAATATACCTGAACTTCTTACAATAGATGATAACATAAGGGTAACCACTTTATCAAAGTTTATGGATACCAAACTAAGTGTCAACTTTAATCTCAAAGTGGATGATCCGGTTAATTCATATTCCTTTGACCTATCTTTAGATCCGATGCCATTTACAAATCTGAATAAAGCGCTACGATATAATACTCCCTTAGCCGTAGAAGAGGGAGAGCTTCAAAAACTGGGATGTAGAATTAGGGGGAATGACAAGCTGTCAACTGGAGAATGCGATATGGCATATAAGAACTTGTATGTTACAATAGAAAATCAAAAAGGAGTGACTAAAAAACTATTCACTAAAGTTCTCAACTTCATTGTCAAAGACGGTACAAGTAAAAATAATAGCGCTATATCTAAATCATATTCGTCAACATTAGAGAGAGATACAAATAAAGATTTCTTTTATCATGCATACACAATTATTTTACAAATAATACGAGAAGCCATGTTACCTATATAGGAATGTCAGAACACGTAGAAGAGCATCCTAATGCAACATGGATATGACATCAGCACGATAAATAAAAAATCAACAGAAAGTCTAAAAATATTATTTTAAATCAAGCTTAGTAAAATGAAAAAAAAGTGGATTATATTGATAGTTATAGCAATACTCTTGCTTTTATTCAGGATGTATCTTCCAACACTGGTAAAAAATTATGTAAATAAAGCATTATCAGAGTTAGATGGATATCATGGCAGCATAACAGGTATTGACATAGCGTTAATAAGAGGCGCCTATGTGATCGAAGGCCTTAAGCTTTACAATAATAATGCAAAATCTGATGTACCTTTCATTGACTTTCCAGAGACTGATATTTCCGTCGAGTGGCGAGCATTGTTTAATGGCAGAATAGTTTCTGAAATCTATCTGTATGACCCTGCACTCATATATGTCTTACAAGACATGGAGGTAGATGAGTCAGACGGTGGAGACTGGACAGAGCTATTGACTGACTTAGTACCCATCGACATCAATCACTTCGTTATCGAGAGAGGCAAAATTGCTTATGTCGATACAGATGCCCAGCCAACGATAGATATGTCGGTAAGAGATTTTTCTTTTACAGCTGATAATCTTAGGAATGTTATACAAGAAGAAAAGAAACTACCCTCCCCGATCAATGGGACTGGTGTATCCATAGGCAATGGAAAGTTAGTCATTAATGGCATGGTTAACTTGATCAAACAAATCCCAGATGCTGATCTCAATATCAAGTTAGAAAAAACAGATATGACTGCATTTAATGATGTCGCAAAAGAAGTCGGTAAGATGGACTTTGAATCTGGCAACCTTGATGCCTATTCAGAATTAGCTATAGCTGATGGTTATATTACAGGCTACTTCAAAGCATTATTTAGTAGCGTCAAATTCCATAGTGAGGAAGATCAACTTTTAGAAACTATCTGGGAAGGTTTTGTTTCCTTTTTTGGATTTATTTTAAAAAACAAGAACACAGAAAACTTTGCTGTAAAAGCGCCAATTGAAGGTCAAATAGAAAGCTATAGCGTAAAAACTTGGCCAACAATAGGAAGTATATTTAAAAATGCTTTCTTTCAAGCTATTAAATCAGATATCGATGATGATGTGGAGTATCAAGACGCATTACTCAACGAACAACTTGATAGTTTAGGCTTTTTTCAATTTAAAAAGAAAAGAGAGCTGAAGGAAAAAATAGAAGAAAATCA
This sequence comes from uncultured Saprospiraceae bacterium, assembly GCA_964495785.1. Taxonomy (GTDB): domain Bacteria; phylum Bacteroidota; class Bacteroidia; order Chitinophagales; family Saprospiraceae; genus RFSX01. Next base: position 21,011 of record CAZBXL010000037.1, on the reverse strand, counting down.
AAAGAAAGCTCAAGCTCTAAATGACGATCAGCAACAAGAAAAATAACTTAATGAATTACCAACTAAATATATTCGTTCGATAATAATGTCAAACTGGCATCTCATATGGGTCATACCGTCTTTAATATTTTCTCTGGGGAGTTATCTGCCTTTGATCAATTCCCAGCATTGGATATTTAGAAGTTTTGATTTCGTTAGGTTACAACTATTGGTCATTTTGGTATTTTTTCTTTTAGTAGGAACATTCCTAAATATAAAACATCCCAATCTAAAAGTATTCACTCTGGCATGTCTGGTTATATCAATTTCTTACAACTTCTATATACTGTATCCCTACTTTCCAAAATCTCAAAATCAAAATAAAATAGACCCTGACGGCATAAGTTTTTTAAGCTTAAATGTCATGCAAAAAAACACAAGCTATAACAAAGTCATAAGCACCATTAATAAAGTCAAACCAGACATATTGCTCACTATGGAGACTGACAAAAAATGGGAGACAGCACTCGAAAAAATAGAAGACGATTATAAGCATACCGTTAAAGTCCCAAAAAGCAATAGATATGGTATACACCTGTATACAAAACTTAAGATTTTAGACAGTAAAATTCATTACTTGATCTCTAAAGAACATCCATCTATAGAAGTTAGATTGATAGACGAAGACGGTAATGAATTTGTACTATGGGGCATTCATCCTCCGCCACCGAGTCCGACAGAGAAACCTACCTCCAAGCAGAAAGAGGGAGAGCTCATGCAATTAGCTAAATTGATACATCAAACTAAATTACCCGTTATTGTTGCGGGAGATTTTAATAACGTAAGTTGGTCTAATATTTCAAAGTTATTTGTAAAAATCACAAGACTACAAGATGCCAGAATAGGAAAGGGATTCAACGGTACTTTTCCAGCAGATTATCCGCTACTTCGATTCCCGATAGATCTTCTTTTTCACTCTAATAATATTAACATCGATAAGTTGAAAGTATTAGAACCAGTTGGATCTGATCACCTACCTCTATACTCTAATTTTGAAATAACAGATACAACATTAAAAACAAAAAAGAGATTAGACAGCGAGACCAAGGATGAGATGGCTAAGAAAATAAGGCAAGGCAAAAAAGCAGCAACGATAGAGAATTAGGCTTATTAGAACTCGACAAATCGCTTAGATGATATGTAGCGACAAATTCCAATATCTTTATACTTAACACAATTTCCCATTATTAATATAGCTTCTATAAGTGGCATAGATTGCATAACTGGAGAATCATGTTTAGAGGTAACCTCACCTACGACTTTACCACTTACATACAATTGGTTTGATAGTCAAGGTAACCTCATCTCTAATAACCAGAATACTCTGTGTATAACTGAAGCGGGAAACTATACAATAGAATTAATTGATAATGAAAATGGCTGCACTAATTCGGAGGATTTTAATGTACAAGAAGCTACTATCCCAAGCATTACATTACCTACCATAACAACGATACTTAACAATGATCAGGTACAGCTCATGCCTGCTATTGATATAGACATTTCAGAAATTAGCTCTATAGAATGGACAACGGCAGCAGAACTATCATGCTTAGATTGTCTCACGCCAACTATCCTATCATTTGCTGAGGGAGACATTGTTACTTTAACGATAACGATAATAGAAGGGTGTGAAACTCAAGCCGTCACACAATTATCAAGCAGAGTAGAACCTCTTGTATATATTCCTAATGTGTTTAGCCCAGACAATAGAAGTAACTTCACAATCTTCACTAATGATCAGATTAGCTCTATTAACGGAATGTACATATACGACAGATGGGGCAACCTCATGTTCGTCAATGAAAACTTTAGCCCTAATGATCCTGATCAAGGGTGGGATGGTACATATAATGACAATCTTGTAGAGCAAGGTGTCTATGTATATGTATTTAAATATGTAATAGACGGACGAGAGGTAATAGAAGCTGGAGATATTACTTTATTAAGGTAATCTGTATTTAGATATAATAAATTAAAAGTAGTGATGTCAAGTTGATGTTACTACTTTTTTATTTAAAGGTAGTCTTTTGTACTTAGACGTTTATTCAGTATGTTAGATATTGTATACTCTAAAACAAACAGGAAAAGTATATTCGAAATAGCTCTTTAAAGTACTTCATTTATAATATTCATACCCTAATCATATATCCCAGCGATAAACCAAAAACTTCATCTTGAAGCTGTTGCTTTATTATGCTGACACTCATAAATTATAACAATCTAAAAATCACAAAACCCAACATTATTAGAGAACCTTGAGTTATAGCACCAATAGTTATTTAAAAAATAATCTTTGTGAGAATAACTATTAGCTATCTTACAACTTTAGTCAAGAATATAAGACAAACTCAAAATGAAAAAATACGACGCCATAATCATAGGTTCTGGACAAGCCGGTACGCCATTAGCTTTTCGATTAGCAAAAGAAGGAATGCATGTCGCCTTTATAGAAAAAGAATATTTAGGAGGGACTTGCCTTAATGTCGGCTGCACTCCTACTAAGACCTATGTCGCGAGTGATAGAAGAATGTGGGACACCATGAATGGGGAGGACTTAGGCATAGAAATACCAAAAGGCTCTAAGGCCAACTTAAAAAAGATTAAAGATCGAAAGGATGCTCTCATTAAAAAATCTGTAGATGGCATCAGCAATGCTATAAGCAGTAATGAAAAAATAGATTTATATAATGGGGTAGCTCATTTTGTAGGTAAAAAAGTCATACAAGTTAATGAAGATAAACTTACTGCACCTGAGATATACATCAATGTAGGAGGAAGACCTTTTATCCCAGATGACTTTGAAGACATCCCCGTTCTTACAAGCAAAACCATCCTACAACTAGAAGAGATACCTGAACACCTTATCATAGTAGGCGGTAGTTATATCGGATTAGAGTTCGGACAAATGTTTAGAAGATTTGGATCCAAGGTTTCTATTTTTGAAAAAGGTGAACGTATCATCGGAAGAGAGGATAAAAAGACAAGTAAAATTGTCAAAGAATTCATGGAAGCGGATGGTGTAGAATTCTACTTAGATGCTGAATGTATTTCTGGTCATAAAGAAGAGAATGGCAGCATATCAGTCATTGCTAAAAATACTGGAGGAGGCGAAAGAAAAGCTATAGGAAGCCATCTTTTATTAGCCGTAGGTAGAAGACCGAATACGAATCTACTCAAATTAGAAAATGCGGGTATCAAAGTCAATGATAGGGGCAACATCGAAGTCAACGACCAACTAGAAACAAATGTACCTGGCATCTATGCATTAGGCGACTGCAACGGTAAGGGCGCATTTACACACACAGCATACAATGACTTCGAAATTATTGTAGCTAATAAGTTTACTGATCAAAAAAGAAAAGTGTCAGATCGAATAATGACCTATGGTCTATTTGTAGATCCTCCATTAGGACGAGTGGGTATAACTAAAGCTCAAGCTTTAGATAAAGGCATGGATATTCTTGTAGGCGAGAGAGACATGAGTACGATAGCAAGGGCCAAAGAGAAAGGAGAAACTTATGGATACATGAGTGTTGTCATAGATGCTCAGACGGAAAAGATATTGGGAGCCACAGTATTAGGTGTAGGAGGGGATGAGATCATCAGTAGTTTTGTTAATGTAATGTATGCCGATGCCAGCTACAAAGTCATCAGAGATTCTGTACAACCTCACCCAACCATATCAGAATTAATACCGACGATGTTAGAATCAGTCAAAAAGCCTGAAGTATCTTAAGGTACTTTTGAAGGGGTTTTAAAAAAGTTTACTACAATGAATCCGTTGTGATAGAATTATCATTTGACGCTGTTCTCCATCTGTAGAGTAATCTCGAACCGAGCACTAAGAATATACCATAAAATGATAACCCTATAAGTCCGTGACCTGCATCATAGTGTGCACCTGTAGCTAATATAACATCGTAGAAAAAACCCGCATAAGCCCACTCTCTCAATACGCTGTTCAAATCCGAAATTATTGCAATGACTCCGAGTACTTTTAAAATAGCCAATGGAATGACAACCCAAGTAGGAAAACTCAATGCCTGAAAAAAGCCTTTTACCATCTCAGTATTAAAGAAATACATCTGCGCTGAGTACAAAAACAAACAACACATTAATACTGTGACTAACCAATAAATTATTTTCTTAGGATTCATAATTGATATGTTTATACAATGATAAGTTATCAATTATAGATACAAAAACAATATTCCCATAGATTTATTTTAAGAATAGAGTATTGTCGATATGAGACATCCTATTTTGGTAGAGCTTCTATCTTTTTCATGATCTCGTCTGCTTCCATGGCTTTAGCATCTGCTGCCTTCCGATCTGTTTTAGATAGATTGAATGATTCTTCTTGCAACTTTTTATACTGCTCTTGAAGTTTTTCTAATTCTGATTTTTTCTTAAATAATCCAAACATAATTCTATTATATTTTTAATGATGAGAGACCAGCATCTACGCCGATGACCTGACCGGTAATACCCGAGGCTTTAGGACTGATGAGAAAATATGCCATCTCAGCGATTTCTTCTGGTGTCAATATTTTTTTGAGAGGATGCTTAGCTTTTAGATTATCCCTGCTTTTATCTGACCTCAATATCCCTGATGCTAAACTTGTATCTACGATAGAAGGTGCTATACAGTTGACTCTTATAGTAGGAGCAAGCTCCGCTGCCAGCGATTTAGATAGAGCCTCCACTGCAGCTTTAGCAGCTGCTATAGAACTATGAAAAGGCATCCCTTGTCCTACTGCTACAGTGCTGAAAAGGACTATAGATGCATTCTCTTGCTTTTTTATAATTGAAGCATATTTCTTGATTACTTTGACTGCACCTATGACATTAATTTGATAATCAGAAAGAAAATCTGATTCCTTGAGTGAGCCTATTGGCTTTAATGTAATAGACCCAGGACAGTAGACTATAGAACTTATATCTTCTAATTCTGGAAGCTCATCTTCTAATACATCAATTGTATGATGGACAACATTAGATGAAACCACGCTGGGTTCCGTCCGACTCATATTGATACAAGAGTGATCTGCAGAAGCGATACTTAAGATAGCACTACCGATACCTTTGCTACCACCTACTATTAATATTTTACTCATGGATAAAAATTAAATTTTTGCAAGTACTGCGCCTTTATGGTTAATACTTTTTTTATGAATTTTTTGTCTATCGTTCCATTAAATGGAGCCTTGACTTTGATATTATTTTTAGAACCATATATGACCAACTTGCCAGAATTATTATATATCGTCAGATGATGATAAGGTATCAGCCATGCAAAGATTTTCATAGTTGTCTGAAAGCCCACAACTATACCACCTTGACGGCACTCCAGATGGCAATATGTTGTATCATTTGTGATAGTGAGTAGCTTGTGTATGTCCTCGGTCGCCTCCAACATCAATAGCTTTGAGGTACCAATACCACCCATTCTAATCCTTTCTAATAAACTAAATGATGGACCCACGGCCTTTGATATAGCCGCTTTAGTTTTATAGTTCGGGTATGTTATGTTTAAGATCATACAACCCTAATAACATCAAAGCCTATAATGAGTTGTCAGAATACATAAAAATTTTAGACAAGTTTATTATACTACATAGCGCCTATATCTATAGAGCAGTACTTTACAGTAATCAAGTAGTCAAATCATACTTCTCAAGTGGACATGCTATGATAACAATTGAAGTATTAATTTCCCTTCACAACTCTGGCCATACCAGAAAATTCATCTGAAATATATCTCAATATGTATTGTCCATTTGGATAATTATATAAAGAAATTGTTCCAGTATACACATTATCAAAAATACCGATCTTCCTTGCTTGAAGGATTTGACCTTTCATATTCAACACTTGAAATTCGATAAAGGATTGATTACTATTCTGAGAAGGTAATAATACCTGAATAACGCCATCTGTAGGATTAGGCTTGATAATCAGATTATGTTCAGATAGCTCTGTAATACTTGTACTAAAGTTAACAGTGACAAGTTCTTCATATACACATCGACCTTCGCCGTCAGTAACAACTACAGGATAGTCTCCAGGTGGCAAATTATCAAATACATTACTTTCTACAAAAGTAATCCCATCATCAATGCTGTAGATATAATTACCATCGCCACTTGAAGCCGTAATCATAATCATGCCATCATTATCATCTGCGGTAGAAGCATTAGTCACATCGGTGATCGCAGTCAAAGTACATCCTACCATATCGGCACAAAAATTCTCCTCTGCCGAGAAACTAAAATTACCATTATTCATCACGAATACATTCCCTACCTGATCTACTACGCTAAAATTTCCATTACCGGCTGCACAACATATGCCATCACCATAAGAATCAAAAACCGTAAGAACATAACACTTATCAGGAGAAACACATAAAGGGAATGTTACTTGATCATCTCTATCTGTTCTTTCTAACTGAGCAGAGGCAATTATGGTCATGCTACCCTCTTCTCTAAACTCCCATGAATTTTCTTGTGCAAATCGATCTGTATTTATAATCAAACTTACAGGAGCGATATCTATATCATAGTCTACATCGACAGAAACCATATCATTCATTTGATTAAGATCTTGTCCATTATTATTGACATTAATTAAATTAAATGACAGATCATTTGATCCATCTCTGAAGTTAGAATCTACAGCTACATTGTAAGGTATAGTTGCTTCTCCTAAGCTTTGAATGACAATTGATCTCTGAAATGTATCTATCACTTCACCATTAACAACAACCTCTATACCCAGATTATTAATTATATCAGCACCTTGATTATCAATGATTATCTCTGTAACAATTTCATCATTTTGACAATCCTGAACTAATACATTGGCATCAATTTCTGCATCTACCTGCCTTAGATTCTGTACTACGGCTACTCTGGTATCGTTATTAGGATTCCTATCTTCTACAGCAGTTACAGTCGCTACAACATTATATGTTCTAAACTCAGACATATCTGCAGTATTATCAAACGTATGAGCGACTATCTCCCCTGAGACAATAGAATCTTGTATCATCGTCGATTGTATAATCTGACCATCGACCTCAATACTGATATTATATTCATTAATCGTATTCAGTCCTAGATTAGCAACTTCTATCGTTAGCTCTTCTTGATCAGTCAGATTCGCTGATGTGGTTGGAGACACAATATTGGATACTGCAAGATCAAATGTGTCTTGAGTTAATTTAAATGAAAATATTCTTGTCAGCGAATTACGAGCATTGGCATTACCTGCATATTCTCCAGTGAACCAAAAAGTATTATCTCCATTAGGAGCTACAGACATCTGAGAATAATCTCCTAATCTACTATTGCTACTAATATTGGTCACACCATCTACAACAGTCACTTCTTGTACTGACATCTCTCCTAATGGGTCAGTCGATAATCTTCCCGTGTATCTAAGGCCGATAAAACTATCCTCACTACTAACGTTATATCCTAAACCAATATGACCATTAGCATCCATAGCGATTGCCCCCATAAATCTATTAAGGCCATCATCAGGAGCAAATGTGCCTTCTTGATACAGACTCCATCTCGATCCAAGAGTTCTCCTGAACTCTATCCATCTTATGCCAGCAAGGTTCTCTCCATCAGTGACATCTGTAACAAAATTAAATACCAATGATTCATGAGTACCGAAATTTCTAAGATGGGGTATATTCATAATAACTTCTGGAAGACCTTCTATACCTCCACCATTTAGTTGTTGTATACATGCGAATGGACCACCGACATTAGTCGAACAAGGATAAGAATCAAAAGGCGAGACAATAATAGACGTCTGTACTATTGAAGTGTTATTAGCATCCTCAAAGTCGACATCAAATGTATATAACTCTATTTGATCTTGGGCTGGACCTCCTGCAAAAGAGCTATCATTAATCCGCATAGTGATCGGGTTATTATCATATGGAAGATTAGTACCATTCCAGTCTACCGGTGTTGTAACGAAAAAACCACTTTCGGTACCAAGGTTACCTGACACTGCAATTCTCTGCATCGCAACTTCGTCCGCTCCTGCCATTAACGCGGCGAGATCAAAGAAGTATTGATGTAATTGTCCCGGACCACCCTCGTTAGTTGTAAGAACAAGAGCTTCTGGAGATAGTGCATACTTGGGATAATCAGGAAATATTGGCGTTGGAAAATTATAAACATCATAACTTCCTAATGGGTCATTCGTCTGTGTAATACCAATTAACAAATTAGCAGGATCAGTAAATTCTGTCACAATCCACTTATCAGACTGCTCATCATATAGAATGATTGGATCACCTTCAGATTGTACGTTAAATTGTGCCCATAGCGTATTAGCAGCAAATCTTGACATTAAGGTGCCGTCTAATTCATATACGCCTATCTCCGTCGCGTTAATCGCCTGCACATAAAATTTGTCACTTACATCTCCTGATGGATCATTAGGAGAACCGAAGGTAGAAGATATACCATCTATATTTACAATAGGTTCACTTGATGATTTAAGATATCTATTATCAAATCCCTTTTGCCATAATTTATCTTCTCCTTGATGCTCAAGCTCAAGACGGACAGCATTAGATTCACCTCGTCTACCTTTAAAGTTGTCTGGTGCAGCTTTCAATAATTTATTTGCAGCTCTCTTTTCTGAGTCAGTTATATCTTTCTCTAAAAGCTGAGACACTCGAGGAGTAACACCAAGTTTTTTTCCTTTAGAAACCTGAACTGTGAAATCTTCATTTGGAATGAGAGATTCCTGAGCTGTAGCAAATTGAATCATCAATAAACTGATGAAAAAATATAGATATTTCATGTGTAATATATTTTTTAGTAAACCTAATAGACGTTCCGAATTTGTAATTCTATTTGACAATAGGCTTTGCGGAAGATCTTTGTTGATTTGTAGAATTAAGTGGAGCATCTACCTTAGAAGAACTAATTTCAAAAATTCTGACCACATTAGGATCATTATTTAATCTATTGATTAAGCCCTTATAAAAAACATCATCTAAAGAAAAAGTCGACGTATATTGATTTAGCTTTTTATTAGATCGCTTGACCTTAATAGGTTTATAAGTTTCATAGTTAGTCGGAATGTACTCTTCATCGAATTTATTTTTAAGTTCAATGATGACGACTCGCTCTTTAGTATCCTCTAATTTTGTGCTTTTACAAGAAAAACAAATTGAGAGTGCTAAAATCCCACAAATGCTGAGGTAGATTAATTTTTTCATTATTATATATTCAATTGCCCAATATAGTAATACTATAATTGATGATCTGAATTATGGGTATATGTAATGAAAAATTAAAACTGAAATGTCTTTAAGAATAGTTACTCATCTCTATAAAACGTCAGTGAGCTGATCAGTGGTAGAATGACCAGTATATATCTCATTTACTTTTGGCTGAATAAACCATATACCTATGGGAAAGAAGTATATCAAGAAAAATTCTCCAATGTAATCTCCTACAGTAAGCTCCCTCTGTAACTCAGCAGTCTTTAAAGTCTTAGCTATGAAGTAATAAATATATATTATAGATATAGTCGACAAAAATGCAAACAAAACCATAACACCAGGTATTGCAGGATTAAAACCTGATGGCCCCATTGTCATAGCACTACTCATCAAGGATGTCATTGCATATACCATCACCACTATAGTAATTATAATACACAAAAATGCGAGCTTAAAGCGTATGAGACTTAACTTGATATTTTCTGGAACTTTGTTATGCAAGCCTACCCCAACTGCCCAGAACCAAGCAAACTGAACTGAACCTATCAGAACTATCAAAATGGGAAAATATTTAAAATAGCTTAGAATAACTGTTGGATCCGGTTCAGTGCTGCCAAAGGCTCTCGCAAAAAATACCCCCATAAATCCTAATTGAAATATCATAGGAATTACAAATGTCAATAGAAACAATTGCCAATGTTTAGCTCTAAGAAGAAGATTAATCACAGCTTATATTTTAATATCATAAATAAATTAAATCTAATCTACACATAATCCTGCAGAGGCATCTGAATGATACGCTTACCCGTAAGTCTTCTTATGGCATTAGACACTGCAGCACCTATCGGACCCATTGGTGGCTCACCTACCGGACCTGGTACATCTGCACCTTCTATGAGTACGACCTCTATTTCCTTAGGTGTATTTCTCATTAACGCCATCCTATAACTTCCATAATTTATAGGGTACAATTTATTATCTCTCAGATCCATTTTCTCGTACAACGCAGCACTTATGCCCATACATATACATCCTTCTACTTGGGCTCTGACTTGATCAGGATTAACTGCTATACCACAGTCAAAAGCCGCTGTCACTTTATGTACTTTGATCTCTCCATCTTCTATAGATACTTCAGCCACATGAGCACATGGAGAACCTCCATCTATTGTGACGGCTAATCCCATGGCTCTACCATCAATAACTTGATCACTATAACCTGACCTCTCTACGCATGCTTTCAATACGTTTTTGGCACGTACGCCATATGGATTATCGTCAGACATGGAAGATAATCGTAACTGTATGGGATCTTGCTCTGTTTTGATTGCAAGCTCATCCATGAAACTTTCTATCGCAAAAGCATTAGCTAATAGTCCTAAACTTCTCCAGAAGCTTGTCGCAAATGGCAGAGGCACATGATAATAAGTAGATCGATGCGGCAGTGCATCATAGATCAATGCTCCACCTCTGATAGAACCTATATCAGCTCTTATGACTGTCTCGACTCCTGGGTCCAGAGCAGAATTAAACAAAGTATCTCCACTTGCAATCTTATGTTCCAGACCTAAAATTGTTTTTCCGTCATCCGCAATTTTAGCTTTCATGATGTGATGTGTCGGCGGTCTGAATGTATCATTTTGAAATTCTTGCTGTCTATCAAAAATCAATTTTACAGGACGTCCTACTTCCTTAGACATCTTAGCAGCATAGATCGCATGAGGTGTATGTAACCTTCCACCAAATCCTCCCCCTAAGAACGTTGTGACAATATTGACATTGTCTTTGTCCAAGCCCATTGATTTAGCAACCTCTGCTCTTGTCACTTTAGCTACTTGAGTAGATAATTTTATTTCTACTTTACCGTCTTCATACTTAGCGACAGCTCCGTTAGGTTCGATTTGAGCATGAGCTCCTATTGGTGACCTGAACTCTAAAGAAAACAACTCACCGTCTTTGTCGATATCTTCTACAGGTTTCCCATTCTTCTGAAATATGGTTTTCTTACCATTCCCTACAGTGATCAAATCATTGACATCTGAGAGATTCCAATTTTGGTTCTTAGTATAATTCACTTTGATCTTTAGCCGTGCATTATTAGCTTGGACCTGGGATTGAGCTACCACTCCTATGAAGTCATTATCTTGTACGATCTTTATCACCCCGGGCATATTTTCTGCTTCTGATATATCGAAATCTGACATTTCTGCATCTATCAATCTCGAACGGACAATGGAAGCATACAACATATTGGGATAGGATGCATCAATTCCAAAAATAGGAGCTCCGATAACTTTATCATGAAGGTCAACCCGAGCTATCGGTTGCCCAATGTATTTATATTCTGATCTTTTCTTAAGCGGTGGTGTGTCAGGTATATCCCAATCTTGTATTCCATCTACGAGTTCTCCATATGTGATTGATTCTCCATTAGCCGTTATCAATCCATCCTTAATGTTGAGTTCATTAATGGATACCCCTAATTTATCTGCGGCTTTACCCGCTATCATAACTCGCATCGTCGCAGCCATCTCCCTCAGAGGTTGCCAGAGAGTTGCCACACTCATGCTGCCGCCTGTACCCATACCGTCTATATTACCTGTCTTAGTTTCGGCATGCACAACTTTGATACGGCTGATATCTACTTCCAGTTCTTCTGCAGCTAATTGCGCCAGAGAAGTAAAACTCCCCTGCCCCATTTCTACTTTTGAACTATGCAGAATAATCTTATTATCAGGAGTCACCTGCAACCATATCAAAGGATTACTGACATCACCTTGATAAGGAGGAATCAGTGTCTCACTTAGTTCAAATACTTTTCTTCTGAGAGGATTTCTTGCAAGCCATACCCCACCTATCATAAGTCCTACTCCTACCCCTGAGTATTTTAAAAACTTCCTTCTTTTAAGCCCTTTATTTTTGTTATTTGATTTCGACATACTATTATACTTAAAGAATCTTAAGAGCTCTGAGATTTTATTTCTGCTGCCCTGTGTATAGCTTTACGCATTCTATAATATGTAGCACATCTGCAGACATTGATAATATTATCATCTATGTCTTGATCAGTCGGATTAGGTATCTTCTCTAACATAGCTGCTGTTGCCATCATAAATCCTGGCTGACAGTATCCACATTGAGGTACGACCTCCTCCATCCATGCTTGTTGCACGGGATGCATCTGTCCGTCTTTTGATAGACCTTCTATTGTAGTTATCTTTTTACCATGAGCCATCTTAACTGGATAAGAACAAGATCTGACTGGCTCTCCGTCTACATGGATAGTGCATGCTCCACATGCCGCCTTACCACAACCAAATTTAGTCCCTTTCATATCTAATCCATCACGTATAGCCCATAGCAATGGTGAGTCCCCATCGACATCGACACTTCTTGATTCACCATTTATAATAAAAGATATTTTCATTTATATGATTGTATAAAATATTACTCCGGAATTATTGCGCCAGCGGCAATCCAATCCTTGACAGCTTTTATATAATTCTCTTTTGAGACAGGAGGCTTTTCTCTTTCTATACCTTCAGCATTTACCCCAGGATCAAAAGCCCATAATACTAAAGTATCCTCTGTCAAATGATGTATTATATCTGCATGAGAACGCCCGCCATTTCTTTTGGGGTCCATCATTTGTTTAGCAATTTCACTTTTCGTTTTTCCTTCCCAAGCAAATTCTATGGGAGCCAAAGCCCAATGTGGAGCACCCGGAACTCCCGAGTAATTATTGTTTTCTTTTCCATGACATGTGCCGCATTTGTATCCAGCTAAGCCTTGGTTATCCTCACCTCTCTGAACTCCAAAATAATGCAGATGACTATCCTCTCCTTGCAATGGTCTATCGCCTGATGGATGACAATTCACACATCTCTTATGAGTGATCACTTCCATCATAGTATTGTAAGCTTCTATTGTTTTTATACCATCATTTATTTCATCAGAGTCTGGAGAAGATCCATTAAGATGAGCAAAACATACTATAAATGACACCATGATAATAAAGATCGAAATGTAGATTGACTTGACTGTTATCACGAGTGTTATTTGTAATCTTTAATTTATAAATCTTAGGAAATAATATACCTACAAAGTACAAAATATGCAGTTAGTAATGAAAATATGATTTACTCTTTAATAAACTTTAATACCATATCGTCTATCCTCAATGCATATACTCCTGCGGGCAAATCAATAATTGGTATTTCGTTAACTTGATTGTGTAATCTACCACTTTGAAAGCTCTTACCTGTCAGACTATAGATACTGTAATTCTTAGATGACAGCATATCTTCATTAACCTTAATGTGTAGAGTGTGAGTAACAGGATTTGGGTGTATGTCAATTATCATATCATGACTATTATCATCATGGATATTACTCACAGTATCACAATTAAGTTTATTGATTAGATTCCATATCTCTTGATTAGCACTTGCTGGAACAAGAAGATTGTCAGGGCTCTCTCCCATTCTTATCCAGACCATATTCTGAGAAGGGACCACATTAATGTATTGCCCATCCCTACCTAAAGCAGAGAACATATCATCAGGTGCATTAGGAAATAGACTACCTTGAAAATCAAATTGTAAAGCTGGCAATCGGTAACTTTCTTGACCATTAATCCACCACAGATAACCATACGATTTGTTTAGGTCCTGAGAAGGACTGATCATATCATTATAATAATCTGAATCAGAAAGAATCTGATTGCCATCCCACTCTCCTTTATTCAACATCAATAAACCAAACCGAGCCATACTTCTCGCTGTACTGAAGAAAACATTATTATCCCCCAATGGCAGATAAGCACCATTCATTCCGATGGGAATATTTATTTTCTCTCTGACATAGGCATTTAACCCTTGCCCGCTTGCTGACTCTATGACTTGATCTAATATTGTGTAGGGCCCATTATGATAAGCCCATCTTGTCCCTGCATCTGCCTTATAGATGAGACAACTGGGATCAGTACAATCTGATTGTGTAACACTATCGTCCAAACCTGAAGTCATAGACAACTGATTCTTGATAGTGATATTTCTTTCTTGTTCTGATGTCAGACTGGTCCAACCTTCTCCCAAGTATTGAGAGCTTATATCATCAACGCTAAGGTCTCCTTCTTGCTGTGCTATCCCCACTAAGACAGCGGTCAGGCTTTTACCTGCAGACGCCCAGTACCAATTATCAGATTGTTTATGATCATTAAAATATTGTTCTAAGACTATCCTTCCATCTTTAATAAGTATGAATGCCTTGGTATTACCCTCATCTAAAAATTGATATAAACTATCGATAGCCTCATCACAATAACCGAGACTTATAGGAGATATTGTATCCCACTCATCAGAATCAGTAGGAGGAAAATACAATTGAGCATCAGACAATTGTATGAAAAAGAACAGAAATAAAATTAGGCTTGAGCAGGTCTTCATAGTCTATAAAATCTTATCCTTTTTTGACTTATGACTTTTAGAATGGTTTAAATAATTAATTCTAAAATAAATAAAAAAAGGCAATGCCGATCACGACATTGCCTCAGGTGTATTTTTATAAGCAGGTGTTACAACTTTACAAAAGTCTTGACATATGTCGTCTCATTATAGAATAACTGCATCAAGTATACACCCGATGACAACCCTTCTATATTTAATTCTGAATTTGAATATAGTTCATCCATTTCGATTACTCTCTTACCATTCATATCTATTACGATCAGAGACTCGGCTACTATATCGCTAAAATGAACTTGTAAGATATTGCTGGCAGGCGACGGAAAGATAGATGCTACATTGTTTTCTCTATCTAAATCAAAAGTCGCCGTCTCTAAAGGGACTTCTATAGTGAATTCAGTGACACATCCATTTTGATCTGTCACAGTAATAACATACTCTCCTGCAAGCAATCCAGATACAATCAAATCATCTCCTACTACTGATCCTGTAGCGTCTTCCCACACTATTTCGTATGGCTCTGTACCACCATCGATGCTTATAGTAGCGCTTCCTGTCGAAGATCCATTATCAGGAAGAATCTCTACTACTTGAGCCTCAAGAGGAAGTGGAACGAAAATTTCTGAAGAAACACTTGACTCACACCCATTAGAGTCTTCGACATTTACAATAAGTACATCATCTATCACAACAGTATCCACCTCATACACTCCGGTCCCTCCTGAGATGGCTAGATTCAAATTAATAACCTCACCAGTACATACATCTATTTCCGTAGCTGAAAAATCAACAGTTATAGGTTCAGGTTCTTCTATTGTGAATATCTCTATTAGACTACATCCATTAGCATCAGTTATCGTTATCGTATTCTCTCCACCACTTAATCCCAATGTATCTCCTGTGATCTCAAATGGACCACTACCTCCAGAAATAGTTAGATCGATGAATCCATCTGAATCACCAGCGCAACTTACTCCCGTAGATATTATGTCAGCAATAATGTCACTTTGCATTTCTTCTATTGTGATAGTCTGCATCAGTTCACATCCACCAGAATCGGTCAATGTAAATGTGTAGTTCCCTGCTGCCAAATTACTTGCAGATTCAAATGGAGTAATCATGTAAGGTGGTGTACCACCAGAAGCCATAATATTAATAGCACCGTCTCCACCTATACAACTTGCATCCATAATTTCTGCATCCAATGCCAGGTCACTATTAATAGTGACTATAAATGAACAATCAGCGCTATTACCACAATCATCAGTGGCTCTATAAGTTACAGTCGTCTCACCTGGATTAAATATAGATCCAGATGCTAAGCCTTCTACTAACTCTACAGATGCCACACTACAATTATCTGTCGCAAGAGGTACTGAATAAAAAATAGCTTCACAAGAATTAGTAGTGATCGAAGATTGGCTACACTCTATCTCTGGTGCTAATACTTCCATGACAACTATAGACGCTGTATCAGTTCCTATATTTCCATTACCATCTATGATACTTACCGCTACCCTATTAATGCCTATATCATCACAAGTAAACATACCTGAATCAAAAATAATTGTATCTATCTCACAGTTATCAAATGATCCTGCATCGACTTGAGAAAAGTCTATTGCTGGAGCCATTCCACTTTCATCCAAAACGACTGTAGCTTCCTGCAACATAACAAATGGAGGCAATATATCTCCGTTAGCTATGGTAATTGAGTCAATAACTTCACATTGATTACTATCAGTCACAGTGTAAGAATAAGTACCTACACTTAATTCAGTTAATGTATCGGGTAGATTTATAATAATATCATTACCATTTATAATAGTATCATTCATTAGACCATTAGACCATAATACATTGTAGTCGCCTGTACCCCCGTTAATGCCTATCGTAATACGTCCATTATCTATAGTAGCACATGAAGAATTGACTCTTACTAAAGTTGTGACCATGAGAGAGTCAGGTTCTTCGATTACAAGATTATCTAATACCACCATACAATCTCCATCAGTAACACTTACAGAATAGTTACCAGATGGTACATTGACAAGTATAGGTCCTGTACTCATATCAGACCATAAGTACTCGGGAGTACCTACTGCGCCATCCACTACAAGTTGAATAGCACCAGTATTTGTTCCAGCACATTCAATATTATTAATAAATGCATTTACATCTAAGGTACACTCAGAGCCCATAACAGAAACCGTAGATTCGGTAATACAACCATTACCATCTGTCACAACCACCACATACATACCGGGAGCTAAATCAGATATAGTACTTGTAGTGGTATTAAAATCCGTCTCTAAATTAGACCATTCAAAATCGTATGATCCGGTACCACCCGTCGCTGTAGCCGTTACGGAACCATTATCACCCATGTCAGCTGGTGTCACATCAAACGTAATAACAATTGCCTCAGTTTCATCTATTTCTATCATCTCTACAGTCGTACACATATTTTCATCTGTGAGTGTCACAGCATACATCCCTGGAGCAAGCCCATCCTGATCACAACCATCTATAAATCCCCAGTCGCAATCTATATCTCCTGTTCCTCCAGTGGCATTCAGCAATACTATTGCATCCATAGATCCATTACACAAAGGACTCGTAATTTCTGGATCAACAGTAATCTCATTAGGTTCAGCTACATCAATACTTCCCACTTCAGTGCTACCATTATCATCTGTTACTGTAACAGAATATGTATCTGGCCCCAATCCCATAAGATCAGCCACACCATCATTATTACTCCACATGTACTCATAAGGTGGTGTACCACCAGTAGCTACAACCGATGCCGTTCCGTCTGCATCTCCATTACATGTCACATCAGTAGATGAGAGACTTAATACAATAGGCGTAGATCCAGTAATACTTACTACCTCTTGTAGTGTAACCAGTTTATCTCCAGAACTTCCGCTACCATTACCTAATATTGAAGAGACATAAAATGTCACGTCATCTGTAATATTAGGAGCTGTCCAGTCGGCTTGAAACGAAATATTATTTCCACTAAAATTCTGAGATGGCGAATGCCCCCAGTATTGTCTCGAACCCCCAGATATAATTGAGCTATTAGAATCAGTATTAGACCAAGTACCTGCTTGAGCATCATTGGTATTATCCAATGCCACTAACTGAAAGCCCCCTCTTACGGGAACACCCGAAGTTACATCTACATCTAAAGTCACCGTGTAGGTCGTATTAGGAATGGGATCAGCAGGAATTCCCGATATAGAAATATCACCGTCAAACCCTCCATTATTAGCATGGCAGCTCGTACACAAATTGTCACCTGGAGCACCAGAATTACCCGTAGGTGGAGCACTACTAAATGCCAGTATTAAGGTAGCTGCAATACAAAATAATGCAAATCTGATTTTGTAAAATTTTAAATTCATATACTTAAGATTATATATTATTACGAAGAACCTATCACTCACGTGATATTTGATAATAAGCTAATATAACTAAGATTGTATACAACACTTATCAAAAATGATCTATCGAAAGAAAATTGTATTAAAGAAACATTTCTTTAAACCATAGTGTCCTTCTAATAACGTTTGATAAGTAGAATTTATGGATATTTGGAAATCAATTAAATATTATGAAAATCTTGAACATACTGTTTTTCTTCACTTTAGTAGCATTTACCACAGCTATTACAGCTCAGACCAGCATCAACATAGACGAAATCTGGACGGACTACACCTATGCACCTAAGCGAGTCCCTGGGTTTAACTTCATGATTGATGGACAGCACTACACGAGATTAGAGAAAAATACGATTAAGAAGTATGACTTGACCACAGGTCAATTTGTTTCTGATATATTAGAAGGTGAGATCTTAAAAGATAAAGCTGGGTTTAACGGAAAAATTAATAGCTACACTTTTAATAAAGACGAGAGCCTTATCATGATAGAGTCACAGAAAGAATCAATATACAGAAGGTCATCTAAGTCTTACTTTCATTTATACAATAGAAAAGATAAATCGCTGACTCCCATATACGAGGAAGACAAAGTGATGTATGCCACCCTATCGCCTAATGGCAAAATGGTAGCTTATGTATGGGAAAACAATCTTTATTATTTGAATCTCGAAGATGGAATCACTCTTCCCATTACATCAGATGGAGAGTTTAATAAAATTATAAATGGTGCTGCGGATTGGGTTTATGAAGAAGAATTTTCTTTTGCTAAAGCTTTCTTTTGGAGTGCTGACTCTAAAAAAATAGCTTTTCAAAGATTTGATGAAACCGAGGTGCCAGAATTTACAATGACATTACATAATGATGAATTGTACCCAGAATATGTAACATTTAAGTATCCAAAGGTAGGAGAAAAAAATGCTATCGTCACAGCCCATATCTACGATGTAACATTGGATAAAACTCTGGATATCGACTTAGGTACTGAGGAGCATTATATACCAAGACTTAAGTGGACAAACGATCCCAATAATCTATTTATATATAAAATGAATAGACATCAAAATAAATTAGAGGTCATCAGTGCCAATGCTTCTTCTGGGAAGACAACAACTGTACTAAGCGAAACAGATAAGTACTATATTGATATCACAGACGATATTAGATTCTTAAAGAACAACAAAGAATTTATCTGGTCAAGTGAGAAAAGTGGATTCAACCACCTCTACCTTCATGATATATCTGGCAAAGAAAAAAGAGCCTTAACTAAAGGTAATTATGACGTAACAGGATTCTACGGTGTAGATGAAGAGACGAAGAAAATTTTCTATCAAGCTGCTGTCGATGGCCCTCTTGGCAGAAAGATATATTCCGTAGACTTAAAGGGTAAAAGTCCAAAAGTTATGACTAAACAAAATGGGACAAACTCTGCTCAGTTTAGTAGCACATTTGACTACTATGTGAATACCAATAGCACAATCAATAGACCAGCATCTTATACTGTATATAACTCTAAAAATAAAGTTGTAAGAACGATAGAGGATAATATGAAATTAGTGGAGGTACAGAAAAATAAAAATGTCAGCGAGATAGAATTCTTCGACTTCACAACGAGTGAAGACGTTACTCTTAATGGTTGGATGATCAAGCCTCCTAATTTTAACCCAGACACTCAGTATCCAGTATTCATGTACCTCTACGGTGGACCAGGAAGCCAGACGGTGACTGACAGTTGGAAGGGTCAAAATTACTGGTGGTTCCAGATGCTGGCGCAACAAGGATATATCGTGGTCTCGGTAGATAATAGAGGAACAGGAGCAAGAGGATCTGAATTTAAAAAAATGACTTATCAGCAGTTAGGCCATTACGAAACAATCGACCAGATAGAAGCCGCTAAATATTTAGGCGGTCTGAAATATACAGACGCATCACGTATTGGAATTTTTGGATGGAGTTATGGAGGTTATATGTCATCTCTGTGTCTATTTAAAGGTCATGACGTATTCAAGGCGGGTATTGCAGTTGCTCCAGTGACAAACTGGAAATGGTATGACAGTATTTATACTGAAAGATATATGCGTACACGAGATGAAAACAAGGATGGCTTTGACTCAAATTCACCTATTAATTTTGTAGAAGAATTAAAAGGTAATTATCTCCTGATGCATGGCTTAGCTGATGACAATGTACATCCTCAGAACACAATGGAAATGTACAATGCACTTATAAAGGCAAACAAGCAATACGACACGTATATATATCCGAACAGAAGTCATGGTATCTATGGTGCTAATGCAAGACGTCATCTATATACTAAGATGACTAACTTCTTAAATGATAAATTAAAAAACGGCACATTGGATAACACACCTTCCAATACGCCATAGTCAAGAAAATTGTGGAGAGCGTAAAAGAAATAAAGAATAGAAAAGCAAAGTTTGAATATAATTTCCTTCAGGGTTTTGAAGCTGGTGTAATGCTGGTGGGTACAGAAGTCAAATCCTTACGAAAAGGTGACGCTAACCTTACAGACGCTTATTGTCATTTTGTTGGAAACGAGTTGTATATCAAAAGTCTCTTCATAGGAGAATATGATCATGGCAACATACATAATCATGAAACAAGGCGAGATCGTAAGTTACTCCTTAGAAAATCTGAACTTCAAAAGCTACAGAAAAAAACTACCGAAAAGGGTCTCACTATAGTGCCCTATAAAATCTTCTTTTCAGATAGAGGATTTGCTAAGATTGAAATCTTCTTAGCTCAAGGTAAAAAGTCCTACGACAAAAGACAGAC
>CAZBXL010000036.1:25613-38146 GCA_964495785.1 uncultured Saprospiraceae bacterium | reverse complement strand
AAACGAAAAATAATAATATTAGGACAAGGTATAAGAAATCCAGAATTAGAAAAGAATCTAAATCTACTTGTCCAGAGAGGTGATGTTATATTACTCACTGAGACTTGTGCTAATGTATATTGTGATAATAGTATACAGTGCATAGATCGAGTCTTGACAGGAGTAGTTGACAATGAAGAAGATTATAGACCTGATCTTCTTGTATACTTACATGGTCAAATAATATCAAAAAAGATCATTAGATACTTTACTGATTATCCCGCTACTCATCAATGGTATGTAGACCCTTACAAGAGTCAAGATACTTTTGAATCAATAACATCTTATATCCAATGCCGCAATAGTGCTTTTGTAGAATACTTAGTCAAAGTATCATCTCCAAATAACAATAATTACAATGACTCTTGGAATAAATTAAATAGCCAAATCAAACAAAGCCACAAGAAAATCATACCTCAAGTTGCATACAGTGATTTAAAAGTTTTTGATTTTATTTTATCAAATGTTCCTCAGGATACTGTGTTACACATGAGCAACAGTTCTTCAGTAAGGTATGTCCAATTATTTGATCAAAGGAAAGATATAGAATATCATGCTAATAGGGGTGTAAGCGGTATTGATGGTTGCACTTCTACTTCTATGGGATTCAGCTCAGCTACTCAGCGATCTAACCTATTGATTACAGGTGACATTTCATTCTTTTATGACTCAAACGCCTTTTGGCATCCTCATCTACCTAAGAATCTAAAAATTATATTGATTAATAATGGTGGTGGAGGTATATTTAGAATTATAGATGGGCCTACTGATTCTGGACATGTAGAGCAGTTTTTTGAAGCTCACCATACTCTGGAGGCTGGACAATTTGCTCTTACTTATGGGTTGGAATATTATAAAGCCGAAGATATGAATTCCCTTCAATCAGAATTTAGAAAGTTTATTGAGAGTACTAACTCGTCCATACAATTATTAGAGATTAAAACACCTCGATTAGAAAATAGCGCAATTCTAAAGAAGTATTTCGAGTCTTTGATATAAATATTATCCTCTATTCTTTCCCATAAATACATTCACATTAGGATTGAGAGGATTACCTGATGCCCTGCGGAATGAAACAATTTGTCCTACGTGATAAATAGCATCAGATATAGGCCCGTTAATTAAATGCCATACAGGAAGCTCAGTTACATTGTCACCCCTTGTGAAAACGATTTTTAAATTGGAAACAGCTTCTTCATCTAAATTCCTAACTTTATTACTTGCGGCTTTCAGATTATTTAAAGTCTTTTCTCTTTTTACATTCCACTCTAATTCATCTTCCTTCTTTTCTCTTATTGTCGGATCATTAGAAGTCACACTCAGTATAAATTTGGATAAGCCATATAAATGCTCTAAAGTGAATTCTGTATCACGAGAGTCCTCACTGATATTATACTTTAAGTCAGTTTCTGTAAGCGAATCTGTAGCCCAATAATATCTATACCCTAATCCATCTATCATACGAGCTATTATATTTCCCGACGAATAATCATCTGGATACTCTCCTATGTTGGAGTAGGGTAGCAACGACTTTTGATCTTCCATAATAGCTGATTGAGATATGAGGCTCATAGTAAAGAAGAAAAATATAAGGATTGTATAAGTGGTTTTCATATTTAAGATTCTATTATTGAAATGATTATCTCTCACCTACGACGACTACAGTTTGAGAACTCATTCCATTTTCATTTATTATAGAAAATGAGTAAAGACCACTATTCAGATAAGGTACCTGATTAAGTGAAAGACTTTTATTAGAAAAAGTACTTGGACTAAAGTTTTGTGTATAGATAAGTTGTCCTAATACATCAGTTATAATTAACCTATGTTCTGAAAATATATCCGTCGTATAATCAAGACTCATAGACGCAAGATCAGTGTTCGTCATTGGGTTAGGGGCTAATGGAAATGCTTCAAGTTCAGATAGCGCAGTACCTCCACATAATTCAACAAGCTCAAGTATCGAATTAAAAATATTAAGTCGGCCGCCTGATACGGTTTCACTAAGAGATGACTTCTGATTAACTCCATTAAGCAAAGCTGTTTTCATATCTAATGCCAACTGTGTAGGATTATCAATATGTTGTTGGGCGATCTCCTCACAATCTACATGATACATCAGACCAAGTGCTCCAGCAACTTGTGGAGCTGCATATGAAGATCCACTTTCATCATCTAAATAGGAATCATTTTCAGCAGTGGATAATATATTCTTACCAGGTGCAGCTATGTCGACACTTTCTTTTCCGTAAGCAGATCCACCATCTAACTCATCTGTTCTACTTGTGTATGATACAGTAATCAAGTATGGACTATCACACAAAGTAGGCATATCACCTTCTTCTTCTACATTGTAACTTTCATTAGCCGTTGCAGTTACTGACAATATACCTACCGTCCCTAAAAGATCATATACTGCACACCATGCAGGAAACTCATTAGGAAATCTTCGTTTTGCGCCTCCTGAAAAATTCGTTACAACAACATTAGCACCTTTCTGCCCATCAGTATCGAGATACAATTTTTTCATCTCGTATATATAATCCATTGCTGCTATAATCTCAGCTACTGTAGATACTGCGCTGACTATGAGTATATCTGCATCCCACATCACACCTGATATTCCTGTGCCATTATTCCCTTTAGCACCTAATACTCCTAATACTTGGGAGCCATGTTTCTCTATATCGTGATCATCATTATTGCTTTCTATGTTTAAGCCCAGATAATCATCAACAAAACCATTGTTATCATTATCTATCCCATCACCATCTATCTCAGCCTCGTTAGTCCATAGATTAGGAATTATATCTGGATGGTTAAAAGCAAAACCATCATCAATAACTGCAATGACATAATCTGTATTAGAATTGGTGTTGCCAGTTGTGATATCCCAAGCCTCTTCAGCTCTTATAAAATCAAGATGATACTGCTGACCAAAAAGATCATCGTCGGGAGTTCGTCGTAGCTCTACTTCATCGTTAGAAGATATAGTTGCATAGTTACCAAAGATATCTTCAACATAGAGTCTGTCTACTTTATTTGAGAAGGTAATCAGATAAATATTCAAAGCTTTAGATAAAGTCTTGACAGTATATTCAGAGTTCTTATTTGACTTACTTATTGTCTCATAAGAAATGTCTTCATAGCTAACGATCCACTCATCAGACTGAGCTACTATAGAACATATGATGAATAGATATAAAAATAATGTAATATTTAATTTCATGCTATTAAGGCTTATAGGCTTAAAAATACTACATAAATGACATCTATAATGTCCAAAAGTTTGAAGAAATCTTATATAATTGGAATAATTAGGTATTGCCGACTTTTAACTCTTCTGATCTACGATCAATAATCTGTTTTTATAGCTCACGACTCTTGATATAGAATCAATATTGTATTCACTAAGATCTATCACGGGAGTCCATTCACTGTTATTGGATTTAGGATTATATTGGTATAAAGTTGACTCTTTGCCCATCAACATAGATCCATCATTCAACAATTCGAAATCTTCTACGCCAGGAAGCGTCTTAGTAATCGTTTTACTTTGATTAGATAAGAAATTATAGGACTTGATATACCATTCATCTGGAGCGATTTTATGGACAAATAGTAGGGCTCCAGTCTTAGTCATCTTTAGAGTCCTGCCTATCTTATCGATAATAATTTTTCTTTTCTCAGAGTCGATATCAGCTATTGCAAGATTATGATTAGGCTCATCTACTAAGAACATAGCCACTCTTTCTTTATTAATCCAAGTGTAGTAGCCGACGCTATTTGTATTGTGCAATAATCGTTTTGCATAGCCTATGCCGTCTTTAGGATATACACTCAGAGACTGTGTGACATTGTCTGTCTCTACTCTAACACAACTAAAGACATCTTTATCCGCCATTCTTTGTGGCGAATATTCACTTTCTTTTGTGTACGTTATTCTAGTTAGTGTCTCATCGAAAAGATCCATTTGAGCTATCTCTGTTTGCTCAGTAGAATAATAATTTGTTGTAAATAAAACAACATCATCATCTAAGAAGCTTGGCTGATTATTATATCCACGGGAATTGAAATTAGTTAAGAATACAGGATCTTTGATACTGATCTTTCCACCTCCCTTGGTCATGGTCATCAAATAAATATTGCTGGTAGGTAGCTGTCCCTGACAAACAAGAGCTGTCAGTAGCAGAATTGATATGATGTATAAATTTTTAGTCAACATTGGCTGATTTGAACATTCTATTAAATCTAATGCCGTCAAATATTCTTGCATTCTTAGTAGAGAACCAAATGAATAGTGGCTTACCTACAATATGATCATGTGGTACAAATCCCCAAGCCCTTGAGTCTTCACTGTTATGTCTATTATCACCCATCGCCCAGAAATAATCTTGCTTGAACGTGTAGCTGGTAGCTGCTTGACCATTTATAAGGATTTGGTTGCCCTTGATCTGTAAGTCATTACCTTCATATACTCCTATAATCCTTCTATAAAGTGCTATGTTTTGAGGAGAAATGTCTATGGTTACTCCAGCTTTGGGTATCCATATAGGTCCATAATTGTCCAAAGACCAATCTGGAAAGTGTTTAGGATCATGAGGGAATAAGGCCAAGGGTTCAGGCTTTGGACTATAGATCTGAACACTTACTTTATCTGAAGCTGAATTTAAATTCTCGTATTGCTCCTGATTTAAAAACAGTTCACTTGGATCATTCGGGCTTCCTCCGTAACTGGCCTCAGTTTGAGCGATATTCCATTCTTTAAGTTGTCTTTTACTCACATTACTACCAATACCTTTAGAAAGATATGCATACTGTACGTTCTCAGGATTTTCCACAGCTTTACCATTAATGTATATCTGCCTATTCCTTATCTCAAGGGAATCTCCGGCTATAGCTACGCATCTTTTTATATAATGGTCTTTCTTATCAATAGGTCTTACGACATAGTCATTGTTTTTGACCTTACGTCCTAGTTCTCTATCACTTGCTAATATTCTCGGTTGTCTCTGTGTTTGACCCATTGTGTAAGACCTCCGCTTGGTTATAAATACTGTATCACCTACTGGCCAATTAAATACGAATGGTTTACCTCTCTTAATAGACTCTAAAGCAGGTAACCTATGATAATCAAGACTTGGTTTTTTTAGATATGATTCTGTATTAAAAAATGGTAATCTATTATGTACAAGAGGTGCCATAACGTAAGTCATAGGCATTCTAATACCGTAACTTGGCTTGGACACAAATAAGAAATCACCTACCATAAGACTTCCTTCCATCGATGGAGTTGGAATAACGAATGCTTCTATTAGAAACATACGAATGAATGCTGCTGCAAATACTGCAAAAACAATTGATTCAGTCCACTCCCTTATGATAGACTTTTTATAAGGATTCTTTTTCATTAACCTATCTACAGCTCTCTTATCTCCTGCTTTTTGGGCCTCTAATAATTCTTTATTGAATGCTTTTTCAAGTAAGAAATTCTGTCCTACGTAGTTCGCATCTTTTTGTTTAGATAGCCAATAGAAGGCTGCTGGTGCAAAGATGACTGCTGAAGCCGTATGTACAAACTTGTATTTACCAAATGATCTCATAAGATCAACGGCCATACCTGCAAAAATGAAAATATTGACGATGGGCACTAATAGTAATATCGGCCACCAAGTGGGTCTTCCTATTAGCTTGGCCCACTCTATAAAGTTGACTCCAGGAATGAGACCTTTTATTGCATCGACATCAACTTTAGGAAAAAGGAAATAGAGACTTACACTTAGTAAGACATACGATATAAGTAGAAAAATCAGTATTGACACGCTATCATTATTATTTGTCTCAAAGATAATAAAGCCTATCTGTTATGAACTTCTTAATTACGATAAGTTCATGCTTTCTATAGATAAAACATTCCTTTTTTTGATGAAAACAAGTTCTTTCCTTCTAATCTACGTCAAATACGTAACCGACATAGAACTCGAACCCCGGTCCTGCGCTGAATACGTCGCCTACATTAATTCCAGCAATGGCACCTATTTTTAGATATGAGTATCTATCACCAACATCATTTAGAATTACACCACCGTTGATAGACAGGTCATTTATGGATGAGTAATTTAACCCTGCCCAGAATGTTTCTTCCATTTCAAATTTAGCACCTAGAACTATATCGATAATTTCGGGATTTACATAGTTGACTTGTACTGATGGCTCTATGTAATAATCATATGAGAAAAACTTACCACCTACATTCATAAAGTAGTGTCTTTCTCGAGGTGCTGTAGCCGAAGATAAAGCAAGTTCTGATTCTAAGAATTGCATAACGGATCCACCGAAGTAGAAGATATTCTCTCCATCAAATTCTTCATCATAACTTCTATATGCAAACCCAAACCCCATAGAAGGATTGAATCTTGTCTGAGATGCATTATTCATCAATAATATGTCATCAGGAGAGGTTGTTACTTCTCCATTAGGATTAAATTTATACTGATACAAATATCCTTGTACACCTAATGATATTTGATCGTCTCTTTTGAATATTTCCTTCAGTTTATATGCATAACTCAATTGCAAACCCAATTTAGATACAGGTCCTGTCTTATCACTTATAATGGAAGCTCCGGCACTCATATTTTGATCAACAAATGGATATTGTATCGTCACAAATGCTGTATTAGGAGCATTATCAAATCCTACCCATTTCTTTCTATAAAATGCAGAGACTTCCATCTCTGTACCTGGAGCAAGAAAGGCTGGATTCCATACATGTTGCAAGTCTTGTATAGGCGTTGTTTCTGGTAATTGCTGACTGTAAGCAGCTGTAGAAACTAATAAGGCTATAATTATATATAAGGTATTTCTCATGACTAGTTTCTTAATACGGTGATACTTTTCTTGATAGTGGTATCAGAGAAAGTTAAAATGTAATAATAAGTGTCAGCAGGTAAATCTTGACCATCTCTTGTTGCTGTCCATCTTGTCGCATCATTCTGGTAGCCGATCTTCTTATAGACTACGGTTCCCCATCTATTGAATATGGTTAGTTCATTCTCAGGGAATGCTTCTAATCCTCTAAAGAGAAGCTCGTCATTAACTCCATCACCATTGGGAGTGATAAGAGTAACTGGCTCTAATTCATCTATGGGATCATTTACGCATACAGTGATATCGTCAGTAGCCATACAACCGTTCTCGTCAGTCACTGTCACTGTAAATATAGTTTCTGTAGTAATATTAATAATCGGGTCTGGAACATTCGTAGAACCTTCTATGACATCTACATTATCCCAACTATAGTCTACACCACCAGTTGCATTGAGTTGAAATGGTATACCTTCTAATGCACAAGTATCAACTCCTGCATTTGCATTAGGGAAATCATTCACCACAACGACTACGGTTAGCTCCGCTACATTTCCAGGACAGTTATCACTGATTTCGACATCATATGTTGTTGTTCTATCTGGCGTCGCTATTGGCGTTGCTGAAGTGGGGTCGGAGAGGGAACCATCAGGATCATCCCATAGATACGTCAGTCCTCCGGAGGCACCTATATTCGCTGATTCACCTATGCATATCTCTACGAATTCTGCCTCTACTGCTGCATTGATAACTGGAAAGTATGTGATTAAGAAATCTTCGGTCGTCTCGCAACCATTGGAGTCAACGACTCTTACGCTCGCTGATTCAGAAGTGATATCTGTAACTTCTAAATAATCAACTGTAGCACTAAAACCTGTAGCATCTATACCTGTCCATTCATAAGTCATGAATCCATTATCTAAGTCAATATCTGTTGATTCATTAGGACATAATTCAATGTCATCAATACTTATATCTGGATTGTCATTTTGAATAACTTCTATATCTTGAGATATAGCACACCCTTCATCTGATATCACCTCTACAGTCACTATTCCTTCCTCATCTACGGTAATAGTATTTTGATTCTGAGCGATAATGTCTGTCCCTGATAACCAATTAATATCGGCAGCGTCTGTATCTACTTCAAGATCAACATCTGTTCCTTCACAGAAGGAAGCACTTTGTTGTACCATAAGAGTAGGAGGCTCATTAAATGAAATCTCAGTAATATCAGTCGCTGTACAACCAGAGCTATTTGTTACGGTGACAGAATATATTCCGGGGTCGTCACTGGTAACGATGATACTCGGTAGATCGCTGACAGGTGCTCCATCTTGCGTCCACTGGTATTCGCTTCCAATTTCTTCAGTTACGGAAAGTATTACATCAATACCTATACACTCTGTTCTGATATCGTCACCTAAATCTGCCTCAGGCACTGGATTAAAGTTGACTTCAAATTGTGTCACTGTTTCACAATCTATTTCATTAAAGCTTCTAAAAGTATACATACCAGATTCTGTTATTTCTAAGCTCGTCATTGTCTCACCTGTAAGGACTCCGTTATCATCTGCCCACTCAAATGCAATACCATCAGTCTCAGCTTGCATAACAAACATATCTCCTGTACAAAGATTAGTAGGTACTTGGCTTAATTGATTCTCTGGGACTGCAAAGAACGTCACCTCTATAGATGCCTCAGATGAGCATTGAGTATCATTAGTTAACTCCGCAGAATAGATAGCTGACTGTTCAGCTATTAAGACTTCTGAAGTTTCTCCTTGCAGTTCTGTATTATTTCTTGACCACACTATTGATTCATTGTCAAATCCTGTTATTGTAAGTGGTATCATCTCACCAGCACAGGCTTGAGTTTCTCCTTCGATAGTAAATTCTGGTGCATCTATGGCCTCTACTTGAATTGTATCAGACATAGCACATGTACCACCTGCTCCTACAATAGCAATATACTCATCAGATTCCGTTACTTCCAGCATCTCACCACTTTCATTAGGTATGAGAATACCACCTTGATACCATTCTATTAAAGCATTAGCCTCAGCTTCGATAATACCAATATCTCCCGAACAAAATCTCAACGAATCGTCTAAAACTACAAAAGGTGCATCTATAAATTCTATAACTGCAGTGTCTTTGCTTTCACACATAAACTCATTTACAGCTGTCACGATATACTGTCCATTAGCCATTACATCGAATGATCCCATCATTCCTACTTGTACCGTAGCTGTACCTTGCATCCAGGTATAATCATTCTCTCCATCAGGACCTGCCATTAGTACAACATCATCTCCCTCACATGGCGATAAGTCATTAATAGGTGTCAATTCTGGAAGTGGATTAAAGGTGACTAATACATCATCACTTATGGAACAAGTCGGATTAGCTGACACGACTGCAGTATAGCTCCCGGAATTATCTACCGTTGCATCATTTATTCTTAGGTTATCTTGATCTTCATCTGCTATAACATCATTCTCAAAAAACCATTCGATTGCAAATCCATTTGTCTGTGCAGTAAGTGTTACTGGCTCACCTGCACAGACACTTATGTCAGTGCCTAAATCTAACATTGGCAATTCTGTAAATGTAATTGTGACGGTATCTCTGCTTTCGCAATTATTAGAGTTCGTTGAGCTTAAGTAATATGTATCACTTTCTGTCACTGTCAGCATATTATCTGTAGTCGATATCATACCTTGGTTTTCTGATGACCAGACTATCGTATTACTGGCATCACCGCCGTCTAATATAACTGTCTCATTAGGACACTCTGTTCTATCATTACCTAAATCAATTTCTGGTGAATCTATATAGGTAACATTGATAGTGTCAGATATTTCGCAATCAATACCAGCAGACACTCTTGCAATATATTCTCCTGATTGCGATGCTACTAAGTCGTCATTAACTTCGTCTGTAAGTACGTCACCTTCGTAAGACCATTCCACAACAAATCCATTAGCATTAGCAACAATTGTGAAAGGATCACTTGCACATGGCGTAACATCTGCGCCTAAATCGAGGTCTGGCAAATCTCTGAAAGTAATTGTTACT
The DNA here is from genome assembly GCA_964495785.1 of uncultured Saprospiraceae bacterium. Classification (GTDB taxonomy): domain Bacteria; phylum Bacteroidota; class Bacteroidia; order Chitinophagales; family Saprospiraceae; genus RFSX01. The sequence continues at coordinate 28,159 of CAZBXL010000036.1, read as the reverse complement.
GTATCTCGACTGGGGCAATTATTGGCATTAGTTGAAATGACTGAGTAAGTACCGGATTGAGTTACATCTAAGGTATTACTTGTCTCAGGCAACATCATATTACCTAGCGACCATTGATATGTATTACCAGAATCTCCTGTCGTAAGTTGCACTGGCGTACCCTCACAAAGAGTTTCATCATCTCCTAATTCAATTATTGGACTCTCTGTGAAGTTAGCTTCAAAACTACCAGAAGTAGAACAACCAAACTCATTAGTAGCTATAACTTCTACAGTACCAGATTCTAAAACTCCATATGTAAAAGTGTTAACAGCGACTTCTACACCATTTTGTATCCATACAATAGAATCGGCACTAGACGAAACAGTGACCTCCTCCGGATTACCATCGCATCCTGTTATCTCGTCAGGGCCTATCGCAAGACTTGGTATGTCATTGAAGATGACATCAACACTTCTTGTTACTGTACAGTTATTATTATTAACAACGACAGTATATATACCTGACTGTTCTGCACTGTAAATTCTGTCATTACTAACATCTGTACCATTTAAAGTCCAAGTATATGAAGCTCCATCTGGCCCAGCGTCTAATTCCTCTGGCGTATTACCACATCCAAATACAGTCTCCGGTAGATCAATATCTATAGGACAACAATTAGCAGGAGCTGTAAATACAGCATTCAATGTTCTATTACATGCTTCAGCTTCTGAAAATTCAAATACAAGATCTACGGGTTCTCCGTCTGCAATTAGATTTGTTAATTCTATCGAGACATTCTGAGACGTTATCGGAAAAGTCTGTCCATTGATAGTCATATCACCGGTAGTAGGACCTTTCTCAACAAAGAAACTCAGAGCTTGAGAATAGGTATTAGTTATGGGATCACAAGATGATTGTGCTCCTAAGGTGAGGTCAATAATTGTACAAGTAGAAATGACAGTGATTTCTTTGGTATTTAAACTATAATTAAAACAAGGTCCGTCATTTAGTATTTCTAATCTCGTTCTTCCAACGAAAGTGAATGGATCTACATTTTCTGGAGGTGTTGTCCCTGCAGCTTTGTAACTTATAGCTTGTATGTCATAGACTCCAGCAGCAATGTCTCTAAAATCTGAATCTGTATTGACATCAGTTATAATTCCTGAAGACTGATCAGTAGCAAGATAAGCTAAGTCAAAGTCTTCAATATTTTCGGGAAAGAATACAAATCCAGGTCCTCTGAAGTTATTGATCACAATGTCAGTTCTTTGACTATTGCTTCTGTATGGGACTAAAATATATTCAGTGCATGATTCTAAGTCAACATTAAACCCAGCAGAGAATGATAATCCTCCATCAATTGTGGCATTAGATCCTATGTAAGAATCACAAGGAGAAGCGGGATTAAATGTAGCAGCGTCATATACTGTATATACAACTAATTCATCATTTTCAAAATTGATTATTATACCATAGTTTCCTGACTTACTCACTTGAAATGGGATTGTCGTGTATGGATTATCCGGAAGACCAGCGGCTATACAATCACCATCTACATTCATGACACCAGGCACCATTGTGGTATTCGTTACAAGTGGCTCACTAAATGATGTAATGGGTTCACCCCTGAGTGCTCCCAAGTTTAAGTTTAGACCAGGATCAAATGCCTCAAAAGTCTCAGGATCTTCATCACACAAAACGGTATTAGGTGCTACACAATCTGATTCTATTGTCAAATCACTATCAGATATGTCATAAAAAGTGAAGCATTCTGAATCCTCACACATGACCATAAATCTGACTTGATCAGAATTAGAAAATCCAGCGGGTATGAATACGGTAGCGCTACCTGCGGCATAATCTACACCAGAAGCTAAAGTTACTGGAAACGAAACTCCTCCATCAAAAGATGCCTTAATAGCTGCGAGATCGCAATACGATTCTGTATTAGTTAAGGTCCAAGTCACTTCAAAAGACTCACCTGCTTGGATAGTTTCTCTTCCATTAGGAGAAGACAGGGTCAGAGGTCCTGCTGTGCCTACATCGACTGTGATTTCATCCCAGTCAATTCCTCCACCATTAGGATTATTATCTCTAACAGTTAATCGCATATTAATATCCCTAGGAAATCTGGGCAATGCTTCAAAGTCAAGATTGCCTGACAGAAGATTTTCACGACTTGGAAAATCTCGAGTTGTATTAGTTGTAGGAGGAAAACTTCTAAATAAAGGAGCCGTACCACTTCCTCCAGCGTCGACACCAATAAAACCTTGTGTGTTACCACTCGGATCCACATCGTATTGTTCCCAACAATAAGTTAGATTATCTCCATCTGCATCAAAGCCTTCTCCAGTTAAAAAGAATGGCGTTCTACGAGGAATTAGAAATTCAATTCCGCATGGATTAGCATTAGCTTCAGGTGGGGTATTGTTATCTTGAATCCAACCATTTTCATTGCATACATTTCGCTCCACGTACTCTATCATTCTCTCAAGGCTATTCGTATGAAAATAATTATCCGCTTCTCCACTCGAGGTGATATTTTGTCCAGCTCCACATATACC
>CAZBXL010000036.1:199-25513 GCA_964495785.1 uncultured Saprospiraceae bacterium | reverse complement strand
CGACCTCCAAAACTTGGGTCAAATGGATCATTAGCAGAATTAGTAAAAATATTGGGAGATCCACTTGACATAACAAGCTCTATAGATAAATCCTTTTCGAATATTGCTGAAATATCACTTAAGTTGGCTATGGCTCTGTTACGTGCTATTCCAAAGTTTCCACTGAATTCGGTATATTCACCTGTACATACAACGGCAGTTCTGTATCTTCTTTTGACTGTACCGTTTCTTTTTAATTGAGATTGAATTCGCTCTTTATCTTCCTGAGCAATAATTCCATTGTGACTAATATCACCATGTACCTCACACTCATGATGATGACCTGTGGCACCTTTTCCTATCTCTCGATAATAATTTTTTTGACCTTTCTCAATAGTAGAGTAATACCTAATGAGATTTGAATGAAGAAGGTACGTAATGAAAACGTCATCACCTGCAACGATTAATCTACCGGAAATAGACGGATCTTGAGTATCGACGATTTTGTAAGTCTTCACATCATCATATGGGCTTTCTATATCACCCCACATAGAAAATTCTTTCATAGAAAATTCTCTTTCAGAACCAATGAACGGGAGTGAAATTAAATTAGACTTAGAATAAGCAGCCTTCTGGATGTATTCAGTCTTAAGAGTTACTTTCTGAAGTGTATTATTATTCGCTTTGAGTGAGGCAGCGACATCTATAACTTCATTGTTCTGTCCATATGATCCAAGACTGATTAATAGTAAGAACAAGGTGTAGATAGGTAGTTTTATCAACATATTTATTAGGTTGGAAGATTATTACTCTAATATATCAAAGAATTCAAAACTACTCGATAGTATAGAGTACTGAATTTGTCTCCTGTAAGGACAAATAGCCTTATTTTACTCATTATTACCAACTTACGATTAGGGTAATACTGTAATACGATATGGTTGTGATTAACGCTGCGTTATTCTATTAGATATCGCAGACTTATAGATGGACTTGTACCAAGAAGTGTATTATATTGAGCGTCAACATCGACATAGATTTTATCTAATGCCATAATACTAACACCGAAAGTTATAGTACCTGGAAAACTACTAAATCCTAATCTAAAACTTACTGACTCAACTGCATCATATTCTAAGCCCAACTTTACATTGATTGTCTCCTCTACATACTTTTCTACCTCTGTATGGATTGTTAACTTTTTAGACACTTTGTTATAAAAACCCAATTGAATGAAAGCGTTAGATTCTGATTGCTCTGCGATAGTATTGTTCTCAAAATTAAAAATATAAGCTCCGTAACCTATCTTATCAGTGATCTTACCTGACAGTCCTATTCCATAGCTAAAAAAGGAATTCTGACCATTCTCACTTATAACTAATTGATTATAATCAAAATTGACTGATACTGATAATTTGTCGATAATTCTTCGAGCATAGTTAAGAGATAATTTATGCTCTCTATACTCTGAAAAACCATAAGTATTCAAACTTAATCCGAAAGCATTATTCTTATCGATAATCTTATATAAACCTAATTGTGCATTAGTCAGCTCAGATAAGCTAAAGCGCTGCTGAGAACCAATTATAACACCAAATGAATGACTGTCATAACTGATGCTAGAAAAGTTATTGAATAATGCATCGACAGAATTAATGGTAGAGTTGATACCTCCTAATCCTGCACTTCTGCTTCCATTATAAGTGTAAGCGCCTCTCTGTCCAGATAATTGTACAACTGAAACTATAAGAACTAAGCAAGCCCACACCAATCTATTGAGGTTATTCAAGTCTTATTTATATTAGCTGTTATTATTAATAATTGTCCTAATATGTGATTATTTTGATATCATCACATCATAAAAATAAACAAGTTGGCAAGATTTAGGCAAAATCACGTAAAATCAGATAGAAGTTCAGGTTTCTTAGCGAGGGGACTTATATTTTCAGGAGTTCTCATCGGTATTATGTTCTTACTATTCTACAAGATGAAAGACCAGATTGTCCCTCCTCAATCTAACAAAAGTAAATCTGACAGATATGACATTAATTATGATCCAAATGCCTTAGAGGATCATTCAGAATTATACGAACCAGTAGAAAGTAGAACCTATCTACCAGAAGTTAAAGGCGACCTCATCCATCACACATACTATACCTTAGACTATAATGAAGATACAGAACAAAGTAATTGGGTATCCTATAGACTAACTAAGAAGTCATTAGAAATACCGAATGTACCTCGAGCCAAGAAATTCAGATATGATCAGGATATATCTACAAGATCTGCTAATCATAGTGACTATACGCATTCAGGATATACGCGAGGTCATATGGCACCTGCTGGAGATATGGCATTTAATGAAGTAGCTATGAATGAGAGTTTTCTTATGAGCAATATGAGCCCACAGACAAGAGGATGCAATGGCGGCATATGGAAAGAATTAGAGGAAAATGTTAGAGATTGGGCTTTTTCAAATGGCAGCTTGATAGTAGTATCTGGACCTATATTTTATAATCGAAATCCTAAGAGGATAGGAAAGAAAACTAAAGTTGCGATACCTGATGCATTCTATAAAATAGTATTAGATAATGAAGGAAGAGATAAGAAATCTATTGCATTTATAATCCCAAATGATACTTCAGATGAGCCATTATCGAACTATGCAGTTACTATAGATAAGGTAGAAGATGTGACTGATATAAATTTCTTCGAAAATTACTTTGATTCTCAGGATGTAGAGGATAAAATGGAAGGTAATTACAATCTAAAGAGCTGGAAAATAAGCGATAAGAGGTACAAGCAAAGAGTTAAAAGTTGGAATAAAGGATAAAACTTTGACTGTTAAGCAAGTTAATAAATCAACTCTTCAAATATAACCATCGATTAACCTCCGTGACCTACGGTCTGCACATTAGGCTGTATATCTGATGGAGAGATATTTTGAGTTTTAGAATCATTAGAATTATACTGTTTGACGTAAGGTTTCCAACGTATCTCTCTGTAATAATTTCCTGCGAAATAAGTCATGATCATTTTAAAAGTCTTGACGTCTTGATACCCTTGAATAGGTTGTATGACTTTGAGATCCTCATCTATAAATACAATAGTTGGATATCCTATGTTACCACTCATAATTTCTATAGCTAACTCATGAGTGGGACGCTTCCCAAAACTCTTAATAGGTTTAAACACCTTATTTTTATATATGATCTCACTTTTGTCCTCTGCGTCAAAGCGGATGGGGTAGTAATTTTCATTGATATAATTGACTATTGACGGCTCAGATAGTGTTGACTTTTCCATTTTATCACACCACTGGCACCATTCTGTATATATATCTACGAAAAACTTTTTTTCATTATCCTTATGTAGTTCCTGCGCTTTCTCCCATGTCAGCCAATTGATACCATCCTGAGCGGAAATACCTATCGAAAACATAAAGACAAAGCACGAAAAGATTAATGATTTTAACATTTAGTATAACTGGGTGAATTTATATTCAAAAAGACAATAATGTAACAACAATTCCAAGAGATGATTCTAATCTAAGGCTTTAATTAAAACAACCTTAACACTTTTAACACCTCTGATGTTGACTTAGACATTTTTGACAACTGCAATCGTAATTTTCGAATTATCCTAAATCACTCATAATGCTGATTTTTATTTATAACATGAGTTATTTCATCATTTTGTAACATATATTTTTCAATAGGTAATCCAGTTATAAATGGCGCTTTAATTCCACTTCTTAGTGGTACGTTACTCGTAATAATACGGGATTCGTCCCATAGATTTGCTTCCATAAACTTTTGTATTGTTTTAGAGCCTCCTTCTATGATTAATCTGTAAACACCTTTCTTATAAAGAATTTGTAACAGCTCAGGTATAAAATTATCTGAAGGAGATAATGATATTTTTTCATTGTTAGAATCATTAAGCTGACTATCGACTACATCAGTAATAACTACCGTAGAAAAATCATCACTAAACAACTTTATATCACTTGGCAATTCATCTTTAGGATCAAGAACAATCCTAATTGGATTATGACCTGACCACAGTCTATTGGTAAGGAGTGGATCATCCACGAGAGCTGTCTGATAGCCTATAAGAATACCATCTACCGCTGACCTCCATTTATGATTTAGAATTTGAGAGTATTGATTAGATATTGTAACTCGTTTTCCTCGCTTGCCTATATATGCATCACTTGATTGTGCAAACTTTAAAATAACGTAAGGCCGACCGCTTAGATTAGCTATGAAAGGCTTAATAAGGCGAGCGCCCTCATGAGATAATATACCCTTCGTCACTTTTATGTTATGCTCAGATAAAATTAATTCTGAACGTCCTGCGACATCTGGATTTGGGTCATCAACAGAATAGATAACTTCTTTTATACCTGATCTAATAATAGCATCAGTACAAGCAGGGGTCTTGCGATGGATACAACAGGGCTCTAAAGAGATATACAATTGACTATCCTTCAGAAGATGTCTATCATCTTGCTTTACAGAATTTAGCGCATTAACTTCTGCATGAAGTCCACCGAAATATTGGTGATAACCTTCTCCAATTATTGTATTCTTATACACAATGACGGCTCCTACTTGAGGATTTGATTTGACTTCCTTGCCTGCTAACTTGGCCAAGTCAAAGCATCTTTGCATGTACATCTCGTGACTCTTCACTTATTCTGAATGCTCTTTGATGGGAGTATACTTTTTTAAAATGTCTATGGTGTAATCGACCTCTTCCTTTGTATTAAAATGAGAGAATGAAAAACGAACAGTCTTACGACTGGGATCATGCTTGATTGCATGTAGCACATGAGAATCGTTTTCTACCCCAGAACTGCATGCACTACCTGAAGAGGCGCAAATCCCACTGATATCCAAATTCATCATTAATAAATCAGATTTTTCAGTATGGGGAAATGAAACGCTTAATATATTATAAGCGCTATGATGCTGGCTCCCATTGATGATAACGTCATCTAATTCTGCCTTAGCCCTTTCTATAAAGTATGTTTTTATTTTGGATGTGATCGCTTTTCTTACCTCCATTTCTTGATGAGCTATTTCTAAGGCTTTGGACATGGCTGCGATACTGTATATATTTTCAGTTCCAGATCGTATTCCTCTTTCTTGATCTCCACCGTACACTAATGGCTTTATCATATTATCGTTTTTGATATAGATAAAACCTACGCCCTTAGGTGCAAAAAACTTGTGTGCAGAGCCACATAAGAAATTAACTTTGACATCTTGTACATCAATGGGAATTTTGCCCATAGATTGCGACGTGTCACAATTAAATAAAGCATTTTTCTTATTGCATATTTCAGCTATCAATTTAATATCATGCATTGTTCCTATCTCATTATTGACATGCATAAGACTTACCATCTTCTGTCCATCTTCTGAATCTAATAATTGCTCTAAATCAGAGTAATTAATATGTCCAGAATCATCTACATCTAAATAACTCACCTTAGCCATGTTATTCTGTTCAATATAGTCTAAGGTATGCAATATACAATGATGCTCTGTCGGGCTTGAAATTATGTGCTCTACACCAAGATCTCTAATAGAACATAGCAGTGCCATATTATTAGACTCGGTCGCTCCTGATGTGAAGAATATTTCTCCTGTGGAGGCTCCTAATAGTCCGGCTATAGTCTTGCGTGCATCCTCGATGACGATTTTTGCTTCTCTTCCTTTACGGTGTATAGAAGAGGGATTACCATAATTATCATTTATAGTAGATATCATAATCTCTTTAACCTCAGTAAGAAGGGGGGTAGTAGAGGCATTATCGAAGTATACAAGCATGTCGTCTATGATTTATAAAGACTTAAAAAGTCCTGAACATCTTTTCTACCAAAGCCTCTTCCATAATTCCTTTCTCACGATTAATGAATTCATTAATCTTACCATTGTAGACATATTCATTACTCCATTCTGCATGATTCTCTGCGACTTGCTTAATCGCATCAGCTATGAAGCGGGCCTCAGCATCAGTCATAAGTGGGTGTATAGATAACCTGACCCAACCTGGCTTAGAAGTAAGATCACCAAAATTGATTTTATCAGTTATAGACTTCGATAGATCTTTAGATACATGTAGTAGGTAATGCCCATAAGTCCCTGCACAAGAGCATCCACCTCTGACTTGAATACCAAACTTATCATTAAGTAACTTGACAGCGAGATTATAATGCAAATCATCTATATAAAATGACAATGCACCTATTCGCTCTTCTACATTATCTGCAAGTATGTGCACATTTGGAATCGACTTTAACTGAGGCCATATTATACTTAGTAGCTCTTTCTCTCTATCTGACATTTTAGATGTATCCATTTCATCCTTGAGCATCATGGCTAAACTAACCTTTATTGTCTGAAGAAAAGCTGGTGTCCCTCCATCTTCTCTTGCCTCTATCTCCTCGTAATATTTGTGTTCTCCCCATGGATTAGTCCAGTCAACTGTACCTCCTCCAGGATTATCTGGAACTGTATTTTTGTATAAATCTTTATTAAATAATAAAATACCTGTGGACCCAGGTCCTCCAAGAAACTTATGAGGAGAAAAATAAATTGCATCAAGTGAAGCTTCAGGTCTATCAGCAGGATGCATATCAATATCGATATATGGTGCTGATGCTGCAAAATCTACAAAACACAAACCTCCATATTCATGTACTATCTCCGCAATATCGTAATACGGTGTAAATATTCCAGTTACATTACTACATGAAGTTACTGCAGCTATAATTTCTGTTCGGTGCTTATTCTCTTCAAGAATTTTCCTGTAATTATTTAGACAAAATAATCCCTGATCACATGGATCCACAACCACAACATCTGCGATAGTCTCTAACCAACTTGTCTGATTAGAATGATGCTCCATGTGACTAAGTAGAACCAAAGGCCTATCACTTACTTTGATATCTTCGCAATATTTTTCATGAATCCTGTAACCTATTATTCTTTGTAACTTATTGACAACACCCGTCATGCCAGAACTGGAAGAAATCAACACATCAGTATCCTTAGCATTGACATGTTTTTTGATTATATCTCTTGACTTTTTGTAAGCCAACGTCATTGTACAACCCGTGGTGGTGGTATTCGTGTGTGTATTTCCAACATAGGGTCCTATTTTTTGAGATATAAAATCTTCAATAGGTTGATACAATCTTCCACTTGCTATCCAATCAGCATAGATCAATTTTTGATAGCCATCGGGTGTAGCTATCTGATGGTCATGACCAATCGTGTTCTGTCTAAATTTAGAAAAATGAGCTTCTAAATTTGATATCTTTACTTTAGTGCCGGTGTTGTTATTCATTGATCAATTTTAAGATTGGTTCAATTAACTTTTCTGCTTCATCCTTAGTTTTAGCTTCAGCAATTATTCTGATGATAGGTTCTGTATTAGATTCTCTTAAATGTACCCATCCATTACTGAAGTCTATTTTTAATCCGTCTTCTTCATTTAATCTTTCAGAAAGATATTTGTTTTTGACGATATTAAGAAGATTCTTGACATTAGTGTCTGGATTAAGGTCTATTTTCTGTTTTATAATCTCATAATTCGGATAGCTATGCTTTAATTCACTCATAGTCATTCCCGTATCTATTAAGTGATTCATAATAAGCACAATACCAACCAAGGCATCTCTTCCATAATGTAGGTCTGGTAGAATAACGCCACCATTACCTTCTCCACCTATTGATGCATTGACTTCCTTCATTTTATTAACAACATTGACTTCTCCTACAGCAGAAGCATAGTAAGATTGTCCATGTCGTGTGCTGACATCAGCCAATGCTCTAGTAGAAGATAAGTTAGATACTGTAGCTCCAGGCTTATGCATAAGGACATAATCAGAGACCGCCACAATGGTATACTCTTCACTGAACATTGATCCATCTTCGCAGATTAAAACCAATCTGTCAACATCAGGATCTACTGCTATTCCTATGTCACTATTGGTCATTTTGACTTTATCACTTAATTCGATGAGGTTAGATGGAACCGGTTCTGGATTATGGTTAAAGTCTCCTGTTACCTCAGCATTAATAAGTATGTACTCACAATTCAGCTGATCTAACAGGGGAGGAAGTGCAATGGCACCAGTAGAATTTATACAATCAACAACAACTTTAAATTTTCTTGATTTGATCCTATCTACACTAACATATGGTAATTTAAATATCTCATTGATATGAAAATCTATTGAGGTCTCATCAGTCGACAGTTTTCCGAGTTCATCTATATGAGCGAAATTAAATTCTCTCTTATCTACTAATTCTAATATCCGCTCTCCAACGGACTGATTAACAAATTCGCCATCAGAATTAAGCATCTTTAATGCGTTCCATTCCTTAGGATTATGACTTGCCGTGAATATGATTCCGCCACCTGCATTGAACCTTGTTACTGCCATCTCTACAGTAGGCGTCGTTGAATATCCCAAATTGACTACATTGATACCTAAACTTAAGAGCGTATTAATAGCTAAGTCTGAGACTATTTGACCTGATATCCTTCCATCTCTACCTACAACGACTTTATTCTCAGCACCGCTTTCTAAGAGCCACTGCCCATAAGCTGCTGTCATCTCTACAACATCTATCGGAGTTAAATTTTCTCCTGGGACACCACCAATGGTACCTCTCATCCCTGAAATCGACTTTTTTATAGGCATATCATAGTTTTGTACAAATCTATAAATTATGCTTTCCTTAGCTAAGCAATTAAGCTTAATTTTATATCCATTATAATTTAATGTTACAAACACTTTCAGAAATAGATCTTTATGTATTCAATGCTATTAATGCAGGTGCTGATATACCCGTAATAACAGAGTTACTCATTATAATAAGAAATAAGTTTTTTTGGATTCCGCTATATCTATTTCTACTAACATTCATTCTTTCTAACTATAGTATCAAAAAATGGATGATCGTTATTTTTCTGCTTTTTACTGTTGTAATAACTGATACAATAAGTAGTCAGCTAATTAAGAAGAACATCCAGAGAACTAGACCCTGTAATACAGAAGAAGTCCAGACCAAAAGTCGCATCCATTGCGGGCATGGATATAGTTTTCCTTCGTCACATGCTTGTACACACTTTGGAATAGCAACATTTTTGTTTCTACTATTCTCTTGGGTCTCATTCAAGTCTTTACTTTTTTTATGGGCGGGTTCCATATCCTTTGCTCAAGTATACGTGGGTGTGCACTATCCGTCAGATATACTCGCAGGAGCTATTATAGGCATAATGCTCGGCTTTATTAGCTATAAAATTTTTGATAGTTTAGTGCAAATATTATTTAAAGAAGAAACGGAGATTGATGTCACATAAAGTATTAGATGGGAAAGCCCTGTCAAAGACAATTAAAGATGAAATAAAAGCAGAGGTCAATGAAATTATCGCTCAAGACTTGAGAGCTCCTCATCTCTCTGCGATATTAGTAGGTAACAATCCTGCGAGTGAAGCTTACATGGGTAATAAGGTTAAGTCTTGTAACTACGTTGGCTTCTCCTCAGACCTCATAAGGAGAGATAGTAATATCACTCAAGAAGAGCTTCTAAATTTAGTCCATCAATTAAATGATGATGATAAAGTAGATGGATTCATTGTTCAGTTACCTCTTCCAGATCATATAGATAGCGATGCTGTCTTATTAGCCATTAAACCAAGTAAAGATGTAGATGGTTTTCATCCTCATAACTTTGGTTGTATGGCTCAAGGATTAGATTGTTTTCTTCCAGCCACGCCTCACGGTATATTGATCTTGATGGAAAGATATGGGATAGATACTTCAGGTAAAAATGTCGTTATCATAGGTCGGAGTAATATTGTAGGTACTCCGTTAAGTATCCTCTTAAGTAGAAAATCGAGAATGGGTAACGCAACGGTGACACTCGCCCATAGTAGAACTAAGAATTTAGCTTCAATAACTTTAGAAGCTGACATACTTATATCGGCATTAGGTAAACCATTTTTTGTAACTGCTGACATGGTTAAGGAAGGCGCTGTTGTCATTGATGTAGGTATTAATAGAATAGATGATCTCAGCAGAAAGTCGGGAACTAGACTTGTAGGTGACGTAGATTATGAGAAAGTAGCGCCTAAAAGTTCTTACATTACTCCAGTACCAGGTGGTGTAGGTCCAATGACAGTCGTCACACTCATGTTAAATACTCTAAAGGCTTTCAAAGAAAAAATGAACCTAGCTAAATAAATACGTACACTTAAATTATACAAAAAATCAGATACAGAAGAATGGGAGATAAATGGTCTAAAATCACTTTAGAATTTGATAAAGCAAATATCGATCAAGAAATGTTGATGGGATGGCTGGTATATTATGGTGTAGAATCTATAATAGAAAACGATAACAACTTAGAATCCTATGTATTAACATCTGATCTCGAGAGTGTACTCGAAGGATTAAAGACCAATCAATCACTTTCTGGGTTAAATATTTCTACAGAATCAATAAAGGATAAAAACTGGAATGAGATATGGGAATCTAATTTTGATCCAGTCATTATTGGTGATGTAGGCATAAGAGCAGAGTTTCATTCTCCCATGGATACCGCATTAGAAATCATCATACAACCGAAGATGGCATTTGGCACTGGTCATCATGAGACCACTTATATGATGATAGAATATATGAGCCAACAAAAATTTGAAGGATTATCAGTGTTAGACTATGGTTGTGGGACAGGCATCTTAGCGATACTCGCTCATAAGTTAAAAGCTGCAACCATTATGGCCATAGATATGCAGGAAGAAGCAGTAGACAATACTGTAGAACAAATGATGCTCAATGATATACCACCGATAGAGCTCGATGTAGAACAATCAGATATTAGCTTCTTAGATGATACAAAGTATGATGTCATTCTTGCTAATATTAATAGACATGTCATACTCGGAAAAACAGAAGAAATAAATAAACGTATCAAAGTAGGTGGGCAATTATTGATATCTGGGATATTAAAAACAGATGAGAAAAAAGTATTAAGCCAATATGAATCTCACGGATTTACATTAAAGCATACTAATTATAAAGGTGAGTGGTGTCTGTTCATATTCGAAAAAGATGAAACACCAAAATAGGTCCTATAAATATTATGAATAACAAACCTATAATGGCTACTTTCAAGAACCTTAAGTCTATCTATGTAAATGATCAGGTGTCATTGGTGTCCAAGTCTATGAATCCTAATTTTATAGCTTCACGTACCAGATGAACAGTATTCTTTGAATCAAATTTGACAATTAATCTCTTTCGGTGAGAATTAACAGTATGGTGACTTAACCTCAATTTAGACCCAATCTCATGATTTGTGTAACCGAGCGAAAGCAATATTAAAACCTCTTTTTCTCTGATACTGAGTAAGGGTATTGATTTAGGGTAGCTCTTTAAATATGAGATTTGTGTTTGTGCCATATTATCATTTGTTTGATTTAACAAATATCAATAACATGTGGTTTAAATCATATATGGAAAACACTTATATATTTGAGTGAAAACCCCTATTTTTTTAAGTAGCACAATTAAGTTTTAAAAACTCTGAAAGCTCTATATACAACTGGGCTGTAGGTAATCCAACGATATTGTTATAAGATCCCTTAATCCACTCCACTTTAGCCATGCCCATCCAATCTTGAATACCATAACTTCCAGCTTTGTCATCAGGTCTATATTTATCATAATAGAAATGAGCTTCGGAATTAGAGATGGTAGAAAATTTCACTTCACTTTTGCAGGTAAATGATTTGATATTATTATGCGTCATCATACAGACACCTGTGTAAACTAAATGAATATCGTCTGACAATATCTGTAGAGTCTCTATAGCTTCATCCTTAGTTTTAGGTTTACCGTATATGACCTCATTGTGTACTACAACTGTGTCAGCAGTTATGATAAGTTCATTATTAGAGATACTTTTTAGGTGAGCCTCAGCTTTTTTATTTGCAATATACTCTGCAACTTCAGCAGAGGGAAGTGAGGCAGGAAAGGACTCATCTGTCTCTATTACTCTTATTGAAAAATCAATATCCAAAGCTTTTAAAAGTTCTGATCTTCGCGGAGATTGTGATGCCAAAACTAAATTGTATTCTTTCAAGTCCATCCTAATGCAATTATATAAATTAATCCTGAGAACATTAATAATTTACAAACGCTACTTATATGAGCAAAATCATTTTTCAATAACGATTTCTTAATCAATATTAAAATATAGAGCGAAGGTAAAATGATGCTTATCACATACCAGATATTTAATAGTAACGAGAAAGAAAACCAACTATAATAAAGCCAAGAACAAGCAATAATAAATAATACTATTGTCAAAGCAAAAGATAATTTCTTTGCTGACTTGACACCTACAACTATAGGGTAAGTTCTATAAGCTAATTTCCGATCTCCATCTATATCTTCTATATCTTTAATGATTTCTCGAATAAAACTTAGCATGAATATAAATAGTAAATAGAAGAAAATGATTTGTAAAGCTTGACCATCAAAAACTGTATTTTGCCATAAATCACTAAGTACTGTATCTAATTCTGCATATAGTATTATACCAATGACAAATGCTGAGAATATTGCAACAATTAGGTTACCAGAAAGAGGCATTCGTTTAAAGTGAGAAGAGTATAAATACAACAAGCCTGTTGCTATTAGATATATTACAGAAAGAAAAAGTTTATCAATCTCATAGGCTATCCAAATACTTAGAATCCAACCTACTATGAATAGTGTAAAATAGCTAATCAAATAAGTACCACGATGACTTAATTTATCAGTTTTTAAATTAGTTTGGTCAGTCTCGTAGTCAAAGTAATCATTAATGTAATAACCACATGCACTAATAATAACAGTAACAACTATAAAAGTAAATAAGAGCCGATGAGACAGCAATAAATCAAACGATCCATTTGGCTTCAGAAATAAAAAGAAATAGAATAAATACTGGGTAAGTGCTACTATTAGTAAATTGAGCGGTCTACTGGCTTTGAAAAGAGCAATCACAGCAGTAATTACTGGTTTTCACGCCATTCATATACCC
The DNA here is from genome assembly GCA_964495785.1 of uncultured Saprospiraceae bacterium. Lineage (GTDB taxonomy): Bacteria > Bacteroidota > Bacteroidia > Chitinophagales > Saprospiraceae > RFSX01. Next base: position 12,416 of record CAZBXL010000036.1, on the reverse strand, counting down.
ATTTAGCTTGTATCATCTCCAGGTGACCTTCATTAGACTCCTCTCTCTTACCTTCAAAATTAGGTAGGGATAATATCCAATCTAATAAATCTGTAAACCTAATTCTATAGATTTTACCTTCATTAAACTCATCACCAAATTTCTCATATAATTTGATCGCGATATCTTCATGATCATTCCAAGTTATAGGCAAATCAAAATCTTCAAAACTCATAATTTTCTTTGTAATTAGTGTTCGTGACCGATGATATGCTCCTGATTGGGTATAACTACTTCAATCTCGGCATCTTTATCTAAAATTACACATTGACATGCTAACCGTGATTCTATACGAGGATCTATTGCTCTATCTATGAAGTCTTCCTCCTTATCAGAAATTTCTTGAAGGGCATCTTCACCTTCATTTATGTAGACATGGCATGTAGAACATGCACATACACAACCACAATTATGGTTAAGATGTATATCATTATCTTCTGTAACTTCTTGTATAGTGAAACCAGCCTCTACATCCTCTATGACCTTAGTCTCCTTGGATTTATCTTCAAACTTGAAAGTAATTCTTGCCATTATGTATCTAACAATTCTATTTAAACAAGCCTAACGTACTTGTAAGGTCTTTTTGTTCAAATAAACGATAATATTCTTGAAAAAACTTTTTAAAATAATTGTAATATCTTTCAAACTGAAAGACAAATAATAATGTCCGAAGATAAGTCATATAAGGATAACGAGTATTATAAATTCAAAGAATTAAATATTTACTCATCTACAGAATGGTTAGCAGATAATGCTAAGAAATATCGTCAAGTATTTAATGCTCAGACGTCCAGTTATATCTATGCAGAGCTTGCATTTTACAACAAGCAATTTGACATAGATGTATGGAATGTCAATGTGGTACTCAAGTGCTATGAAGTCGGAAATAAGAAGCAGATCTGTAACTTATCATTTAACAAGAAAGTCAGCAAGCAAGATAACATTGTCTATGTAAGAGAGGGATGGGGGAATAAGAAGGTAGGTTCGTTTTGGAAGAAAGGGACATATTATTGGGAAGCTTACATAAATAAAACTAAAGTCGCTACAAAATATTTTTATGTAGAAAACTACGGCAACTTATGGGAAAGTATTGACAAACCCATAGTTGAGGTAACGAGTATGAAGCTCTATGAAGGATCTTTTCAAGATATACCCGTAGAGAAAAGAAAGTATCTAAGTACATTTTCTGATAAGACGACAAGATATATCTATGCAGAAATTGTAATAAGAAATAATGAAATTAAAGACAATTGGAATTTAGAATTATTTCTGAAATTCTTTAACGATTCTCGAGAGTTGAAAGGGAAAGTTGCTAAGATTATTAAAGTCAAAACTGAAGATGACCTCATTACCGTAACGGCTGGGTGGGGTAGTAATGTGAAAGGCTCATGGCGTATAGGTGACTATACTGCAGAACTTATTTTGTTGGATAAATTATCAGCCGTAGTACCCTTTAGCATTGACTATGATAACGTAGAAGGCGTCGTGCCTATGCAACTATATTCAGAAGGTAAGGCGATCACTGTACATCCCGAAGAAGAAACAGCCAAGAACTATAAAGAGGTTTTGTCCCAACTCGAAAATCTAATCGGGTTACAAACAATCAAGAAACAAATAGATGATCACAAGAAGTACATAGAGTATCTCAAACTGAGAAAGGAGAAAGGTCTTAAGGAATTAGATGAGATCAATATCCACTCTGTATTCACTGGTAATCCTGGAACAGGCAAGACGACTGTTGCTCATATGATGGGTGCAATATATAAGGACATGGGACTATTATCTAAGGGGCATGTACACGAAGTAGATCGTAGTGATCTCGTAGGGGAGTATATAGGTCAGACAGCTCCTAAAGTAAAAAAAGCTATAGCTAAAGCTCAAGGCGGAGTTCTATTCATAGATGAAGCTTATGCTCTTGCTAGATCTAATGACGACAGTAAGGACTTTGGGCGAGAGGCTATAGAAATATTGGTCAAAGAAATGTCAAGCACAACAGGAGATATGGCTATCATAGTCGCAGGCTATCCCAAAGAGATGGAGCATTTTATCAGCTCTAATCCTGGACTTAAATCAAGATTCAAGCATCACTTCGAATTTCCAGATTATCTTCCACAGGAACTCAAAGAAATTGCATCTCATTCTGCTTTTCTAAAAGGTGTTACTTTCTCAAAAACAGCAAAGAATAAAATCGATGAACTCATAGTGGAAGCTTATAGAAATCGAGATGTCCAATTTGGAAATGCCAGATTTGTATACAACTTGGTAGAGAAAGCTAAGATTAACTTAGGTCTCAGAGTTATGAATACAGAAGATCCTCCTTCATTAACTAAAAAGACCTTAAACACCATCGTTCTGGATGACATAAAGAAAATCAAAATAAAGAAGGATGTTATTAAACCTATCATCCCTGTAGATGAAGAACTACTTAAAGAATCTTTAGTGGCATTAGAGAATCTTATAGGTATGGAGAATATTAAAAAAGAAATTAAAGAACTTGTTGATATCGTCTATTACCATAAAGGATCGAATAAAGATGTCTTAAATAATTTCTTTTTACATACCGTATTTATTGGAAATCCAGGCACCGGTAAGACCACAGTTGCCAGAATACTGACTCAGATATATAAAGCACTAGGATTAGTAGAGCGTGGACACATCATAGAAACTGATAGACAAGGTCTTGTCGCAGGTTATATTGGACAGACAGCCATTAAGACTAATGAGCGTATTAATGAAGCTATGGGCGGTACATTATTTATAGACGAAGCTTATGCCTTAAGTAATTTTAATGGACTACAAGGCGACTATGGTAATGAAGCTATACAAACCATTCTAAAAAGAATGGAAGATAATAGAGGAGAGTTTTTTGTTTTCGTCGCTGGTTATCCTGACAATATGGAAATATTCTTAAAGGCTAATCCTGGTCTTAGATCACGATTTGATAAAGTACTTAAATTTGAAGATTATACAGCAGCTCAACTTCTCCAAATAGCCATCAGCATGTTATCTCAGAATGGTTACAAAATTAAAGCAGCTGCAAAACAACATCTATTAGAAACATTAATAGATATGCATGAATCTCGCAATAAGTATTTTGGTAATGCTCGAGAAGTAAGAAAGTTAGTTCATGATATAATTAAAAACCAAAATCTAAGACTTGCGTATACTACAGACGGGAAGCAAAATAACAACGAAATCAAATCAGATGATATCAAGGTTGTACCTGGTCAATCTGATAGTGATTTGTTCACAAGAGAAAGTATAGGCTTTAAAAAGTAAATTAGAATTTTACTCTCAAGCCTCCCCAAAAATGTCTGCCATAATTATCAATTCCATTCCATACTTCATAAGATGAGTTTAAGATATTATAAGCTTCACCAAATACGGTAAATGTCCGAGTAACCTGGAAGTCAGCGGTCAATGAAATATCTATTAGAGGATCTAATCTATAGATAAATCCATTTGAATCTCTTCCGTAACGTACTGATGCATACGTTATCTGCTGAGTGAAAGATAACTTATCACCGAATAGGCTTTCTGCCGCCTTTAATCCAACTTCAAATTGTGGTGTATATAATATTTCCTCAACTTCATTATTCAAAAAATGATGGTATGTACCGAAAATTTCAAAATCTATTAGACCTGAATCGTGACTAAGCTTAGGAGTAACACTAAGTTCCTTTCTATCTAAATAGTCAACTTCAAATACAGATGATCTTATAACATCTATATCTCTAAAATTGACAAACTGTATCTCATTTATTAATCGAGAGTAAGCGATATTTAAAGAAGGCGTAAATAAATTAAATTGGCGAGATAATAACAAATTATAATGTTGCTCATAGACAGGTCTTAATTCATTGACATTGTATACTGTATATGGATTACTCCTATTATAATTTGACAAATCAGATCTGTCATATGTTGATTCTGTAAATAGCCTCAAATCTATGCCGTTGTATAGATTATGAATATTTAGATCTACGATAGGAAATATAAAATTTTCGCTTCCTCCTCTTATTAATTCTACACCGCCTCTAAGAGAGTGTTTATCTTGTTTGAATCTTATTTGCGGTCTTACGATATAATCGGCTGTTCTTGTTGTAGAATTGGTATTGCTTACTGACAAGCCAATATGCATAATTCTAAAGTCAGTTTCAGCTGATATATTTTTAGTTATCTTTTTGTATAAGTTATTGTCAAAGACTAAAATACTCTGATTCGTATTACTTTCGATTTCTGATATAATTTCTTGTCGTGCTAAATCATAAGAAAATTTACTTCTTATAGCTAAACCTAATTTTTCAAAATTAGTGTGAGACACATTTACCGTTCCTCCATATGACTTATACGGCAAGTCGATCAAGCTTGGATCAGAATTTATATTAGGTACTAAGAAAGCTTCTCTTTTATTAATTGTGCCATGCCCTTCAATACCGATCTTTGTCTTAGGATTAAGAAAGTAAGAAGCATATAATTTAGCTCTTGTAGAACTAATCCCTGGACTAAACTGATTAGATTCCTGAATTGTAGAGTTAGAGTGATGATCTAATTGAAATCCTGCTGCCATCCAATCTTCAATATAATACTGATATGCTCCTCCTGCTTTTATAGTATTTATATTACCATAAGCACCATATATGATTCCATCTTTTTTATCATCGATAACCTTTTTATCGTCTACATAGGACACTGGCCTAATAACTGGCTCCTCCCGAAGAAAATCTACATCAATGTCAGTATTTAATCGATATGTATAGCTTACGTTTTCCTTTATCTTGTTAGGCGCTTCAACGGCAATATCCTTTTGTTGAGCTCTCTGTATCTTAGCTTCATAAGACTTAAAAACATTGACAGTTTCTGACTGTAATTTGGTACTATCTACTTGAGAATAAGTATTTGAGAAAACGAGGACAAATATTAAAAGAGCAATGTTATTCTTCATTAATCCAAAGTTTGTGATGGTATAAAATCGATTTCAGTATCAAGCGTATCAACCTGAGTTTTTATCCTACTATTATTTTGTATTGACTTATTAAGTTGTTGTAATTTCTCTTCAGCAATAATTAGTAAATCTTCGTTTTCTTTAAAATTTTCAATAACTGATTCATATGCTGCTGAGGCATTTAGATTATCATGCTTATCTACATATATATCCCCAATAAGAATTATACTTTTTGCTACCCAGTAAGGATAAGCTGCACTTGTCTTTGAGGTGTTGAATGCTTGTGCCTCTGCTTTTTCTTTTAAACCTGTATTGTATAAATATTCAGAAATCAAATAGCTTGATTCAGCGGCCTGATGATTATTGGAAAGTTGTACTACACTTTGTAAGTGAGGGAGTGCTTTGTCATTCTCTTTACTACTTAAGTAAGTCTTAGCTAAATAAAAGTGAGCAGAGCTTTTGATTGAATTATCAATATCATTTTTAGCTATAACTCTATCTCCATACTTGATAATCCCTTCTTTATTCTTAGTAACAAATGCACTATACAGTGCAGCTTCTAAATAATTATTTTCATCTACATTATCTATTAGTAGCTTGTCGTAATAATTGTAAGATTTCTCAAAATCTTGATTATGGTTATAGCTTATGATGGCAGCATTTTTCAATGCAGCATTATAATTAGGGCTATGACTATTCAATACAACTTTCTCATAATAAGGCAGCGCTTTACTATATTTTTTTAACATTGAAAAAGCATCACCTAAATAAAAATTTGCATCATCAGAATATAAACCAGAAGGATAAGACTTCAAGTAATCTTCTAACTGAGATATTGCCTTTTCATACTCACCAGATTTATAACTTGTTTTTCCTATTTCATAACTCAATGAATCTTTAGTAATATCGCTCAGCCCAATTCCTCCTATCTGATCAGTATAAGCAAAGTAGGCCTTAGAATCGTTTAATTCATTAATATATATTTCTTCTATTGCGATAAGTGCCTGTCTCTTCTCTAACTCATTTGTGGATTCTCTCATTCCATTTTTATAAGCATTTAATGCAGCGTACATATCTCCAGAGTTATAACTAAGTAAACCTTGTCTCAAATAGGACGTCGCAGTGTATGGTGATTTTTTACCATAGTCAATTATTAATTTATTATAGATCTGAAAAGCTTCATTATTTTTTTGAACAGCAACGAGTGCCTCCGCTATCTGAAAAAGTGCATCATCTCTATATTCAGAATGAGGATACTCTTTTAATAGTTTTTCAAGATTAGTGAGTTTTTCTACTTGTTGATTATTTACTCCTTGTAACATCGCTTTCTGATACAGTATATAATCAGATTCCGTTGCATCATTTTCAATTGCTAAATCATAATATTCAAGTGCTTCTGTATAATTATTGTTAACTAATTGTAAGTCTGCAAGCCTAACTATTGCATCATCGAAAAGTGATTTCTCGTCAGTACCGTAATTAAATTTAGTAATCGCATTTTCAAAATTAATGATGGCTTTATCATATTGTGCTCTTTGGATATGATCATAAGCTAACATATAATAAGATTCAAATTGATACTCTTCATTACCTGAGTTGAGATAAGTATCTATTGTTTTTAAGAATTCATTTTGTCTATTTTGTTTATTGTAAGCATATGCTTTCCAGTAATATGCCACTCCAGTGACGTTATGATCACCTTCTGTTGTAATCGACTTATCCATTAAAGAAATAGCCCCAGTGAAATTATTTAATTTTAATTCTCGTAACCCATTATTATAAGTTAGCGTCTTGTAAGTTTTTTGTATTGCACTACTTTTGTACGGAAGCGATTCTATAATTTCTTGAGCCAGATTATAGTCTTCGGTATTTCTCAGTACATCAGCAAGAATTTCTTGAGCTTCTGAAAAGTATTTACTATCAGAATCTGTCTTACTTAATCCATTTATTGCTATTCGTTCTTGTTGAAGATCAGCGGCTAACTTGTAATAAAGAAAATCTGATTCTTGTGCTATATCGCTGTCATAATTAAGTTTAGCAGCTTGTTTAAATGCAGACTGAGCATCCTTTTTCTTAAGAAGATCAATGAATATTGATCCTAACAAATAATTAGATATCTGACCAATCTTAGAATCTTGATAGCTTAATTCCTTAAAATATTCAGTTGCCTTTTCTTTATAACCCAATCTATAATTAAGAATTGCAATTTGGTAAAATTCGTTTTCTGTGAGCTTTGGGGTTTCAGAAGCGTATGATTCGAGATAGGGGAGAGCAGAACTATAATCTTCCATTGCTAAATAAGATAATCCTACGATTCTATTTATTAGGTTTTTATCCTTCTCTGAAGGATTACTCAATTTAGATTTAGCATACTCAATAACCTTATTGTAGTCCTGGTCTTGGAAATGTATCTGAGATAGATAATAAGGTATAATTTTTTTGTATTTTTTATGATTCTGGATGCTTTCAAAAGATGCTATAGCCCCATTTTTATCTCCTAAGTAATATTGACAGATGCCTAAATAATAAATTGAGTTTGATTGATATTCATTCTTATAGTCTGACAATTCGAAGAAGTATTCTTTAGCACTTTCAAAATTCCTCTCAACTAAATAAGTATATCCTAACTGGAATTTATTAAAAGTATTTTGGTCATTGCTGAGATAAGAATCACTTAGTTTTGATAAATACACTTGAGCACGTTCATAGTCCTTGAGGTTAAAATATTTTTGTCCTATAGTAGCATTAATATCATCTTTATTATTGTTGAACACATCTCTATTAGAAGATTCTAAAAGAAGATCAATAGACCTCCTTTCTTCCATAGAATTAGAATTTTTAGCTACTCTGGATATATTGTGATCTTCAAACTCATATACCTCAAGATTCTTAATAACGATAGGACTTAGACCTTCATATTCTAACTTATCAATTGTCAGCCCACTATTAGAAAAGTCTGAATTAGTAGATATACTTAACTGTCCATATGATTGATTTAACAGTAATGATATTGTTATAGTAATATTAGCGATAAGTATTTTTGTCTTATGAGTCATAATTCTAAGTGTTTGAGAAATACATTTAAAAGACCACTACAATCTGGACTAATTCAAATAATTACATAAAGGATACAAATCTAACACTTTACGTATTAAAATTATTAATAATATGTAAATTTCCTTTACTCATATTGGTAAGTAAGTAGACTAACTTTTATCAATCACTTAAAATTGCACACTTTTGGCTTTTTTGATGAAACTATTATTATAAATAGAAAAAGCGCTTGATTGTCAAACAACCAAGCGCTTTTCTTATCTTTTTAAAGGAGACTATTTAGAATCCCATTCCTCCACCCATAGATCCCATTTGTTCCATGAATTCTTCCCAGGTCATTTTTGTATAACCAGCTGTATTTATAGCAAATACACTATCATCAACATCTTTTGTAACTTCAGTTGCTTCATATGTCATAGACATTTGATCTGATTCCATAATATACTCTAATGGAAAACCCTCTAACTCAAGTTTATCCATTCCTTGTATCATTTTGTGACTTGCTTGTATATCTTTCGATACATACATGCTAAAATTCATAGGCATTTCTTCAGTACCTAAACCAGAGATAGTTGCTTTGATGCATTCGTATCCTTGAATAGTCTTCTTATCCGATTCGTCGTACTCGATTTTAGCGCCATCCATCATATCATCAGCTCCCGCAGAGAGTTTATCTCTCTCTTGTTTAGTGCTTTCTACATGCATCTTGTTACCCATAATATCCATGAGCATAGTAAGCTTTTCTGTTTTATTATCTACAAGAGATGTAGACTTTATCATACCCCCCATCATATCAGTTGTAGAAAGAGACTTTTCAGGACTGAATGAATATTCGGTGACCATTCCTTTCATCATTTCTAATCCCGCAGCCATCTGCTCATTATCAGATTCTACTTCCGTAATCTCCATTTTAATGGTACCATGATCTACTTTTTGTGCACTCAATGACATAGTCAGACAACATACTGCACAGATTAAAAAGGTTTCTATAAATTTCATATCGTTATTTGTTATTACTTAATTGATAGTTTAAACTTTGATTATCAAATACTACAAAGATAAATTTATGTTAATAGTTCATACGTTAACTCGCTTTTAGATAAGCTTAAGGATTTTAAGGACAAAAAAAGTTTGTGTTATCTTCTTAAAAATTATAAATATCAAAAAAAGGTTAGCTTGTATCACAAGCTAACCTTTGGTAAAATCTTTATTTCGTTAATTACTTAGCCAGAACTATAACTGGCTTAAATAATCTTGAACCATTCTGCGTTACGACTCCTACATGGTACGTACCACTTGTAGTCTCAGAGAAAGGTAACTTATAAATATCCTTGCTTTTTTCTAGTTCTTGCTGATAGACAATTTGACCAAGTGCATCAAAAACTACAATTTTTGAACCCTCATCAACATTCGTCAATTTATAATCAATATTTAATTGACTTAAATTTAATGTCGGATTAGGGAATAATGTAAATTCGATTAGTTCATCATTGATTATAGCAGTATTAAACTCAATTTCTGACTCAGCATCTGAATTCCTCGCCTCTATCCCAAAAGTAATAAGTTGATACTCATTAGGTACGATTGCATCTTTTGTAGTGATACTACCACTCGATAGTGTAGACTCATTAGATGTAAATGTGTTCTTAGAGGAACTGATATCTGACTGATAATTATCTAAATCTGACGGAATAACTTCCCATTGACTTCCAGTCCAACCAATAATTCTAAGTTTAGAAAGATCCCCTTCAGTCAAATCACTAATAGAGCTATTTACATCGTAAGTGAGTGTAATGTTAACAGCTTTATCACCAGATATTTTCCAATATTCAAGATCACTTATTTCGTAATCATTGACTTCATTATAAGATCTTGATTGAACAGTAACTACATCCACATTTTTCTTAGGATTATCTAAAAAATATGCTGCGGTAGTTCCTTGAACATCACCACTTACAATCAGAGGTCTATAAAAACCTAAGTCACCAATTGGAAATGTAAACCCATCAATAGAGTACGAACTTACAAAACCATTAATATGCTGAAAATCATTTGCGTTTTCCCAAGATGCATTTTCGTAAAATGTAATCACTCCAGGATCAGATCCTTTGTTTGTATTTAATGTTCCTGGAGCTTCTCCTTTATCAGAATTACCAAAGAACAATTCACCATAAACAGGTAATGCACTATTAGATTGTATATACGTATTACCGAAAGAACCAGTCTGAGCATTAATATTATAATGACAGATTAAACATAACGCTAAAGCTAAAATTGAAAATATATTTTTAATCATTTTATTCTAATTGAAAAGTTTGAAAATAGGGGAGAGATAATCTCTCCCCATAATATATTTTTCTATTTAGAAGAAGCTATGAAAGTAAGTTAGGAGGAACTTCGCTGAAGTATTCCAATCTTCTATCATATCAGTTCTATTCACATAAATTGTAAAACCTGTATCAGTTGCAGTCCCTACAGAACAGATAGAGAAACCTCTGTTTGTGTTCTGCTCATCTATACACTGCATGAAAGCACATAATACATCTAAATTGATATCATCAAAGCTATAGTTTATTCTCATACCAGCAGCTTGACCAGTATTGATATCTGCATTCTCTATCAATTCTATCGTCCATGTTACTGTATCAAAACAAGTGTTTAAGATAAACTCACCAGAATCACCAACCTGACTTCCTACTAAAGAAGGAATTATAAAGCAATCCTTTTTAGCGTTCAATCCACCTGATGGTCCAACTGGTCCTGTAGGACCTGCGATACCTTGTGGACCTACTGGACCCTGTGCTCCTGATGGTCCTTGTGGACCTATCTCACCAACTGGACCTTGAGGTCCAACTGGACCTTGACCTCCTTGAGGACCTTGTACACCAACTGTACCTTGTGGACCTTGTGGACCTTGAGGACCTTGCGGACCTTGTGGACCTTGTGGACCATCAGCTCCAGAACAATCAAATGCGTTGAAAAGACCATCATTATTCGTATCCTCATCAGGATCAGCAACTCCATTACCATTAGTATCCCAACATGAAGTACCTACTCCTGATGGACCACGTACACCTTGTAAACCTTGTGGACCTGCAGGGCCTTGTGGACCTTGTGGACCTGTTGCTCCTTGTGGACCTTCTGGACCTTGAGGACCTTGTGGACCTTGTGGTCCGTCTGCACCATGAGCTCCAACTTGACCATCTTCTCCAGTTGCTCCTTCAGGACCTTGTGGACCTTGAGGACCTTGTGGACCTGTTGCTCCTTGTGATCCCTGAGGACCTTGTGCTCCCTGAGGACCTTGTGCTCCCTGTGGGCCTGTTGCTCCTTGTGGACCTTCTGGACCTTCTGGACCTTGTGCACCTTGTGGTCCTTGCTCACCAGTTTCTCCATTACAGTCTAATGCATTAATGAATCCATCACCATTTATATCTTCAGATGGATCTGCTATTCCGTTACCATTAGTATCCCAACAGCTAACTCCATTAGTACCATTATTTCCTCTAGGTCCCTGAATACCTTGAGCTCCTTGTGGTCCTTGTGGTCCTTGTGGTCCTTCTGCACCTTGAGCTCCAGGTAAACCATCAGCTCCCTGAGCACCTGTTGGTCCCTGAGGTCCTTGAGGTCCTTGAGGTCCTTGTTGGCCTTGCTCTCCTTGAGGACCTTGAGGTCCTGTTTGACCTTGAGGACCCGTTGCTCCTGTTGCACCAGTCTGACCAGTTAATCCTCTTGGACCTTGAGGTCCCTGAACACCTGCACAATCTGCAGAATTAAAGAATCCATCTCCGTTTGTATCTTCTCCTGGATCTCCAATTCCGTCACCATTTAAATCCCAACAACTTATCCCATTAGCACCTGCATTTCCTTGAGGGCCTTGTGCACCAGTTGCTCCTGTATCTCCTTGAGGACCTTGTGGGCCTTGTGGGCCAGTTGCTCCTTGAACTCCTTGGTCTCCCTGTGGTCCTTGAGGTCCAGTTGCTCCTGTTTGACCAGTTGCTCCTGTATCTCCTTGTGGGCCTTGAGGTCCTGTTGCACCTTGTATTCCTTGCTCACCTTGTGGGCCTTGAGGACCTGTCGCTCCTGTCTGACCAGTTGCTCCCGTATCGCCTTGTGGACCTTGAGGTCCTTGTGGGCCAGTTGCTCCTTGAACTCCTTGGTCTCCCTGTGGTCCTTGAGGTC
>CAZBXL010000036.1:0-99 GCA_964495785.1 uncultured Saprospiraceae bacterium | reverse complement strand
CAGTTGCTCCTGTTTGACCAGTTGCTCCTGTATCTCCTTGTGGGCCTTGAGGACCTTGTGGTCCAGTTGCACCTTGTACTCCTTGCTCACCTTGTGGGC
>CAZBXL010000035.1:4617-38223 GCA_964495785.1 uncultured Saprospiraceae bacterium | reverse complement strand
TAAAGACATTATCCTGGATAGGAATATCTGTACTAATATTTAAGCTCCTTCTACACCCAAAAATTTCTAATCCTTACGCTCTAATGATTTGTGAGCTCCGTCGCATAGGCCGTTTGCTCTGGACGTCTGCTTACATGTGCAGAAATGTACATCTTTAGTTTCTTCTGCTACGTACATAACTGGAGTAAATTTTCCATCAGCTTTATGCTTACCATCACAGAAGGGTTGATTAGTACTTAATCCACATGTGCACCAAGCATATCTTTTACCTTCTTCTACAGATACCTTAATAGGGGAGTATCCTGCTATATGACCTTTTTCCATTTTGCGTTAGTTTAGTTATTCGCAAATATATACTATTTCAGATTTAGATATCCATATTCTTGATCATATACTCTACTTTATAGAATTGATTATTCTGTAGGATCAATTTGATCTCATTGACATATTTCATTGATATCTTCTTATCTACACTAAACTTGAGACTGCTATGTCTGCTATGGATCCTGAATGGACCTTTGGTGTGGATCTTAATTTTTGATGTCTCATACTCGTATTTAGAGTATAAGATGCAGAATACAGGGTCTGAGGTGCTAAGCTCAGTCCAGAATTGTAAGAATCTTATTATAATGGATATGGAAAATCTAATTTGATCTTAGCTTACCAGCTTAGATCTTCATCGGCGTCTTCCTTTGGCTCTTGAGCAGTTGCAGGAGCATCAGAAGATGTTTCAGTGTTAGATTCCGATACGTCTTCATTAGAAGTTTCTTCAACTTTGGGCTTTGAGTAGTCTTCTCTTGTGATTTCTCCAGAAGCTAATTTTTCTTCCCATTCTTGTTGTCTTCTCTCATAGAGTTCATAGTCGAAATCAGGCATAAGCTCTGTCTTGACGTGCTCGATAGTATCATTAAGGTTACCTAAGAACCTATTGAAATCTTCCTTATAGAGGAATATTTTGTGTCTCTCATAACCATTGCCATCAAATCTCTTAGTGCTTTCAGTGATAGTAATGTAATAATCCTCACCCTTCGTTTGTCTTACGTCAAAGAAATAAGTTCTTCTCTTACCTGCTCTCACTTTCGTAGAGTATACACTTTCAAACTTTTTATCATTTTCCACTATGTAACTATTTTAGTAATACTAATTTACTGTAATTCCTTAAAAAATCACTTTTTTACCGTTTTTAACACAGGATATTTTGGTCTAAAGAGTATAAAATAAGCGATATGTGCCTACTCTTCGTACTGTTTTTTAACAATCTGACTATAATATCCTTCCATGTCTATAAGCTCATCATGTTTTCCTAAGGCTTGCACTTGACCATTTTCGAGAACTAATATATGGTCATATTCCATCTGGTTTGATATTCGGTGAGTGACGATAATGGATGTCTTATCTTCTAGTGCTCCGTCCAGATATTGTAATATTCTATGCTCAGTATTCGCATCTAATGCAGAAAGAGAATCATCTAAGAGAATAATATTAGGTTCTTTGATAAGAGCTCTGGCGATAGACAGCCTTTGTTTTTGTCCCCCTGACAAAGTGACGCCTCTTTCTCCGACATGTGTCTGATATTGACCAGGAAGTTCTAATATGTCACTTCCTATTGCTGCATGATCTGCATAAGTCATAACATCGTCTAAGTCAGCTTCAGCTTTACCAAATCTGACGTTGTCCTCGATCGTATCTGAGAATAAAAATACATTCTGAGGAACATAACCGATCTGAGACCTCAAGCTATAGAGATCTAAGTCCCGTATATTATGCCCATCAATAAGAATCTCCCCAGAGCTGACATCATAGAATCTTAATAACAAATCAGCTATTGTACTCTTACCAGATGCTGTCTTACCTACCACAGCAAGTGTCTCGCCAGGTTCTACCACGAAAGAAACATTCTTAAGCGCCTCTATGCCCGTATCAGGGTATGTAAACGATACGTTGCGAAACTCTATTTTTCCATTAAGATTAATAGTGTTCTCTGCTGTGTTAGTTATTTCTGGTTGTACTTCCAGTATCTGATTAATTCTGCTCTGAGATGCTTCTGCTTGTTGTATTATAGATGCGATCCAACCAATAGATGTAATGGGCCAATTAAGATAACCGATGTAGATTATAAATTCCATAAGATTACCAGCCGTAATCTCACCTTCTACGAATAGAGTCCCACCGACATATATGGCGAGAATAGTACTAATATTCATTAAGATTATCATCAGAGGAAAGAACAGAGCATTGACTCGGGCAAGCTCTAATGATTTCTTTCTGTAACTCTCACTTTCATCACTGAAGTAAGATGTGAATTGATCTTCCTTGACATATGATTTGACAATTCTGATACCAGAATATACTTCTTGAGCCGTAGAATTTAGTTTACTTATCTGCTTCTGTATTCTATAACTTTTATTGTGAATGATACTACTGACATAGTATATTGATAATGATAAAAATGGTAATGGTAATAATGTAAATAGTGTCAATTTGGTATTGACCTGAAACATAGATGTAACGACAAATGTCACAAGCATAGATACAGTCATACCGTACATTAACCCTGGACCTAAATACATTCTTACCTTAGAGACATCCTCCGATACTCGGGCCATTAAGTCTCCAGTTTTATTTCTTTTGTAGAATGCATAATCCAGCTTCTGATAGTGTAGGTATATTTCCTTACGCATATCATACTCTATGAGTCGAGACATGACTATAACTGTCTTACGCATACAATACATAAAGAATCCCATGAGCAAGTATAAGCCTATCACAACTACGGAGAACCTAATGATGTCTTGGCCAAATAAATCAAAAAAGCTTTGAGTTCTTTCAGCCTCTGAGTACTGACTGGATTTACTAATTATAAAGTCTAATGATCGACTTATCTCCTTAGGAGCTAAGACCATAAAATATTGCGACAACGCTACGAATACTGCTCCTAAAGCCAATCGAGCTTTGTACTTCCATAAGTACTTGTTGAGATATCGTAGGTTTTTCACTGATTAATATAGGTAATTAAGCTTGCTCAAAGGTAACAAAGCTTAACACTTAACACAGATCAGAGTTCAAGATTTTGATATTAAGCTTAGTGAAGGATTTTTTTGTTTTGGTATTAATTATTTTAGATTTTTTCAGTTGACCAAAGAATAATTTTTAGTAGTCGACGGTGACGTTCATTCCGACACTCACGACGCCTAATTTTTTCCAATTGCCTTGACTCGTGGCTCGAGCTACAATTTTCTTATTAAAAAAATTAGCTGAAAACATTAATCCAGTCTCTGCATCACCAAAATCTTCTATCCACTCCATTGTTACATAGAAGTCGTCTTCTACTACGATGTTGTATTTCTCTAAATCTACTGTCAGGATTCCATTCTTAATATTAGTTTCTACTATGATGTTTTCAAAATTTAGATTTTTGTCAGGAATCCCATTTTTTATACTATAAAAGTTCAATCTGAATCGAACTGTATCAAATACATTTTCTACAATTGAAACATTAAAATCTTTGATATAGCTTGGACTTCTCTTGATTTTAATTTTAATGCCAATCTCATTACCTAAATCGTTACTCATAAATCCAGCAGATATGTTTTGAGAAGTCGTTTTATTTCCCAAGACTTTAGTTTTAAGTTGACGACTTGAGATTACGATTTCTTTTATGTCTACACTTTGTTGATTTAGCTTGACAGTGGGATTATCATTTATCATTTTTTGAAACTCTGACACCACAAAGTCTTTGGTCTCGTAACCCACCATAGATATTCTAAGTGTATCCATATTATAATTTTCATCAAAGTCCAATGAGAAATTCCCATCCAGATCTGAGACTGTACCAATATTCTTTCCTATGATCCCAATATTGACATATGCCAATTTTTCTTCAGTTTGGCTATCTATTATTTGGCCGCTGAAAACAGATTGAGCTATAGTGTGATGACAAAGGAAAATTGAGATTATAAATAAGAAATATTTCATCTGCAAATGATTTAAAAGTTGTTCATAGAAATAAGATTTCTAAATCAGAAAAATTAATTAAAATTGAAGTTTATTCGTCTGATCATTTTTAGCTTGTGCAATTTATAGAAAAACATAATTCTTTTGGAGACTTAATTTACCTTGAGGTAAGGCTCTATTTTCATGTAGACAGAATCTCTTAATGTGACTATGCTTTTAAGATCTTCAATTGATTTGTAAGGTCCATGTTGTTTCCGATATTTAATTATTGAATTTGCCGTTTTATAGTTTATGTATTTATGTGCCTTTAGTAGATTAAGGTCAGCATCATTAATGTTGATTTTAGTCACTATGCCAGAGCATGTAATTCGAGTTTTATTATCCTCTAATATTTCTGGCGCAAATGCATATATTTCTAAAAGTTGATTCAGAGAATGATATCCACCTAATCTTTTTCTTTCTTCTATGATAGCTCCAGATAGATAAGGTCCTACACCATACAGTGATTTTAGTAATGTCGTATCTGCGGTATTAATATCTACCATAGGCCGTGGTTTTTTGACTGGTTTTTTTATGGTCCTCTTAGGTTTTTTGTAGGATTTCTTTTTAGGAAGTCTATTTGTATCAATCTTACAATAGGGGAGTAACTTTGCTACGTAGCTACTATCTAAATTATATATTCTGTATAGGTCATCACAAGTTCTAAATAATCCGCCTTTCGATCTATATTTTAGGATATTTGATACTGTATACTTATGTATGCCTAATGAAATCCATTGTAAACTATCAGCTAAATTGGGATCAAAATCTGATAAAGTGACGATAGGTTTTGTCCACTTTTTCTTCTTATACTTTTCTTTGGTCTTTTTTAATTTCGTAGAATGATTATCTAAAGCGACTTGTGCTTGCTGAGACATTCTCTTACTATCCAAATCACCGCTTCCATCCATGATTAAAATTTCTTCCAAAGATGTGTACTGTTCTCCCTTATTAAATTTTGGTTTCAGAAATACATTACTGGCATATATTGATACCAGTAGACATGCTAATATATAGAAGACTCTTCTTTCTGTTTTTGTAAATAATATGAATTCTGGTATTCTCATTTTTATAATTTATAGAGATACGCTCCATCAGCTGTGTCATGAAATAATATGTTTTTCTCTTCTGCGATTTTTTTAAATCTGTATTTATTTTTTATGACATTCCCATCTATGACAATTTGCTTGATGTTATTTTTCGAGATTAAAGTTTTATGTAACTCATAATTGTCGTTCGTAATAATGTATAACTCTATAGAGTCTCTTACCCTATATTTTTTAAGTTCAGAACTTGGATCAACGATAATAAGTTTGTCCTTTATATTATACAGACCATATTTCATTTCTATGTTATTTCTTTTATCTATGGACATGGTATCAACGACCATATTTTTTGTTCTATAATTTCTGCAATTCCATCTTTCAGTGCTTTCCTTTTCTATATTGTGACATAAGTAACTACGGTATCCATTGCTTATATATTCGACAATATTATTCTTGTATATGTGGTATACATTAATGGACGCCTCCTCCCATATTTTAATCTTGTGATGGCGATGTATTAATCCAAGGAAGATGAGTATTCCGAAGAACAGATATACAAGCTTGGCCTTTTTAATTTTCAATCCTATGACTAAAAATAAAAGTGCAGAATAGGATAACAATAGTCCATTTTTATCTATCCATATGTTGTCGATAATAGTGTAAGGAAATTCATTGATCCAATGAATAGAGAAATTGAGAAAATAAAGCGCCAAATTCAATAGCTCAGCAATCAAGGGTGTGACGACATCAGAAATGAAAGGTATACAAGATGAGATTGTCATGACGATACTTATCATAAGTATTACAAATGCCATAGGAACTGCTACCATCCCACTAATAAAAAACAGTAAAGGAAATTTGTGGAAATAGTATATCGATAATGGAGTCAGCAGAAGCTGTGCTGATACAGATAAGATAACGAGCTGGTATAGTTTTCTTATGATTTTATTTTCTGATAATAACATTTTGTCTAACAGGGGAAAAAAGAAAATTATACTCAAGACTGCGATAAAGGAAAACTGAAAACTAACAGTAAATAACTGATTAGGATTATACAATAATATCGCAGTAGCTGCGGTACCTATCGTATTATAAGGGTTGAGATATTTTCCTACTATGGGTGCTGCAAGAAATGCAGAATACATTGCTGCTGCCCTGATGGACGGAGGCCCTGAACCAGTCATAAAAACATATAACCAAATAGCCAAGAGGGCAATAAGAAAAGTGATATTATTTGAATAACGAAATCCCTTGAATGGCTTGAGTAAGAATAAGATAATGAGCCCTACAATACCTACATGTAATCCTGATACGGCCAATATGTGTATAGCTCCTGTATCACTGTAAGCTGCATTCAGATCGTCATCAACTAATGATCTATCTCCTAATAGCATAGCTTGAGCAATGGCTTTATTTTGATTGTCAGTGACATATTCATTTAGAAGATTTTGAATGTGGTTTTTAGATTTATAAGCAATTCTCTTGAAGACATTTAGGTTAGATTGGGAGACTATGGTGTATTGATCTGAATAAGCGTAAGCTTGCTGATAGATTTTCTTTCTTGATAAAAACTCCTTATAGTCAAACGTTAGGGGATTTGGATTTTCAAATATTTTGTAAGCATTATTGGGAAGAATGATTCTAATACCTTCTTTAATTCTATATGCATCTTCTATTGGGAAATACACAAGAAGATGACCATCACACTTAGAAAGACTATCAAGAGTATTACCCGAATAAAGTACGCGGGTAGTACACTGTATATTCTTCTTGTTTAGTTTTTTTGATTTGATTTCAACGAAAAGTACCTTGTTGTTTTCTTTTTTTGAATAATGATTATAGTTGAATTCTTTAGCATGTGCAGTGTGCACAAGAATGCCTATGCAAAATGTAGTGACGAACATTAGAATAGAGGAGACTGTTCTATTTCTGAAGTGATAGTATATCCCTGATAGTAATAAGATAGCTGATATAGAGCATAAGAGGATAAGGTCAGATACAGAGATGCTAAGCATATCAGCAATGGCAATACCCAAACAAATCATGACGGATAGCTTAGCTAACGGCATATAGTTTTGTTCATTATGGGTCGCTCAGTTAAATATATCTAAAGGAATTAGTTTTGCGTTAATTTATTTTATGATTTAACGTTTGTTTGTTTCTTTGGATATATATAATCAGGCCATTTGTATTAAATAGTTATTGGAGATTCTATTTGATGATTTCAATTTTGATTCAGAAATCGATAAGTTCTAATTTTTTTAAATAAGTAAAATTTATGATCTACGGATATAGTACATTATTTCTAACATTAGTTGGGCTCTCTCTCATATCTAATGGTTGTAAACTTGATGGCGCAAAGAACTTTCTAACTGAAATCGAAAATCAAAATCCACAAGATCCTAATGTAGATTTATTTGGTAACTCTGACAAACTGAATTATAACTTTGCACATCCTGATCTAACATTGGTTTTAGATCGTGAGCTCAGAGAAACATCAGCTCTCTCATACAATTATGATAATAACACCTTACTCACTGTGGGAGACGAAAAAGGATATTACTACGTATTGGATATCAATGATGGAAGTATAATAGAAAAGGTCAAATTTCATGGAGATGGGGACTATGAATCTATTGAGTATGTAGGGGCCGATGTAATTGTTGCCAGAAGTTCAGGTCACCTATATGTCAAAAATCCCAAAGCCGAAAAAGCTGAAAAAATTAATACAGAACTCTCTAAAAAAAATAACGTCGAAGGTATGGCTTACCTTCCCTCAGATAATGCTTTACTATTGGCTTGTAAAGGAAGGCCCTTTATTGATAAAGGAAATGATCAGGATAAGAAAGCTATCTATAAATTCTCACTTTCTAATAATAAACTTGATGAGAATCCATATCTAATGATAAGTATAAAAGATCTTGAAAGTTATGCAAAGAATAACTTAATACTCGGATATGATTATACTAAAGACAAAATAAAGAATAGGGTTGAAGAGTTCTCTCCTTCAGGATTGGCGATACATCCTGAGACAAAGGATATTTACATAATCTCAGCTCGAGGCAGTATTCTGACCATATTTGATAAGAGTGGCAATCTTAAGGATATAGCTATGCTCTACTCTAAAGTAATGCCTCAACCAGAAGGTATCACCTTTGATGAGAATAATAACTTGTATATATCTACTGAAGGCAAAGGAAACTCAGGGAAGATTTTAAAATTTGTTAGCCAATAAGATTTACCCACGACGCTATTCGATCGATAAGATTTATTAGGATAGTACAGATAAGCCATTTCTAATTCAGTTTTATGACATTCTGCTGAAATAAATATTATTCCTATTCTTTTATTAAATATAAGGTAGTTATATGTGTAACTAAATGATAGTGAATATCTTATTTTCAATAATCTATCTTTTCAGAATTATCCATTAAATATAAAGACTAATTATATCTAATTTTTTACCTAATCGAATAGGGGTAAGGGCTTGGAGAACTGTCTATATATCAAAGGGTGTTATTAAAGGTATTTTAAAAAGCGTTTTACTTAAAGTAGTAAAGCGCTTTTTTTGTGTCCGTACACAAGTGTGAGTTAGTGGAGGGGGTAGAATATGATGTTAATAAAAACATAATAATAAAAAATATAATAGGCCCCATAGGGGTAGAGGTTTAAAAAACTGTCTATATATCAAAGGGTGTTATTAAAGGTATTTTAAAAAGCGTTTTACTTAAAGTAGTAAAGCGCTTTTTTTGTGTCCGTACACAAGTGTGAGTTAGTGGAGGGGGTAGAATATGATGTTAATAAAAACATAATAATAAAAAATATAATAGGCCCCATAGGGGTAGAGGTTTAAAAAACTGTCTATATATCAAAGGGTGTTATTAAAGGTATTTTTAAAAAGCGTTTTACTTAAAGTAGTAAAGCGCTTTTTTTATGTGTTTTTTATATAAAAAAAGCGTCATCCAAAAATTTGGAGACGCTTAGTATTTTTTTTTGTTCTTCTATTAGAAGAAAATAAATTTCGATTTTTCGCCACAGCGTGCTTGTCCGACACCTCCTATTCCCCAGTTTAATTCAAATACAAGACCTGCAAAGATTGGATTTGTACTTGAAGGGTCTCCTATGTAGTTAACGGGCTGTCTATCTGTAGGTAATCGCTCTAATGATGATCCTGCATCAGTAACAACATTAGTGAATCCATATTCAAATCTTAAACCTAAGATTCCACTAAATCTTCCTTCACTACCTAACACGTACGTACCAAAGCCGATAACTGCAGCCAGTGGAGTAGTCTCATAGAAATCTGGATTGACAATACTTTCTGTAGATGCATCCACTGCATTGTTCCTCACATCTCCTACAAATGATACCTTAGGGCCTACCTCAAAATATCCTTTCTGTCTCGCGTCTCTGAAGAGTACGTATAGGTCAACAGTACTCATACTAACTTCTTGGTCTGGTCCACCTGCTGCTGAAGTATTCTGAAATAATCCTTTCGTCTTACCTACCATGACATCAAATGAGATACCTGTGTAGTTCCAGTTGATACCCAGTTTACCACCAACTTTTGTACTCGTCGTAATGGTATAATCAAAGTTATCGTCATCAGCTATTGCACTATTATAAAGCATAGATCCGCCGTATTGTACTTTGAATCCTGTATCTAACCAAAAATCCATTTTCTGGGCTTGAGCAGAAATGCCTAACGATACAATAGAAATAATAATTAATAATTTTTTCATGGTTGTTATGTGTTTCTAATTTTTAAAATAACTTTTTCCCTTCAATATTTATCAAGTCTAATTGTTTGAATTACGCCATTGTCCGTAACCACCTAACATATTATAAGCTTGAATATTATATTTATTAAATATGGGCATTGATTTGGCACTTCTACCTCCTCCGGCGCAGTAAGCTATATACTTCTTGTCCTTAGGGAGAAGAGCGATCTTCTTCTCAAAATCATCAGCCTTGAAGTCTATGTGTATGGACCCGTCTATCTTACCATCACTTTGAATCTCTTCTTTTGTCCTCATGTCTATAAATAGATATCCCTCAGAATTAAGTTTTGATGCCTGTGACACAGAAATATCATGATTAATATCTCCACCACTTCGATCTTGCTTACAAGCAGATAGTAAGAAAAGGAACAAGAAAATATAGGATAAATATCTGTACACTGATGCGATCTTTAATTATATACGCAATGATATGAAAAATTCCTATTACAGAATTTTATAATTCGTAATAAAATCAATGGATTTAGTTTCTGTTTAATGATGTACTTATGTAATTCAGTGATAAATAAGAAAGAACTAAGGTCTGAAGAGAGTATTTTTTAACATCTTATATATTAAGAAAAATTATAATATATAGTGTTTTGGATTGAATTTTGGACTAATTTTGTCGTACACACAGGACTTTAGATAGTCTTTTCAAAAAAGATTAGTAAAACAAATGTTAATGTTTTGAATTAAGACAAACCTTTTTAGGTTTTCTATCGTCTATATAAGTGTATTGCAAATTATAAAAACCTTTACCCATGAACAAATTTATTAGTTTCATCACCCGTCTCTTTAAGAAGTCGCCTAAGGGCTTATCTAATGTAATCCACAGACGATATGACGAGGAGTACGAAGGATGGTTAGGAGTGTAATTTTACATAAATATCCATCGGTAGAGTATTAATTTACTCCCAAAGAAAAATAATCCTTTCGTAAGAATGGATTTTTTTTTGCCCTCAATAGAAATCTACATTTATAAGTGGAGATTGGCTTTCTTAGCAAGTAACTCTTCTATAGTCTCTACTCTGTTCTCATCAGGAACACAACAATCCACTGGACATACTGCGGCACACTGAGGTTCTTCATGAAAGCCCTGGCATTCTGTGCATTTATCTGGAGCTATATAATAGTAGTCATCTTCTACTGGCTTTTGAGCCTGCGTAGCGTCGACTTCATTTCCGTTCTCAAGCATATACTTCCCTGTGATAGATGTTCCATCATTGATAGACCATTCTACACCACCTTCATATATAGCAGTATTTGGACATTCTGGCTCGCAAGCACCACAGTTTATACACTCATCTGTAATAATAATAGCCATCTAAAAATATTCTAATGTTTATTTATGAATTTTAATGCTGTGGATTAGCGATAGTATAACATATAAAATCACAGCAATCGGCATTGATAATTTAAAGTTATAGATTGTCAGAAAGACAAAGGTAACCAACGATGCTAGAATGAAAAATCTGTATCCATCATTGACGCTCATCTGCTTAAAGGAGAACATTCTAATCTTACTCAAATTAAGAATCATAAGTACGGCCGGTATAAGAATATAAATGGAAGGCGTACCAATTAATGATTGTACAAAATGACTGTCATATTCTACACCTATAAATATACCTATGATAAAGAAAGCACTTGCAGGTGTAGGAAGTCCAAGAAAATGCGAAGTACTCGGTCTAAGGTTAAATATGGCCAACCTCATAGTACTACCGATGAGTATAAAAAATGCTGGTATATAATAGAACCATCTATCCCCAGGTACTAATTGTGTGTAAAGGTACGCCGGTGCTAATCCAAAACTTACAAGATCTGCAAATGAGTCAAGTTCGGCGCCAAGTCTTGATTGTACTTTAAGCAATCTTGCTGAAAGACCATC
Organism: uncultured Saprospiraceae bacterium; assembly: GCA_964495785.1. Lineage (GTDB taxonomy): Bacteria > Bacteroidota > Bacteroidia > Chitinophagales > Saprospiraceae > RFSX01. The sequence continues at coordinate 26,515 of CAZBXL010000035.1, read as the reverse complement.
CAAAACATCAAAAAACATCCCAAGCATAAGCATCAGAGAGCTAATCCTAAGATCATCCATAAGTATTGCGGAAAACCCGCAACATAGATTCATCAGCGTAAGTATTGAAGGAATTTTAGTTCTTAAGTTGAAATGCACTTTAAAGCTTATTAAAACATTAAATTATAACTTTACAACATAACTATAATAAAAAAGATCGTCTAAAGTTTGAAATAGCTTACACAAAGCCTTTTTTTCGAACAAATTGTATTGAAATCTATATTATCACACAAAAAGACACATAATGAGAAGCATCTTATTTAGAGTATTTACAATCTTATTTATAACTATTTTAATCACTTCTTGTGCACGTAATCCAGTAACTGGCAAGAAGGAATTTATGTTGATGTCAGAGAGTCAAGAGGCAGCATTAGGCCAACAAGCTGACCCTTCAATTATTGCACAGTATGGATTATATGACGATCAGACATTGCAGAATTTTATAAATACAAAAGGGAAGTCTATGGGAGCGATCTCGCATAGACCCGATCTTACATACAGCTTTAGATTATTAGACAGCCCCGTTGTTAATGCATTTGCAGTACCTGGGGGTTATGTTTATTTCACAAGGGGTATTATGGCACATTTTAATAACGAAGCGGAGTTCATGGGAGTACTGGGACACGAGATAGGTCATATAACAGCAAGGCACTCTGCTAAGCAACAAACGCAGCAGATGTTAGGCCAGCTCGGATTTATGGCTGGTGTTATTGCAAGCGAAAAGTTTAGAGAGTTTGCTAATGAGGCAAGCCAGGGTTTAGGTTTGCTATTTTTGAAATTTGGAAGAGATGCAGAGAGTCAGTCAGATGAGCTAGGTGTAGAATATTCTACTGAAGTAGGGTATGACAGCCATCAGATGGCAGATTTCTTCAGAACATTACAGAGACTACAAGAGCAGTCTGGACAATCAATACCTAACTTCTTATCCACACACCCTGATCCCGGTAACAGATATTCTACGGTACATGAATTGTCAGCTATTGCTCAGCAAGATTTGGATAAGTCTAAACTTAAAGTCAATAGGAAAGAGTACCTACAGATGATAAATGGTATCGTCTATGGAGAAGATCCACGACAGGGATTTACGGAAGATGGTATGTTTTATCACCCTGGATTATTATTTCAATTCCCGTATCCTCAGGGGTGGCAACTTTATAACTCGCCGGCTCAAGTGCAGATAGCTCCAGATGACGGGAAGGCACTTATGGTGTTTACATTATCTTCAGAACAATCAATAGATGCAGCAGCTCAGGCGTCAGTCCAACAGCATAATCTGACCGTAATAGAGTCTGCTAAAACTACGGTTAATGGTTTCCCTGCGATCGCTATGGTTTCTGATCAGATACCAGAAGCTGATGCTAATGGGCAGACTGCACAAGGGGCAACTACTACGAGACTTATAAGTTACTTCATCCAATATAATAATCTCATTTATATCTTTCATGGCTTATCTGCAGTAGAAGATTTCAGTAGGTATTCGAGTTACTTTAAGAGAACGATGACCAATTTTGATAAACTTACAGATCCATCTAAAATCAATGTACAGCCTACAAGGATAGATGTCAAAACTATCCCACGATCAGGGACACTACAACAAGCCTTGCAGCAATTAGGTGCTAATAGTAATGACTATGAAGAATTATCTATCATCAATGGAATGCTGCTCACTGATCAGGTAACTCAAGGAGACTTACTTAAGTTGTTTACTAAAACTAACAACATACAAGGCCAGAAGGCTGCTACTAATAACAACACTACAACTACACCACAAAAGGATGATAAAAGTGTTAGGCCAGGTAAATTAAAAGTCAAATAATATTTGAATTATACAATCGAAGAAGCTGATATAGCATGATGAGAATCATGGTGTATCACTTCTCCATTTCTTAAGACGATCATTTGTGGAGACTCATGTCTGACTTTTAATTTTTCAGAGATGTAATTTGAAACACTACGAAACATTTTCAGGTCGAGATAATAGAATCTTGTATCTTCTGTATTTATAGTATCCACCTCTCTCTCGAAATTTTTATAGACTATACGACTTATGCCGCAAGTTGTACTATGTTTAAATATGACCACCTTATGATCTTTAGAAGATTGTACTAATTCGTCGATCTGATTCGTGTTTGTAAGTGTAATCCATTCCATAATTATAACAAGTTGATTTAAATAAAAAATGGCTGCATCAAATTAATGAGACAGCCATTAGGGTTATTATATTTTTGATGTTTACTTTTTGTAAAAGCTTGCTTTTCTAAAGTGCTTTACAAGAAGGTAATAAAACATGGCTCTGTACTTGTTACGGTTAGACTTACCGAATTGTTCAACAACAGCAGCAATACCTTCATCTAATTTTGGAGTATCTTTAAGTCCTAATTTTTTAATTAGAAAATTATCTCTTACTCGCTTAAGTTCAGCGGGGTCACCAGAAGATACTTTTGACGCATCTTTATTATAAATAGAGGGTCCACAACCTTTGGCGACTTTTGATAAAAGAGCTTCATCGAAGTCGATTTTTAATTTTTTAAACTCCTTTGCATAAGTATCAAGACATTCTTGAAATTTGCTCATAATTTTTGTTTTTAGTGTGTTAGACAAGAAAAAATTGCGCTATAAATATATACAGTTAGTTCTATATTTTCATAAATACGAACTTATCTAATTTCAAATTATTTTATTAAGCGAAATTATTTTGTTGACTTTGATTATCTAAGACTATAAAGTTTTGAGATACTCTATAACAGCTTCCCTTTCTCTATCCATTAATTTATCACCGAATAGATGACCTTCATTACCATATCCTTCTATAGTCGTATCATAAGTTTCATTGTCTTGTTTGTCTTCTAATACTTCATAATTCCATCCAAGTGCATCATAATTATAGTCGTATGAATCATATGATCGTTTCCAGTATTGAGGTCTTAGTTTGCTATTAAGCAAGGCTTCTACAGTCGGTACTGAACCATTATGGAGGTAAGGTGCTGAGGCCCATATTCCATCTAATGGCTGCGCTACATAACCCTCTTCTACGACTACCTTACCTGGATGTTCACCCTGAGAAAACCAGCTCGACTCATACCAGTTTATGAAGTCTCTGTATGTACCTTTGGTGTAAGCATCAGATAGAGCTCTGTCAGTTCCTATTGTCTCAAGTGATACGAGATAGTTAGGATATTTGCCTGATTCTCCGTAAGTGCCATGACAACCAGAACAATTATTATAAAAAATCATCTCGCCTTCTGCGGCTAAGGATTCGTTTATAGCTGCAGGATATTTTGGTGGCTCTATAGTATTAATCCATGCAAGAACGTCAGGAAACTTATCGTCTATAGCTCTGGCTTCAGTTGTATCTTTCATTGTCAGTATAGATGATGCCATTAAAAATCTGGAGAAATCACCTCTGCCGATTGCTGTATAGAACATGGCATTCTTCTTCTTAAGAACCCACCATGGTGGAATGTCAGTTGGGATGGTTATGTCAGGAATATCAAGAGCAGCAGTATCTCTCCATGTAAGTGTCTCAGGATCTCTGTGTGCCACGAGTACTGCAGTTAGTTTATCTGCAGGATTAACACCTCTTGTCTCCGTCGTTATTTTTGGATTTATAGCTTTTGTAGCTTTATCAAAAGGACTATAAGATTTCCACACATCTGAGTCTTGCCCATACTTGCTTTTTATGGTCATACTTAGAAAATTTGTGGCGGGTGCTATATTAATAGCGTAGTTAAAGGTGCTATTTCCTAATCCTACGATATACTCTCCATTGAGATAATCCCCATGACAGGAGAGGCAATTAGGTGCCACCATCTCAACAGAATTTTTAGTAATATGAGTAAACTGAGGAGGGAGTGTATGGTTCTGTTTTTGCCTATTTAGATAAAAGGAAGTACTGTCACTACCAGTACCAAATATTGAAACTGGAATGCCTGAACTGACATAATCTCCATTCATAAGATAATCATAACCTACATCAGGATCTCCCGATCTCTGTTCTGACGCTTTGATATGCTTCTTTTTAGGATTGCCATCAGTTGCTTGTATACAAAATAATATCACTGATATGATAGACAATATTACGTAGACTTTCTTCATATAAAGATTAACCAATTTATGACAGAATAGATTTGTCATTCTATGTTAAATAATGAAAGTAATATTTTATTTAAACCTTAATGAAGTATGTCAGTCTAATAGATTATGCAAATATGCATAACTTACATTTTGTTGTTCAGAATGATCAAAATTACTAGACTCATTAAGATGAAATATACCTTTATATTAACGTTCATACTAAGTTTTACATCTTTTATAAATTCTCAAAATACTTCAGGTGAGATTATATATGAAGAGAAAGTAAATATCCATAAAAGCCTGCCTCCCGAGATGGAAGCTATGAAGGATAGAATACCAGAGTTCAGAGAGAATAAGAAGATATTGTATTTTAATCCGAGTGAGGCACTCTATGTAAATAAACCTAAAACTGAGGAAGAGATTAAGGCTCAGCAGGAGTTCAGAGGAGAAGGACGAAGAGGACGTGGAAGACGTTTTAGAGGTAATGACAATAATAAATTCTACACTAATTTTTCTGATAAAGAATCCATTGATTCAAGAAATTTTTTTGGTAAAGATTTTCTAATAACAGGAGAGAGAACACCTCTTAAGTGGAAGATAACCGGAGAACAAAAACAGGTGGGTTCTTATCTATGTCAGAAAGCGACCTACCAAGATAGTACTCAGAATATAGAAGCATGGTTCACCCCTATGATCCCCGTATCATCAGGACCCGATGATTACTTTGGTTTGCCTGGTCTCATATTACATATGGATTTTGATGATGGTATACGTCAGATTACGGCTATAGATATTAAGTCTATGGAACTACCAACTGATGCTATAGTGAAGCCTACCAAAGGTAAGAAGGTAACTAAGGAAGAGTTTGATAAAATAAGAGAAGAAAAAATTAAGGAGAGAGAGGAGGAATTTGGTAGATCTGGCGGAGGACGTCGATTTGGGAGAGGTAGATAAAATTATTCCATAACTAAACTGGGCTGAATTACTGCCTCACTCTATGCTGAAAATATATATCACATTTGTTTTTTTTTGTTGCTCTTTATTTTCGATAGGTCAATCACAGATTGACTTAACTGGAGAAGTCAAGGGAGCAGAGGAGGAGTCTCTAATGAGTGCCACCGTTGTTATATTGTCCCAATTAGATTCCACATTAGTGAGTTTTTCGCTGACAGATGCTGATGGACTATTCAAAATAGAAAATATTGATTTTGGAAGTTATCTTATCCAAGTAACATACTTAGGATATGAGCAGTACTCAAAAGAACTCATAGTAGATCAAGATATCAATCCTAATATAGGTACAGTACAATTAATGCAGACAAGTACAGCACTGGAACAAATCGAAATCAAAGGAGAACACGTTCCGATGTTGGTCAAAAAAGATACCTTAGAATACAATGCTGCTGCTTTTCAAACGCAACCCAATGAGGTAGTAGAAGACTTATTACGAAAACTTCCTGGAGTGGAAGTCGATACAGATGGTACGATTACAGCTCAAGGCGAGGAAGTCCAATCCGTAACAGTAGATGGCAAAAAATTCTTTGGAGATGACCCGACAATAGCAACTAAAAACTTACCTGCTGACGCTGTCGATAAAGTCCAGATTTTTGATAAAAAGTCAGATATGGCAGAATTTTCTGGAGTAGATGATGGAGAAAGAGAAAAGACAATAAATTTAGAACTCAAAGAAGATAGGCGTCAAGGACAATTCGGTAATGCAGAAATAGGATATGGGACTGAGGATCGATACAAAGGTCGTCTTTCATTGAATAGATTCTCTACTAAAACGCAGATATCCGCTATTGGGAATTTTAATAATATTAATGAGCAAGGCTTCTCTTCTGCAGACTATGTAAGTTTTATGCAGGGAATAGGATTCCGTAGAGGAGGGACAGGTTTGTCAGTCAATAATGGACTCAGTAATGGCTTTGTGACTACTAATGCTGGAGGGCTTAATATCAATCATGACTTTTCTTCTAAATTAGATGTCTCTGTAAGTTATTTTCTCAATGATATAACGAATGATCTTACAAGTGTAACCAATAGAGAAACATTTGGTAGTGGTGATAGCTTTTTTGATAATGACAATTCTGTGGAAAAAAACAGTGCTACTAATCACAGATTTAATACAGAAATAAATTTAGAGATAGATTCATCTCAAGATTTGAGGATAAGATCAAGCCTTGTTTTTAATGACGGAAATTCCCTTTATTCAGGTGATTCAGAAAGATTGGATGCTGCGCAAGTTGTCCAGAACAGCAGTGAACAGATTCAAAACGATGATGCAAGCAGCACAGATTTATCTGGTAGTGCTACATATAGAAAAAAGTTTGGAAGTGTCAAGAAAAGAATTCTGACATTACAAGCTAATCTCAATGATAGCAGTAGTGATTATGAAGGTTTATTGAACTCTACTAATATCTTTTTTAATACGGGTCAGATGATGCAATTAGTACAAAGCATCGATCAGAGTCAGTTACAATCTGATAATGACAATAGTTACAGAATAGAAACATCATTCGTAGAGCCACTTAAGTCAAACACATTCCTTGAGCTCAAATACATAAGACAGAATTACAATACTGAATTTCTAAGAGAAGTATTTGATCTTGTACTTGATGAAGGCATCATAAATGAGGACCTAAGTAATGAGTATGTGAGGGACTATGTCTACGATAGAGCTGCTCTTGTGTGGCATCTTAATACAGATAAGTCAAGCCTCAGCATAGAAGGAGCAGTCCAAAATTCTGTATTACAAGGCGATATCAAATCAGAAGATATATTCATAGAGAATAAAGTTTTTAGATTTCTTCCGAGGGTGAATTTGAGACATGAATTAGGGCAGTCTCAAAATATAAGGCTCAGGTATTCTACAAGTGTAAATGAACCCTCCATTACTCAATTGCAACCTGTGCCTGACAACTCTGATCCGATTAATATCTACGCTGGTAATCCCAACCTCATACCAGAATACAGCCATAGAATAAGGGTTAATTATACCAATTATGACCAGTTTTCTTTCAGGTCATTTTTTGCATTTTTAAATGCTACCTACACGAGGAATAGTATCACTAACCAGACTATCATCAATCCAGATTTTACTCAAATTACTCAACCTGTTAATGTTGACTATGACTTCAATGTATCAGGTAATCTCAACTTTAGTACACCACTAAACTTTCTAAAAACAAGATTAGGTATAGGGTCGAGATTGTCATATCAGAATAGTATTGTATTTATCAATACGGAAGAAAATAAAAGAAATAGATACGTCAATCGTGTAAATGTAAAATGGGAAAATAGAAAGAAGACCATCTTTGATTGGGAATTAGGAGGAGATTATTCTTATAATATTACCACTTATGACAAGAGTAATAGAAACCAGAACTTCTCTAATAAAAGTGTCTACACTAATCTAAGTTATAATATCAAAAAATCATTCACTTTCAGCACATCTATTAATGTCGACTTTTATAGTGAGGAACAATTCGGTGAGGCAGTTACAGTCCCTATATGGAAAGCCAGTCTCTCTAAATATCTACTCCAGGATCAGAAGCTGGAGTTAAAATTTGCTGTATTTGATATCCTAAATCAAAACATTGGCATCTCAAGAATTAATGGCCTTAACTATATTGAGAATAGCGAAATTCAGTCATTAGGTCAATATGCTATGCTATCAGTTATATATTCCATTAGAAATGGTTCGGCTTCAGAATCCCCAAGAGGTGGAAGGCCTTCTTTCAGACCGTAAATTACGTCGCTTTTCTTGCAAATCATTTCATTGAAATGAGGAACACTTTTGAGGTTCCTATCGTTTACAACCTACAGTCTATAATAGGTATGTCTGTAACATGACATATTAAAAAAAATTATATCTTTACGATATTAAATTCCAAAGGTTTACGTAAATACATTTTAAAAGTAGAAAGTTAAATGAAGAAATTACTTCCGTTATTATTTGCCTTATTCTGTACAGTAAGTTTAATCTCTCAAGAAACCATTGCAAGAGAATGGAACGAGCAGATTCTTACAGGAATAAGAAATGACTTTGCAAGACCAACAATCCACGCCAGAAACCTATGGCACACCTCTGTCGCTATGTACGATATATGGGCGACTTATGATGACGTGGCTCAGCCTTTTCTATTGGGTCAAGAGGTTGGAGAGTTTAGCTCTGTATTTGATGGCATACCAGAAAGTGACAACAAAGAAGAGGATATAGAAGAAGCTATTAGTTATGCGATCTATAGAATCATGCTCAATAGATTTAGCTCCTCTCCTGGTAGAGGAATCATCATTTCTAATATCAATAATTTTATGGCTGAGTTAGGCTATGATATTACGTATACAAGTATCGATTACAGTACAGGAGATGCAGCAGCTTTAGGGAACTATGTCGCGGATCAAATTATAGAATTTGGATTTCAAGATAGATCGTTTCAACAATTCAATTATATCAACAGAGTCTATGAACCAGTTAACGAAGCTTTGATATTAGAGTTCACAGGTAACTCAACGATGACAGATCCTAATAGATGGCAACCTCTGACGCTTGATCTATTTATAGATCAAGCTGGTAATCCTATACCATTTAATACACCAGAATTCCTAAGTCCTGAATGGGGACAAGTTGAGCCATTTGCATTATCAGAAGATGATCTTACTATTTATAATAGAGATGCATTTGATTATTACGTATATCATGATCCTGGGCCTCCGCCTATGATCTCATTAGACCAAAATGATGAAGAGTCTCAACAATACAAGTGGGGATTTGCATTAGTATCCGTGTGGGCATCTCACCTTGATCCTAATGATCCTACATTGATAGATGCATCGCCAGGTTCTATAGGTAACATACCTGAGCTTCCAGATGATTTTGCTGACTATCCGCTATTCTATGATCTTATACAGGGAGGAGATATAAGTCAGGGTAGGACGATAAATCCTGTTACAGGAGAGCCTTATGAGCCACAGATGGTTAAGAGGGGAGATTATGCACGTATATTGGCTGAGTTCTGGGCAGATGGTCCTGACTCTGAGACGCCCCCAGGTCACTGGTACACTTTACTTAATGAAGTCAATGATCATCCATTATCTACAAGAAAATATAGAGGACAAGGAGAAGATATAGATGAATTAGAATGGGATATTAAGGGATACTTTATGCTCGGTGGCGCTATGCATGACTGTGCTATTTCTGCCTGGGGTATTAAGGGGTATTACGATTATCTAAGACCAGTATCCGCGATAAGATATATGGCAGAGCAAGGTCAAAGTTCAGATCCTTTATTACCAAGTTACAATGTTGCTGGGATTCCTCTTATCCCCGATTACATAGAGCTTGTAGAGGCGGGAGATCCTTTAGAAGGGGAGAATGGTGAAAATATTGGAAAAATTAAATTGTATACATGGAAGGGACCTTCGTTCATAATAGAACCTGAGACAGATGTAGCCGGTGTAGATTGGATACTTGCAGAAAATTGGTTTCCGTACCAAAGACCCTCTTTTGTGACACCTCCTTTTGCCGGATATATTTCAGGTCATTCTACTTTTTCGAGAGCAGCTGCTGAGATACTAACTTACTTCACAGGAGATGAATACTTTCCAGGAGGTATGGGCATATTTGATGCCCCTCGTAATGAGTTTTTAGTTTTTGAAGATGGGCCATCAGAGTTTGTAGAACTGCAGTGGGCTACTTATAGAGATGCTTCTGACCAGTGTAGTCTGAGTAGAATATGGGGAGGTATACATCCACCAGCCGATGATATTCCTGGTAGAAAAATAGGGATAGAGGTTGCCGCAGATGTCATCACCAAAGCTGAAACTTTTTTCTTTGTAGATGCTGATAATGACGGTTATTATAATTATCAAGATTGTGATGATGATGATCCTATGATTAATCCGGATATGCCCGAAGTATGTGATGGAAGAGATAACGATTGTATAGGTGGTATTGACGACGGGTTGCCGGTGATTACTTATTATCTAGATGCAGATAATGATGGATTTGGCGACTTATCATTTCCTGTAGATACATGTATCACGACACCACCTGCTAATTATGTAGATAATCCGATGGATTGTGATGATAACGAGAACAATATTAATCCTAACATCTCAGAAGTATGTGATGCTATAGATAACAATTGTGATGGTAGAGCCGATGAAGGATTGCCAACTAATAGATATTACTTTGACTTTGATAATGACGGCTTTGGAGACTTAAATGTATTTGCAGATACGTGTATATCTGTTCCTCCTGCAGGATTTGTCATAAATCCTGATGACTGTAATGATAATACCTCAGATATTAATCCAACGATAACAGAATTATGTGATGGTATTGATAATAATTGTGATGGTAGAGCAGACGAAGGACTCCCTATTACGAGGTATTACTTTGACTTTGATAATGATGGCTATGGTGACTTGAATGTCTTTGCTGATACTTGTATCACTGTTCCTCCAGCGGGCTTTGTGACTAACTCTGAAGATTGTAATGATAATGACAGCGCTATTAATCCAGATGCAGTTGATATAGCAGATAATGGAATCGATGAAGATTGTAGTGGATTTGATTTGTATAAACAATCTAAAGTATTCCCTAATCCGTTTTCATCTTTTGTTGAAGTTCGTTTAGACTTTGACCAAGAATATACGGCTCGTATCATAGATAGAATCGGTAGAGTAGCTGCTATAAAGACAGGATTAATTGGCGATAATTTTTTCGTTTTTGAAATGGATGGAATGGAACCAGGACTCTACTATCTCCAGGTGTTAGATAGTGATAATGAAGAATTATACACTGAAAAAATATTGAAAATATAATAATAGACAGAACTGTCTTAAGACTTATTACCTTTGAATTCCCTAAGTGCCAGTGTGTACTTAGGGAATTCTTGATTTAATATGCAACAGAAAAAGAAAGTAAGATTTATTATCAATCCAGTCTCTGGAGACAAGCAGTCAGAGAACAAGGAGAAAATCATTCATGATAACCTCAATCATGATATGTATGAGTATGAATGTAGCTATACAGAAGGAAAAGGTCATGCAACTCAATTATCATCAGAAGCTGTTAAGTTAGGTCACGATATTGTTGTAGCCTGTGGAGGCGATGGTACTGTTAATGAAGTCGCTAATGGTCTCAGAGGCTCTCAAGTACCCTTGGGTATAATACCTGGGGGGTCGGGCAATGGATTTGCGATGTACATAGGTATGGGAAGAAATACAGCTCAGGCAGTCAGAAAATTAAATAGTGTAGAAATAAGAGCAATTGATACTTGTACAGTAAACGATATATTTTTTATTAATCTCGCAGGTGTTGGTTTTGATGCACTTATTGCCTACAAGGCAGAGAATGAAAAAAAACGTGGACTCAAAATGTATGTCAATCTTGTGACAAAAGAAATGGTCCGTTTCAAAGCAGAAAATTTTAAGGTAATTTACGATGGAGAATCTATTGAAGGAGCCTTCACTACAATTGCTATAGCTAATGCCCCTATGTATGGCTATAACTTTACAGTAGCGCCTCAGGCTGAGCTATCTGATGGACTATTTGATATTATTTTTATAAAAGAAGCAAGCATTCTTAGAACACTTAGCACTTCATGGCGTATGCTTAATAAGACAATAGATAAGAGCTCTATTGTAGAAGTACGAAAAGCTAAGAGTGTAAAGGTCATCTCACAGCGGCCTTATTACTTTCATGTAGATGGAGAAAGTTTTGAGTTTACAGATACATTAGAGTTTACCATGGACCCCTTATCACTCAATGTTTTATTTCCAATATAGGAGATATATATTGTTAGGAATGCGTAAGGAGTTTTGTTTTATGAATAGTTAGCTTTTTATATCTTCGATATCTTAATCAAACCAATCTCAAGGATGTATAATAACAAGCTTATAGGACCTTATGTCCTGATTATCATACTGTTAGCGACGGCATGTAATACGGAATCTGCTGTAGAAAGGTCTTACCCAGAAGACACATCCACTATTAAAGTATTGCAATCGATACCTCCTCAAAGCTCAGGAATAAATTTTAGTAATAATATCACAGAGACGCAGTCTCATAACCTTGTTTCATTTGAGGGTTACAGCCAGGGAGCTGGAGTAGCTATTTTGGATTATGATAATGACGGATACCAGGATATATTTTTCTCCTCTAATATGGAGGGGGATAGACTATACAGAAACAAGGGGGATATGACCTTTGAGGATGTCACTCGATCTGCAGGTATACGACCACAGAACTGGTCCACTGGAGCCGTTGTTGTGGATATTAATAATGATGGATATGATGACATATATGTATGCAAGTTTCTTTATGACGAGCCTGCGAGAAGACAAAATATGTTTTATATCAATAATGGTAAAGGTCAGTTTGTAGATAAAGCCAAAGAAATGGGACTCAATGATTCTGGCTATTCTATAACGGCTAATTTTTTGGATTATGATAATGATGGCGACTTAGATATGTACTTAGCTAATCAGCCGCCTAATAGCTTAGCTGCAAAGCGTCCTCTCAAGAACAAAATCAATTACGCTTACACTGACCGTTTATTCCGAAATGATAATGGAAAGTTCTCTGATGTGACACAACAGAGTGGCATTACTAATTACAATTATACCCTTAGTATTTCAGCACTCGATTATAATAAAGATGGGCTCACAGATATCTACATTGCTTGTGATTATGAGGAGCCTGATAAGTTATACAAGAACAATGGTAACGGGACCTTTACAGACGTAGCACTTGATGCGTTAAAGCATATTGGTAACTTTAGTATGGGAGCAGATATAGCCGATATTGATAATGACGGTAATACTGATATCTATGTCGTAGATATGGTAGCAGAAGATAACTTTAGGCAGAAGACGAATATGAGTAGTATGAATCCTGAAAAGTTCTTTAAACTGGCGAATAATGGATTCCATTATCAATATATGTATAACTCGCTACAACTTAATAATGACGATGGATCATTCAGCGAGATAGCTCAGATGGCAGGAGTCTCTAATACTGACTGGAGTTGGTCTCCATTATTTATTGATCTTGATAATGATAGTTATAAGGATCTAATTGTGACCAATGGACTCATTAAAGATATCAGAAACAAAGACTACGAGAACTGGAGAAAGAAATTCCTTCAAGACAAGATGAAGGAGGCTGAGCAAACAGCCAATAAAAGACTCCAAGTAGATCCAATGGAAATAAGTAACAAAGCTAAAAGTGTAAAAATATCCAACTACGTCTACAGTAATAACGGTGACTTAACCTTCAAAAAACAAAATGCAAAATGGGGTATAGATAATAAAACTTGGTCACACGGTTCTGCATATGCTGATTTTGATAACGATGGCGATTTAGATATCATCATTAACAATATGGGACAGCCGGCAGACTTATATCAGAATATGTCCAATGAGAATGGCCTCTTTAATTACATCACCATTAAATTAGTAGGAGACAAAGACAATCGTAAAGCCATTAATTCTAAGATCATCTTAAAGTATGGAAATGGAGAGCAACAGGTCACTGAGTATACACCTTATCGAGGTTATATGTCTACGTCTCAGTGCATTGCTCATTTCGGCTTAGGGAAGAACGAAATCATAGATCAAATAACAGTACAATGGAATGATGGTACTCAGACTACCATGAGTGATGTCGCTGTAAATCAAGAACTTACGATAGAAAAAGCCAATACACAACCTACTATGATGAATAGAAAGAATAACAGATTATTCAAATCTGTTGATGCTATTAATTATGTACATACTGAGAATGAGTATGATGATTATGCCGAAGAAATACTATTACCATACAGACCTTCTACATTGGGACCTATCATGGCTACGGCGGATGTAAATAATGACGGGCAGATGGATGTGTACATAGGAGGCTCTGCTGGAGTTCCAGGACAACTTCTAATGAATAATGGAAATGCACGGTTATCAGTATCTCCTGATTTATTCGCCAAAGATGCAAGATATGAAGATGGAGGAGCACTATTTTTTGATAGTGATGGAGATGGTGATTTAGATTTATATGTCGCAAGTGGAGGGAATGACTTTCCGAATAATAGTAAAAAATACAAAGACAGATTATACATTAATGATGGTGACGGTGGCTTCCGATACGTTAATGCTCTCCCTGCTATAACTGTAAGTACCGCTGCAGTATGCGACTTAGATTATGATGGAGATGGCGATCTTGATTTGTTTGTAGGAGGTAGGCAAGTGCCTGGAGCTTATGGACGTACGCCTAAGAGTTTTTTGTTTGAGAACAGGAACGGAAAATTTATTGATGTAACTGAAGATAAAGCTAAATTTCTTCGAGAATTAGGTATGGTCACAACCGCAAAAAATGTAGACATTAATGGAGATGGAACAAAAGAACTTGTAGTAGCTGGAGAGTGGATGCATATCATGGTATTACAATACAGTCCTGAAGGCATAACCGATGTCACCGATCAGATGAAACTTCCAAAGATGAATGGATGGTGGAATACGATAGAAGTTGCGGACGTAGATGGTGATGGTGATCAAGATATCGTTGCTGGTAATCTCGGATTAAATATCAAGTACAAGGCAACTGAGGATGAACCATTTAAAATGTATGTAGATGATTTTGATGATAACGGCACCAATGATGTCTATCTTGGATATTATGAAAATGGACAATGTTATCCAGTGAGGGGTAAGCAATGCTCTTCACAGCAGATGCCTTTCGTCAGTAAGAAATTTGAAACCTATAACGATTTTGGATTAGCGACAATAGACAAAGTATTAGAAGATCATATCTCTGAGACGACTTTAGTTCTATCAGTACAGACTTTTGAGAATTCAGTTTTTCAAAATAATGGTTCTTCTTTTACCCAAATACCTATGCCTAATAGAGCTCAAATAGCTCCTATTTATGGTATAGCAGTTGATGATTTTAATAGTGATGGTAAGACTGATGTATTCGTTGCAGGTAATATGTATCAGCGAGAAGTAGAGACGACAAGAAGTGATGGAGGTAAGGGCTATCTCATGACTATGGATACTGATAGAAAATTTGATATACAATCCACAGATAGAACAGGAATATCAGCAGATAAAGATGTCAGATCCGTGGCACTACTGAAAGGAAAAAGCAAGAATCTACTTGTGATAGCTAATAATGATGACGCTTTACAGACTTATGAGTATGAGTAATAGATTTTGGGCTACTGTATATTATGTAAATTTTTTTACGATAGGGGAGACACAATATCAGTAAGTTGTCAATTGGGACTTTTTATGTCAAAGCTTTCGGTGTGAAATGTACTTTACCTATTCTGTGTCACTTTTGAGAGGTATTCATTTGGCCTGAGAATTGGTAAACTTGATTTCTTGAAATCCTTGATGTTTCGTGTTACAATGACTTTACAATCAGATTCTAGTGCAGTATAGTATTGTATACCATCTTCAAAATCTTTGAAGTTTTCATCATTAAGAGCCAGCTCTATAATTTTATCATTTAGGGAATAAGGATTTACAAGAACTTTAAATTTTCTAATAATTGTTCTTGCATTCTTTAGTTTCATTACATCGTTGAGTATGTAGTACGAATTGGCAATACTAAGAGTTGACACAATCAATTCTATTTCTTTCCTGTCTGCTAATGAGAATAATTTCAAACTATCAATATAAAAATCCTTACGCTTCGCAAGCAAATCTATAATCACGTTTGTGTCTATGAGAAGTTTATTCATTTATATTTTTCTAAGAGGTATTTTGCCTTAGCTTTTTTGTAGTCAAAACCTTCAGGCAACTCTATCACTCCACAAAGACTTTCTACTAGTGGACTTATTGGTGTCTCATTTTCATCAAATTCATTATTCGTTAATGAATCAAAATAAGACTCTATCATTTTTGATAAACTAGTTTTATTTTTTTTAGCATAGTTTTTAGCCTTTTCAATCACGGTTTGATTTAGGCTTAATGTAAGTTTTTTATCCATCGCATGTATTTACGTATAAATATAATTATTATTTACGTATAAGTCAAATTATTGAGCTTGGAGCAATTTTGTATGTCAGATAGACTTACGAAAAATCCTCTCTCTACCGTCTGGGAATCAATGTCTTAGGATAGACCACCACACTTTCATTCCCATTTTTATTGACTGATGATACACCAAAAAGGTAGTTGTCGATGACGACATTTTTTAGCGTAACATCTGTGTCAAGACCTACCCAGCGTTCGTATTCCCATTGAGGAGAAGTAGTGTTTCTCCAGTAGACTTTATAGCCCATGAGATTAGGATCATCTACTGGATCCCACTTTAATCGAGTCGAGGGCTTGACGGCCCCACCAATCATAACCAACTCGGGTGGGATAGGAGCCCATGCTATACTTGCGAGAGTAATTGCGTTGACAGCTGTTAATTTCGACGCATAATCAAAGTCTACACCTTCTATGACATCGCCGTAGGATATACCATCTTCTACTCTTATATCTTGATGTTGCATATCATAATTCTCATGCGTCTCCATTATTCTTACACCAGGAAATCCTTCGTCATTGAATGGACGATGATGTCCTCCTCTACCAAATCTATCAAGACGATATATCATAACTGCATCAAGGTTGGTCATATATTTATCTGTGATAGCGTCGACATATCGTGCTAACTGACGAGAGGGGCCATCTACTTCTCCTCCGTAGAATCTGTTCCATATTAATTCTCTTTCGTCAGGTTGAGGGGGAATAGGTTCTGAGAATACTCTGAATGTCGTGTTGTCTATGACACCATCTATACCGTGTATGTTTCCTATCATATCATTATTGAGGACTCCGAGAATATCCCAGTTTTGCGCCTTGGCGTCTGCTGCAAGAAACTTACCACCGAAGAGTCCCTGCTCCTCACCAGATAACCCTACAAATAAAATACTTATGGGAAAATCAAATTGCGATAATACTCTTGCAGCTTCTATAACACCAGCCATACCAGAAGCATTATCATTAGCTCCTGGGGAATCAGATAGCCCATCTAAGGGGTCAGATACTCGTGAGTCTATATCCCCTGACATAATTATATATTTATTAGGGTAGAGTGTACCTCTTTTTATAGCCATGACATTCACGATCCATGTGTCATCTGGTATCCTTCTTGATTCTCCAGCTTTGACCATGCCTTTGTGATAACTTACTTCGAGACATTGATTACAATCGTTTGAAATATTATCAAATTCTGATTTTATCCATCTTCTTGCAGCACCGATGCCTCTTGTCTCAGATAGGGTGTCAGATAGGGTATGTCTTGTCCCGAATGACACCAATTTATTAATGTCACTTTCTATTCTCTCAGCTGATATATTCTCTATGATATTGGATATTCTGGAGTCATATTGCTGAGGAGAAGGAGCTTGTGTATAAGCAGACATGCTCATAGCCAAAGTAAAGATTAAGGTAATGTATCTCATAGTTTTATATTGTAATAGTCTATTAATATGATAGTTATACATTATTATTTTTTAACATTTATGATTTTATGGTACGAATATTGACACTTCTGTATTTGTAGATCATAATATGATCTGCACTGTAATATACTTTAATACACTTTTTCATTCCTATCCACTGATGATATTTATCATCAAGTGTGTGATTCTGAAGTTAAGATATTTATGCCAATAAATTATTTTATCGATCAGTTAATCTTGATTTGTTGATTTGTAGAAAAGTATGTCACACTGTCGATTACAAATATTCAAAATCATAATTAATTCTGATGAGAACACTTTATTTAATCTTATTATTTCTTTGGCTTTTTATAGGTTACTTTATTTGTAACAAGTACATATGCAACAATAGTGGACCTGCTGAGATAGCTGGTGTAGCAGGCGTAGCTGGAGGTGATGGAGATTGTAATTCAACCTTAATATTTAGAGATGCCTCTACGAGTTTAGACTTGGTATCAGACGAGAATTTTAGATTTGAAGACTCAGCTGATTCTTTTTTAGCAGTAGGAGACGAATTTAATGTGACGCTTGGTACGATCGTATCGCATCTTGGAGAAAATCCTAATATCCTTATGCAGATTAAAGGATACCACTTACCAAATGAAACCAATGGTACGAGTTATGAAAATTTGGGTCTCGCGAGGGCTAATATGGTGAAGGCATATTTCCTTGAGCAGGGAGTTAATTCTGATCAATTAAGAACGATAGGAAAAGAAGGTAATTCTAACTGTATGATAGAAGGCGTCTTAGAGAAAGGTGTTGCTATCGCATTTGGACCAGCTAACAAATAAGAGGTTTATAATTCATTGTCAATAAATAGATACTAAAAAATACTTTTAATATGAGTGCATTACTTTGGATAATACTTTCAGGAGTTACAGCATTACTTGCGTTTCTCGCTGGAGCAAGCAAGAAATTTGATACAACAGAATTTGATAATAAAATCAGGAGTCAAGTTAATTTATTAAAATCCTATGAAACTGATATCAAGTCAAAGGATGAGAAAATAGAAGGTCTCAACTCACAATATTCTAACTTGACATCAAACTATAATAACGCATTATCTCAGTTAAAAACTGCTGAAAAGGCGTCTATCAAGGAGGTAGAAGTTATTAAGGAAGTACCTGTAGAAGTCATCAAAGAGGTACCTGTAGAGGTGATTAAAGAAATAGAAGTGATCAAAGAAGTGCCTGTGGAGGTCATCAAAGAAGTCGAGGTGGTCAAGCAGGTAGAAGTGATCAAAGAAGTCGTAGTCACCAAAAATAACGAGATCGTCAAGGAAGTAGAAGTGACTAAGGATGTCCCTTATGAAGTTATCAAGAATGTAGAAGTGATCAAAGAAGTCGAAGTGATCAAAGAGGTCCCTGTCGAAACGATTAAAGAAGTAGAAGTCATTAAGGAAATAGAGGTAATCAAGGAAGTCATAGTTAATAATGAAATAGAAGTGATCAAAGAGGTAGAGGTGATAAAGGAAGTGCCAGTAGAGGTTATTGTAGAAAAAGAAGTTATTAAAGAAGTAGAAGTCATCAAAGAAGTGGAGGTTATTAAGGAAGTAGAAGTAGAGGTCATTAGGGAGGTGCCAGTAGAGATTATAAAAGAAGTGGAAGTGGTTAAGCAAATAGATATGAATACGCTAAAGGCTATGATAGACAACCTAGATACTGTAGAGGTATCTAAAACTGTAGTCAACGAAACAAGAAATGAACTTGAAGGATCTATTGTAGAACGACGTATCAATAATAATGGTCCGATCACTATGTTTAGTCCTTCTGAAACGGAGGAAGACGACTTACAAAAAATAGAGGGAATAGGTCCTAAGATTGAAAGTATTCTTAAAGATTCTGGCGTAACGACTTATGAAGAGTTGTCCCATAGAGATGCTGAAGACTTGAGAAATGTACTACTTGCAGCAGGAAAT
This sequence comes from uncultured Saprospiraceae bacterium, assembly GCA_964495785.1. Taxonomy (GTDB): domain Bacteria; phylum Bacteroidota; class Bacteroidia; order Chitinophagales; family Saprospiraceae; genus RFSX01. The sequence continues at coordinate 6,985 of CAZBXL010000035.1, read as the reverse complement.
AGATATAAAATGCACAACCCAACGAGCTGGCCACAACAAGCTAAGTTTGCAGCTAAAGGTATGTGGGATGCGTTAGAAGATATGCAGGACCAGTTAAATGGTGGTGTATAAGAAAATAAATATTTAGTGTTCTTGATAGAATACTTTAGTGTTAAAGTCAAAGGCTACCATTTATTGGTGGCCTTTTTTTGTCAGCTTATTAATTGGTAGATTTACATTAATCAGTTTATTTATTTTGTAAATAAGATATTTTGATATCAGATCTAAAGACGACACATAGAATTCTAAGAGGCAGTGCTCATAATATGGAATCTATCAATGATAGCAGTATTGCCTTAGTAGCAACATCACCTCCTTATCCTATGATTGCTATGTGGGACGATATCATGAGTGCACAGAATAAAAAGATTAAAACCAGCCTTAATAACGAAGATGGTAAGATGGCTTTTGAATTAATGCATCAAGAGTTAGATAAAGTATGGAAAGAGGTGAATAGGATATTGATGCCTGGCGGATTTGCTTGTATTAATATAGGAGATGCAACGAGAACGCTCGGAGGGCAGTTTGAATTATATCCCAACCATAGCAGAATCATATATGCATTTGCAAAGTTAGATATACCCAACTTACCCAATATCATATGGAGAAAACAAACCAATGCACCCAATAAGTTTATGGGATCTGGTATGTTGCCTTCAGGAGCTTATGTCACCTTAGAACATGAATGGATATTAGTGTTTAGAAAAGGAGGTAAGCGAATTTTCAAAAACGATACGGATAAATTACGCAGGCAGCAGAGTGCATTTTTTTGGGAAGAAAGAAATAAATGGTTTTCAGATCTATGGGATCTGAAAGGTACAAAACAAGCCATCACCAAGTCAGAGAGTAGAGCACGAAGTGCAGCATACCCCTTAGAGATTCCTCATAGACTCATACAGATGTATTCATTGTATGGAGATATCGTTGTAGATCCATTTGGTGGTACAGGAACCACTACCATTGCAGCTATATCAGCTGGTCGATCAAGTGTGTCATATGATATCGATGATGCTTTTGTCAGATTAATGGACGAGAATATATCTCAATTAGACAGTTCATTTTATAGCTCATTAATTACTGCTCGTTTAGATCGTCACGATTCATTTATTAGGGATAGAGAAGCTGACCCTAAAAAGTCTGAGATTAAATATAAAAATGAATTTATTAATCGGAAGGTGATGACAAAGCAAGAAATTAATATGCAGCTACTCACTCCTATAGACATACAGAAGTACAAAGATGGGTTTGAAATAAATTATACACCGTACATCTCATAAAGTTAAATTTATATGGCTTACGATGAATACATGTCGGATCGCATTAAACAATATTTAGATGACCAATCTGTTCATTATGAAGCTAAGAAAATGTTCGGGGGCTTATGTTTTATGGTAGATGATAAGATGTGTTGTGGTCTTTTACATATAAAAGCAAAAGATACGGATGTTCTTATGGCGAGAGTAGGAAAAGAGGCCTACACGGAGGCTATAAAAAGAAGAGGAGCCATGCCTATGGATTTTACTGGTAGACCAATGAAAGGTTACGTATTTGTAACTTTCGATGGTATAGATACAGATAATGATCTTGAATATTGGCTACAGCTGTGCCTCGACTTTAATCCAAAAGCTAAATTAAGTAAGGCAAAATTAGTAAAGCGTAAGAAGGAATGATTTAAGATGTAGATAGATTGCACGAAAGACTTTTTATTGCAATCATAAAAAATCTGTATCATGAAAAAAGTTGTTTACTGCGTTATCGTCTGGATGTTAATCGAACTATTATTTCTCATTATAACTTAGGAAAGTTCATTAGAAATATTTGAAGATTGAGAAAGCTGAATTATTTATTGTTCAGCTTTCTTTGTTGAAAGATGTATCCTAATATTGATTTAATTTTTTTTTCCTATCATTCTACTCAACATCCTCTTTTCAAATTTCCAAAAGAAATCAAACTGTCCAAAGATGAAGCCATAGATAAGTAAGATGATATTATAGACAGGTAAGATTAAAATATAATAGATCACAGAGAATATAATAGACTTATCACCGTCTCCAACGAAGAACGCTACGATAGGCTTCTTCAAGAACATCACGGTAGTTCCCGTGCAGGCAAAAACAATCAGAATGATAAAGACCTGATTCGCAGTCACTCCCCAGCGATCTTGCAGCTTAGCTACCCAGCCTTTCTTAGAATCATCACTCATCCATATCTATATTTGTAAAAATTCTTAACCCTTAACTAATAAGTTGTCTCTAATCTCTAATCTCTAATCTCTAATCTCTAATCACTCATCACTATTACTAATCACTATTACTAATCACTATTAACT
>CAZBXL010000035.1:0-4517 GCA_964495785.1 uncultured Saprospiraceae bacterium | reverse complement strand
CCTCCATTATTTCTATTAGAAGCAAAAACTAATTTTTTACCATCGAATGAAAACATAGGGAATGAGTCGAAGGTGTTATCATAAGTTATTTGCTCAAGCCCAGTACCATCTACGTTAATCATGAATAGATTAAAAGGAAAGCCTCGCTTAGAATTGTGATTACTGGCAAAGATCACTTTCTCACCAGAAGGGTGAAAAAATGGAGCCCAGTTTGCATTACCAAGGTCAGTTATTTTCTTGAGGTTGCTACCATCTACATCACAAACGTAGAGTTCCATATCTGTAGGCTTTACAAGACCTTCTGCGAGTAGATCTTTGTATTCTTTTATATCAGCATCAGTTTTAGGTCTTGATGATCTGAATATTAGTTTAGTACCATCAGGAGAGAAAAATGCTCCGCCATCATATCCTAATCCAGTAGTGACTTGCTTAACATTACTTCCATCTATATTCATAGTATACAGCTCTAAGTCTCCAGTACGTATAGATGTGAAGACAATGAGGTCACCTTTAGGGCTTACAGTAGGTTCTGCATCGTATCCGGGTGTATCAGTAAGTTGTTTGATGATATTGCCATCAAGGTCAGCTGTGAATATATCAAATGACTCGTAGATAGGCCATACATATTTACCATCGGTTCTTCTCTCTGGAGTTGGAGGACAGTTCTTATCAGCTAAGTGAGTTGATGCATATATAATTTCTTTGTTACCTGGTAAGAAATATGAGCAAGTTGTTCTTCCGTCACCAGTACTGAGGAGTGGGTGAGTGGTTTTAGCATTCATTTTTTGAGCTGGGTCCATATAGTAGATCTGATCACATTCGACTCCCCATTCAGGATTATTAGCTTGGAAGACGAGGTATTTATCATCAAAACTCCAATATGCCTCAGCATTATCCCCACCAAATGTGAGTTGCTTTACATTTTTGAGATGTTTTTCTTGCTCGTACTTTAGCTGACCATCTAATAGTTTTGGAGTATCTTTACTATGTGCTCCATGTCCGTGATGCTCACCTCCACCATGTGCATGACCGTCTTCTTTTCCGTCCTTGTGCTTCTTATCCATATGACTATGTTCAGATCCTTTCTTGTGATTATGGCCATCATTTTTACACATGTAAAATGACATCAATATGAGTGTAAGGAATAATACTTTAGTTAATTTCATGGTCAGAACATATGGTTAAGAAATAGAGTAATAATAAAATGATGGCAAACATATTAAAATTAACAATTCTATTAGCATTCACATCGCTACTATCGTGCAAATCAACTAAGATAGCGCCGCTGGATTCTAATATTTTATCCGAGGTAAGGGCTGATGTGACCTATCTGTCATCTGATGATCTTGAGGGACGAGAGACAGGTACTGAAGGTGAGAAGAAAGCTGCGGAATATATTGTTGGCAGATATAAAGAGTTAGGATTAGAAGGGATCATGGACATAGAGGAATCCTTTTATCAGTTTTTTCAAAAAACAATAAGATCTAATCCTCATGCTACAGAAGACAATCCTAATGATCCCGTAATTATAGGTAGAAATGTGATAGGGTATAAAAATAATAATGCTCCGTATACTATAATCATCGGAGCACATTATGATCACTTAGGATATGGAGGTCAGGGATCATTGTATGTTGGTCCGCCTGCCATACATAATGGTGCTGATGATAACGCTTCGGGAGTAGCCGCTATGTTAGCTCTTGCTGATTATTTTAATACTCATACAATTAATAGTAACATATTATATATAGCATTCTCGGGCGAAGAGAAAGGACTATGGGGGAGTAACTACTTTGTAGATCATAGCCCTATTGATTTAGTTGATTTCAACTTTATGGTTAATATGGATATGATTGGAAGATTAAATGAGGAGAGACAGTTAGCTATATATGGTACGGGAACGTCTTCTGTATGGAATGATATCATACATTCTATTAAGCAACCAAAATTCAAATACTCGATACAAGAATCTGGTATAGGTCCATCTGATCATACTTCATTTTATCTCGAGGGTATTCCAGTCTTACATTTTTTTACAGGTCAGCATGAAGATTATCATAAGCCAACTGATGACGTAGAGAAAATTAATTTTGCTGGCTTAGGAGATATTATAAGTTATATATCTCAAGTAATAACCAAAGCTGACAATAAGGGGAAATTGACTTACGTCAAAACCAAAGATGAATCACAAGAAGTGCCAGATTTCAAAGTTACCTTAGGTGTCATACCTGATTATCTATTTGATGGGAAGGGAATGCGTATAGATGGTGTCAGGGAAGATAGGCCAGCTTCTAATGCGGGTATGATCAAAGGGGATATCGTTAAAAGAATGGGTGATCGAGAGATTGTCGACATGATGAGTTATATGAAAGCTTTGGGTGCATTTAATCCTGGAGAAACAATCAAAGTCAAATTAGATAGAGATGGGAAGACAATCGTGAAGGATGTTACTTTCTAAATAGTCAATTATTCAATGTGACGAAGTAGGGGAATTAAAGATTTACAAATACATCAGAGATTTATACAAGATACAAATCTCTGATGTTATCATTTTTATTATTAGAATTCTCTTACAGCTCTTACTCTGTAAGTATTTGTTTTATTTGTTACGTTGGATGCTGAAGTACCCATAAAGTAAAACCAAGCAGAGTTATTTGAAAATTCTAATGAGCACCAATATATGCCGTTGGTTGGTGTAATATATTCTTGATTTAATCCATTCGTATTTGGATCACTATCATTGTCTAATATTCGATCTATCGCGATGTCATTATTAGCTAATAGTGACATTTCTCTTACTGAAGGTAAGTACCAGTCAGTAAATCCACCAGCAGAATAGCTGTCGCATAATCCAGCAGCTGTAGTAGATCCGTTAGCGGCTGTGACGATTGCACTCGTATTACCTGCTCCATCAGTCATACTATCAGCCCCGCTAGCAGAAGTTCCTGTAAGACCCCATGCGACTCCATTTCCCCCATCCAGATCATCAAGGCTTGCAATAAGTCCATGGGCACCATTGTCATAAACATAGAAAATGATACCACCTCCATAGAGTTCACCTACATAATGTTTATTCGTACTTATAACATATGGACTGGCAACAGTCCCATTACCTGAGATTGCAATATTTGTACCCGCGGTAGTTACTCCTCCTATCCCATCTGCTCCTGCAGGTCCAGTAGCGCCTTGCGGTCCGATTGGTCCAGTAGCTCCTGTAGCACCTTGCGGACCTACGTCACCGGTAGTACCTTGTGGTCCAGCAGGTCCAGTGGCTCCAGTAGCACCTTGTGGTCCGGTAGGTCCAGTGGCTCCGGTATTCCCCTGTGGTCCTACGTCACCGGTAGCACCCTGTGGCCCAACTGGTCCAATGGGTCCAGTTAAACCTTGTGGACCCTGAGGTCCTTGTGGTCCAGTATTTCCTTGCGGACCAACATCACCGGTAGCACCTTGCGGTCCAGCAGGACCAGTAGCACCAGTATCCCCTTGAGGACCCTGTAGACCAGTTTCACCAATATCCCCCTGAGGACCCTGTACTCCAGTTTCTCCTTGCGGACCCTGCGGCCCAGTTTCACCTTGAATACCTTGATCTCCCTGCGGTCCTTGTGGCCCAGTATCTCCTTGCGGACCTTGTGGTCCAACAGGTCCAGTTGCACCAATATCCCCTTGAGGACCCTGTGGTCCAGTGGCACCCTGAATACCTTGATCTCCCTGAGGACCCTGCGGTCCAGTATTTCCTTGGGGACCTGCGTCACCAGTAGCACCTTGCGGTCCAGCAGGACCAGTAGCACCAGTATTTCCTTGTGGCCCTTGAGGTCCAGTTTCACCCTGAATACCTTGATCTCCCTGCGGACCTTGCGGTCCAGTAATTCCTTGCGGACCTACGTCACCAGTAGCACCTTGCGGTCCAGCAGGACCAGTGGCACCAGTATTTCCCTGAGGACCTTGAGGTCCAGTTTCTCCTTGAAAACCTTGATCTCCCTGTGGTCCTTGTGGTCCAGTATTTCCTTGTGGACCTACGTCACCGATATCACCTTGTGGTCCGGTAGGACCAGTAGCACCAGTATCTCCCTGAGGACCTTGAGGTCCAGTATTTCCTTGCGGACCAACATCACCGGTAGCACCTTGCGGTCCAGCAGGACCAGTAGCACCAGTATCCCCTTGAGGACCCTGTAGACCAGTTTCACCAATATCCCCCTGAGGACCCTGTACTCCAGTTTCTCCTTGCGGACCCTGCGGCCCAGTTTCACCTTGAATACCTTGATCTCCCTGCGGTCCTTGTGGCCCAGTATCTCCTTGCGGACCTTGTGGTCCAACAGGTCCAGTTGCACCAATATCCCCTTGAGGACCCTGTGGTCCAGTGGCACCCTGAATACCTTGATCTCCCTGAGGACCCTGCGGTCCAGTATTTCCTTGGGGACCTGCGTCACCAGTAGCACCTTGCGGTCCAGCAGGACCAGTAGCACCAGTATTTCCTTGTGGCCCTTGAGCTCCAGTTTCACCTTGAATACCTTGATCTC
>CAZBXL010000034.1:0-38972 GCA_964495785.1 uncultured Saprospiraceae bacterium | reverse complement strand
TACTCCCCTATGGTAAGCACTTAAAATAATAACGGGATTGACTGCGTCCATCCCTAAATGGGTGTCCTGGCCATCAAATAATGAAAACACTTCGTGTTTTGTTTTATGTACATCGGCGATATACCGGAAATAAATTTCCTTTACTCCCCTATGGTAAGCACTTAAAATAATAACGGGATTGACTGCGTCCATCCCTAAATGGGTGTCCTGGCCATCAAATAATGAAAACACTTCGTGTTTTGTTTTATGTACATCGGCGATATACCGGAAATAAATTTCCTTTACTCCCCTATGCACATAAAAAAAGCCCCATAAATGGGGCTTTTCATTATTTGATGCGGAGGAAGAGGGATTCGAACCCCCGGTACGTTGCCGCACGCTAGTTTTCAAGACTAGTGCATTAAACCAGCTCTGCCATTCCTCCTCATTAGAAGCAAAAAAAATTTGCAGCTGCTTTTTTTACAAGCGACTGCAAATGTATCATCATTTTATCTATTTTAAAAGTAGGAGTCTAAGAAAGATTCTCCATATCTCTTATTAATATACTTTTTCTCTTAAAGTATATCTGATTTTGTCTTTTTAGATCATTTAGAACATATGTAACTGTCTGTCTTGATGTCCCAGTATAATTAGCAATGTCCTGTTGAGTTAAGCTGTGCTTAATGAGCATTTCTAATCCTACCTGACGACCGTTCTTATGAGCATTTTCTTTTAAGAAATCAATTATACGTTCTCTCGCATCCTTTATTACCAATGACTCAAATCTACCTTCTAAGTACATCAACTTAGTACCTAATACCTTGATAAACTTATCAGTCAACGCCCAATTGGCCTTAAGATATGCCTTAAAATCATGTGAATTTATAGCTAAACAGATAACATCTTTATCTATGGCCTTTGCGCTATTGTTTCTAACGCCTACTGAAGAGATATACTCAGTCCCGAATAGCGATTTGGGATGAATAATCGTTTTTATGACTTCGCGGCCATCACCAGATTTACTTATGATTTTTATTGTGCCTGAGGAAAGAATAAAAACTTCCTCTGCAGGTTCATCAGCTCTATATATGATCTGATGTTTGTTGTATTTCTTAACACTTGATAAATCTGCGATATCAAGTAAATCATCTTGCGATAGATCTTCAAATAAGGATACATCAGCAAGATGCTTAACTTTAGTACTTAAATCCATTTCTTCCAGGTTTTTTCTTAAAAATTAAAAATGGATCACAAAGACTACTATGTCTTCGGATCAAGAAAATCCGGAATGTTGTTAAGGTATATTTTAAAATTGGTTACTACTTACTAATTGATCGGAGAATCTAAGATCTCTGAACTGAAAGCAGTAAATATGCCATAGCCATTTTCAAACTGACTATAACTAAGGGTAGGTATTGTAAAAGGACTTTGTGCTGTTTCGAATTGTCTACTTATAGAACCATGATACAAGAAATATTCTTCTGCTACTGTATTCAACTTAAAGTATAAGTTTCTGTCATTCAGCTGATTAACATTTAAAGGGAACAAAGATCTAATTTGAAATTCTAATAGATTGGTATTATCTAAGTTATTAATATCAATAAGCATGCCATTGCGATGGGTAAGAATCGTTACTGCATTTTCACCAGTACTGATTCTACTGATATCAGGAAACACTTCTTCTCCATTGTTATTTATTACGAATGGTGTTAAATGATAGTATGTAGTTGAATCTTCTGTCTCACCCATTTTAAGCGATACAGATAATTCTGTAAAATCGTTGTTCTCTGCAAGAACTGAGATATCATTAAATGAATCAATATTACCTCGGAGTGGCATTGTTGCTTCTCCGAAGATTGATAATATATCTGAGTTGGGAACATCGACATCCAACATATAGCTTTCGCCTTGAGTAGGTAATATTTCAGAAGGAACTGTATAGGCTGTCAAGTCATTACCTAAAGGTCTGGCTTCTCTCAATTCTTGAAAATCAGATGAAGATTCTCTGATAACTACACTGGCAGAATCACTGTTGATCTCTTCTGGATTAGAATTAACATTAAAAGTCGTAGATATACGTATGATAGGGTTAATTCCCTCTTCGAATTCAGCTATGACAACTAATTGAGCAGGGCCACTCTCATTACTTAGATTCACGTCATTAAGACATGAACTCAAAGCTATAACGCTCAAAGCAAGTAAAAAATAAAGAGGTCTAAACTTGTTCATTTACGTGGTTCTAATATTAAGACTTTCAAACTATTTGAAGTCACCCTTATTATGCTACAAATTTAAGGAATATAGATATTAATTTCTTAATCTACAGGTATTTAACTTACTAAAAACTGCAAATTATTTGACATTATGACTGAATGCTAAAAACTAATGGCATATCGGAAGGAGGGCAATATAGGTAGTATCACTAAATCTTGGAAACTTAGCTTCGGATTACCGTTCGGGTTAAAATTGATGTCTCTATAAAAAGGGTTTTGTCTATTGTAAGCATTATATAATCCTAAGGTAAGTGTCGACGTACCCCACTTATGATCCGAGTGTATATCAACCCCAACATCCAGCCTATGATAAGCTGGAAGTTTTGAGTTATTTATCTGACTATAAATAAGAACAAGAGTACTATTTCCATTGGGATCAATGTCTGTAAATGCCCTATTCTCTGGTAAAGTAATAGGTGTGCCAGATCCAAACTCCCAACTAGTAGAGAATTCTATGTTATCAGCTAATTTTCTTCTCACTCCGATATTTATCACATGTCTTCTATCATATCTAAAAGCAAATTGTTCTCCTTGATTGATTTCATCATACTGCCTGTTAGACCAAGAAAGCGTATAGCCAAAATCAAAGTTCATCTTTGGTGTCTCTTTATTTATGCTAAACTCTGCACCATATGATTCTCCTTGTCCGATCGGCACAAGATTTTCCCAATTACTATCTGCTGAGATATTGATAAATCCCGTCTCACTAAATCTTGTCAGGTTCCGTAACTGCTTATAGAATACTTCAACTCCAATATTACCAAGAAGCTTGCTTTGCTTAAACTGTCCCACCGTAAAAATCCATGACCTTTCTGGCTCTATCTGATCTGTAGAAGGTAACCATACATCAATAGGTACACCTAAGCCTGTATTGGTCAGTGTATGAAGAAACTGCCCCATCCTACCCCATGATAACTTGAACAAAGATTTCTCATCTCCTATTGCCATCAGTATCCGTGGCTGTGGAATGTGATATGATTGCTCGCCAGTATTTATGATAGAGTGATTATAACCAATGTTTAATCTTACTTTCTGTGATAATTGAATCTCGTCTTCTATAAAGATGTCATACTCCTTAGAATTAAGGTCGGTTTCTATAAGTTCATCCTGTAGCGTATTACTGGTAACCGGAATCTGTATCGGAACAATAGAGTCAAACTGATTGACACTTATAAATCCTGGAGAAAATTTGTGATTTATCACGCCACCTCCAAACTTTATCTGATGTCTTGGATTAGGTACAAAATCAAACTCAAGCCGAGCTGCTACATCTGAAATCTGTGTTCTATAGTAAGCGGCATTATAAGTAGCTCCGACGAATGAAAGATTATTGGGAGTTTCAAACTCTTCAATCCTATCTTGATCAAAAGAAATAAAGGAATATTTAGACTGATAAGCTGAAGCATTTAGAAATAATTTTTGAGACAATCTTGCATTCCATCTCACTGAAGTTAATGTATTACCCGAATCCCAAAATAATTGATTAGAATTAGCAAAAGTCGGATCTATATTATCAGTACTTGTCAAGTCGGTATCAAAACTATCGTTACCACTGTAATGACTTATATATAGCTTAGAGAAATCACCTAAACTAAAATTCAACTTACCATTAAAATCGAAAAAATGAAGAGCTGTGCTTCCCTCATTATTATTGATAGCACGAGTCACATTTCTTATCCAAGGGTCTACAAATGTTCTTCTTATAGATATGAGATATGATGCTTTTTCTTTTATGATGGGTCCTTCAATAGAAGCTGTTCCAGTAAATAATCCTAATGAGACATCACCTTTAAATTTTCTGAAACTTCCTTCTCTTGTTCTTATATCCAGGACTGAAGATAGTCTACCAGAATATCTAGACGGGAATGCCCCTTTGTACAGTTTAGCGCTTTTTATAACACTGGAATTAAAAATCGAAAATAGACCAAAACCATGCTGTGCATTGTATACCGGTATTCCGTCAAATAATACAAGGTTCTGATTTGTCTCACCACCCCTGACACTCATTCCGCCAAAACCATCAGCTCCAGTAGTAACACCAGTAGACGCATATGCTAATCGCATAACATCTGGCACTCCAACAAGGGGTATTTTAGAAAGTATGTTTTCTATAGACATGACATCTATTGAGGCAATCTCTGGCTGATCTACCGGCTTAATAGGTGATAAAGATTTTTCGGTAATGAGCACCTCGGATAATCTTGTATATGCTTTTAGTTCGATATTGATTATCGTATCACTTGTTAATGGTATCTCATGTATGCCCATTTCATAACCGATATAAGAAGCATATATCCTCTGAAGTCCTTTGTCGAGTGTAAAACTGTAAAAACCGTATTCATTACTTGATACGCCTTGACTGTAGTCGTATAAGTAGACATTGGAACTTACGAGAGGTTCGCCCGTCTCTGCATCCCTTACGATACCGGATATAGTATAAGTATTGCTTGAATTATTTCGATTTTCAGATCGTGATGTTGTAGATTTTTTATATTCATCTGTGAGGATGACGATCTGATTTCCGACAATCTTGTATTTGAGATTATGGTCTTCTATGAGGTAGTCTATAACTTTTCCTAATCTTTCTTTTCTTACAGAAAGCGTAACAATAGAATCTACAGGTATGATTTGATCCTGAAAAGCAATTGTAACATTAGCTAAATCGCTGAGCTCAAATAAAACTTGTCGTAATGTATTGTCTACTGTGGAGTAATCAATTAATTTCTCATCTGGGATCATTCTTTGTCCAAATGACACTGAAGATGTGATCACACTTATGACAAATAAGAAGAATAATGATTTTAAACTAATTGGCATCTTTCATTATAAGAAGTACCAAATTTAGTTGTTTTTAAGAAGAAATGTCAGCTATTAATCACTTTCTCTTCTTGACGTCACTTACTTCTATATCTCTTTCTCCTACTCTTTCTATTTTCATAGGAATGGATTCGCTAAGTAGTTCTAAGCAATCATTAACGGTACTTCCTTTGTAGAGAGTTACAGTAAAGTTATGATCATCAAGAGAAGAATCGTCAGTAATATTTATATCAACACCATAAAAACGTTCTATCATACTGAATGCTTCTTCTAATGGTGTATTGTCAAATACTATGACTCCCTTATGCCATTTAAAAGGGTTAAGCTCTGGAAGCTTTACCGTTTTGTAATTTCCAGACTTCTCATTATATATGAGCCTTTGGCCTTCTGTGATGTTTAATATATTCTCACCCGCTACGAATTTAATAGAACCTGTCTGCACATCTATGACACTGAAGTCATCTTCCTCATAATTCTGGAGATTAAAAGTAGCGTTCTCAGTTTCAATATATCTATTGTCTTCTATCTCAATCTTGGCAGCTTGCATTCCTGCTGGTACATTGACATCAAAATATCCTTGCCCGTAGAAGTTCTCGACGGTGTAATCAGACATATTTGACGTTGAAGCATTAGAGTCTTGAGAAACTAAATTTGTATTGAAAGAATCGCCAGAACCTCCACTATTTGTGTTGGCATTAGAACCGTTAAGGTTCTGTTCAGCATTATCATTACCTGTACTTATATCTTTTCTCTGTATCGTGTAGACTCCTTTCTCAAATCTTGAATTAGGAGCAACTGTAACATTTATAGCATCATTAAGAGCAAAAGTCTGAGCATGCATCTCATTATTGGCTATGCTATTAGAATCAGACCCTTTAAAAACACTATTAAATATTAGTGCTCCTATGAATGCTGATGTGAGCATTAGTAGAGAGAATAATAAAATATATTTTTTGACACCTAACTTACTTTTTGGCTTGGTATTTGCAACTTTGGTAGTAGTAGGAATTTCGTATTTCTTAGCAAAGGACTGAAAAGCAGTACCTGCGTCGAATGACACACTACTTTTATAATCTTTGGTTAAGTCCCAAGTCTGCTTAAATTGTCCAGAGGTAATAGCATTAGCTTTACTTTCAGACAACCACGTGCTCAAATCCTTGAGCTCAGCAGCGTTTAACTCATTGCTAAGTTTTTTTGTGATCAGTGATATGTAGAAATCTTTATTCATGGCTTACATACTATAGACATCATTCTGATAAAATACCCCTATCCTCGTCCATTATTTTTTCGAGATTTTTAAAATTTTCAAACTCTGCACGCAATATCTTTAGTGCTTTAGACATCTGATTCTCTACTGTTTTAACAGATATTTCAAGTTTTGCAGCTACTTCCTTATAAGATAACTGTTCAAATCTATTCAGAACGAACACTAATCTACACTTTTCAGGAAGAGAATCTATAACTCCATTGATAAATGTCTCCAACTCGTCATATTCCATATCATCCTGTGAATTGTTGAGATTATCTGTGAGTTCATAGGCCATCTCATCAGCATCTACATGATCTTTACGCCCCTTGACCTTATTGATAGATCTATTATACACAGCTCTCTTTAAGTAACCTAAAAGCGATACTATCTTAAGTTGTTCTCTTTTCTTGAATAATTCGTAGAAAACTTCCTGTACGATGTCTTCTGCGAGAGTTCTATCCTTCGTTATTCTTATAGCCGATCTACACATGACTTCATAGTACTGGCCAAAGATGAGCTCTATTCCTTTAGAACCATCTTCATTAAATACCTGTAGTAACTCTGCGTCAGTGTAATTCAATCTAATCGGTTGATTTATATATCAAAAATAATATTAATATTTAAGTCATTCAAAATAAATCAGTTAAATATAAAAAGTGGCATTTCCTAATATTCCGTCTTTGGTATATGAATCTCTGTGACAGAACATAATTTTAAGATTATTGCTTTATTCTTTGTAATAATGATTTACTTTAATGATATAAATAAATACAATTAAAATATGAAACAATTAACTATTGCAATTATCGGGCTATTTCTTGTCTTTTCTTGTAAAAATGACAAAAGCACGACGGTTAATGACAGCGCCTCTACAACCGAAACAGCAATAACAAAAAAATTAAAATACAATCTTAGCCCATTTACAAAGTCTCCTCCATATACTGATGCAAAGATTAGTAATGCCGCCTATAAGAATGGAAAGATGTCATTTGATGTTTCTGGCACAGATTATAAATTAGGAATGCAGACACCAGATGCAGGAGCTAAGATGTGTGCCAACTCTGCAAAAGGTCAACACATACACCTCATTATTGACAATGAACCATATGCTGCTAAATACACTTCAGAATTTGATTATGATATCAAAGACGGGGAGCATACTATGATGGCTTTTCTAAGCAGATCGTATCATGAGAGTATTAAAACAGAGCAAGCTCACATATTTCAAAAAATAACTGTAGATGGAAAAAGTATGACCTCTGCTACAGACATAACAGATCCAATGGTTACTTACAGCAGGCCTAAGGGCACATATGTAGGTAAAGACACTAAGAAAGTGATGTTAGACTTCTACATATCTAATGCCACATTAGGAGAAGATGGCTATACATTAAATGCCAATATCAATGGAGAGAGTCATACGATAGATAAATGGCAGCCTTATTATATAGAGGGTCTTCCTATGGGAGAAAATAAAATCACTCTATCATTAATGAAAGGAGATAAACTCATTAATAAAGTCACCCGAATGTTTGAGTTGAAGGAGGAATTAGAAATGAAAAAATAGAACACCAAAAAGAATGTTTTAAAGGATAAGTATTTTACTTTTGCATTCGATTTTAAATAATCGTGAAGAATATACGGTGATTGTAGCTCAGTTGGTTAGAGCATCGGTTTGTGGTTCCGAGGGCCGCCGGTTCGAATCCGGTCTTTCACCCATATTAGTTTTAAACCTCGTCTGCAAAGACGGGGTTTTTTATTTACCCGTACTTGAATTGAATTTGTTTAGATGAAATGATGATTAAATAAAACTGGAATCAATCAAAAAATCTTATTTCTAAGATCGTAGACCAATCACCTCACCACCAAATCGACGACCTTCTTATACTTAAGATTAGCGTTCATTTTTTCTATGACATTATCTTTAGTCATAGAAATCTCTTGCTTAAGAGCTGCAGAGCTGATATACACAGTGAGGACACCTTTGAAGAAATTAACTTTAGTGGTATAATTTGAGATCATATGGCCGAAAGTATCACGCCATACTTGTTCTATAGTATAGGAATTATACTTGTTAGATAACCTATTGTTATGCTGAAATAGGTTACCGATTAATTGTTTTAATTTCTGATCTTCTGTATCCAATTTTATTCGATTATTTCTCCGTTATCAATTTTGTATGACTGGTATTTATAACCCAGCTGTTCTAATCTCTCTTCTACCCTATTTTCTGCGGTATCTGTAATAAAGACTTGAGCTTTAAGCCTTTCTCTACATAACGTAATAAAGTTCTGGACTCTATCTCCGTCTAACTTATCAAAGATATCATCTAATAGCAATATGGGAATCTTTTGTGTAATTATTCTTACATATTCTAACTGTGCTAGCTTTAACGCTATAACTGAAGATTTTAATTGACCTTGCGAAGCATATTTTTTAATTGGATAATTATTGAGCGTCACATCGATATCATCCCTATGTATTCCAGATGTTGTTTTGGCTGCTGCCAAATCTTTATACTTTGAAGACTCTTGCAATTGTTCGAAAGACATTTGACTGAGTTCCGAGATATAACTCAACTTTATAAGCTCTGAATCATCAGAGATTTCTTTGTAGAATGCATTAATCATGGGGATAATATCTTCTACGTATTCTATCCTCTTATTGTAGATATAATTGGCTGGTTCTGCCATTTTAGCATTGAAAGATTCTATTAACAAAAGGTTTTTCTGGCCAGATTCTCTCATTTGCTTTAAAGATGCATTCCTTTGTTTGAGTAGCTTATTATATACCAATAAATGTGAAAAGTAGACCCTATCTACTTGAGAGATGGTCTTGTCTATAAGCTTTCTTCTTTCTGCTGAACTTTCTAATAAAATAGAGATATCATTAGGCGCAATTATAAATGACGGAAATCTTCCGACAAACTCTACACGACTCGATATAGCTTTATCTTCAACTTTTATACTCTTCTTAGTCGATACTGAAGAATTAATATCAATTTTGTAGCTATCCTCACCAGAATAAAGTTTTGTATTCAGTCTAAGAAAATCTGAACCATGCCTGTATAAATATTGATCTTGATAAGAAAAATAAGATCTCCCATTAGTCAGATAATAGATGGCATCCAAAACTGAAGTCTTCCCAGCTCCATTCTTACCCGTTATAACGTTGAATTGTGGGTGAAACCGACAATTTAAGCTTTTGTAGTTTCTAAAGTTGCTTACTGCTAATAATTCTATCCTAATTAGGTCCAATTACGTATCTTTGTATTCTATGCGCAAAGTAGACATTTACTTCAACAAATAAGATCAATATACAAATGGCAACAGTAACAGCTAAGAAAGCAACAAAGAAAGCGAGTACATCGAAGAAATCTAAGTTCAATAAGGATACATACTTAGGTTGGTACGAGGTTATGCTAAGGATTAGAAGATTTGAAGAAGCTGCACTGAAGGCCTACAGTCAGCAAAAGATAAGAGGTTTCTTGCATGTATATATAGGGCAAGAAGCTATAGCTGCTGGACTAACGACAGCAATAAGGAAAGAAGACAAGATATGTACTGCATATAGACAACATGGTATAGGACTCTGTAGAGGTCTAACCAGTGATGCTTGCATGGCTGAGTTGTTTGGTAAAGCTACAGGCGTCGTAAAAGGAAAAGGTGGATCTATGCACTTCTCCTCTAAAGAATTAAACTACATAGGTGGTAATGGTATCGTGGGTGCTCAGATTCCAATAGGTACTGGAGTTGCATTAGCAGAACAATACAGAGGTACTGATAACCTATGTGTAACAATGTTTGGTGATGGTGCTGCTAGACAAGGAGCCCTCCACGAAGCATTTAATATGGCTATGACATGGAAACTTCCTGTCTTATATATATGTGAGAACAATAAGTATGCTATGGGTACTTCCGTTACAAGAACTAGTAACGTACATGATCTATACAAACTCGGTCTATCGTATGAAATGCCGAGTGAGCAAGTTGATGGTATGTCGCCAGAAGCGGTGCATAATGCATTAGAAAGAGCTGCGGCTCATATAAGAAGTGGTAAAGGACCATACTATCTTGAGATCAAAACTTACAGATATAGAGGGCACTCTGTATCAGACCCTGGTAAGTATAGAACTAAAGAAGAACTAAACGATTATAAAGACAGAGATCCACTTAAGGAAGTAGAAACTAAGATTCTGAAAGAAAAGATTGCGTCTAAAAAAGAAATAGATAACATTAAAGATGCTATCAAAGCAGAGATAGAAGCAGCCTTAATATTTGCTGAAAGTTCAGATTTTCCTTTAGGCTCAGAATTATATGATGATAACTATGTACAAAAGGACTATCCATTCATAATGGATTAAGCACGAAATTAGCTCGTTATATATTAATAACTTTCAGTATTTTTGCGCTGTTTTTGAAAAAATAAGTACATGGCCAAACGAAGAAATAACAAGAGAGACGAAGAACAATTAGTAGATATCGTCGAAGTAAAGGATAAAACTCAGCACTTTTTCGAAGAGAAAAAAGGAATGATTTTAGGAGTCATAGGATTGCTATTCTTTTTAGTATTAGCATTTTTAGCCTACAAATACATGTTTCAGCAACCTAAAGAAAGAAATGCGAAAGCGGCTATCTATAAAGCAGAGCAGCAGTTCCAGAGAGATTCTTTTGCATTAGCATTAGAAAATCCAGGTGGTGGATTTGAAGGTTTTCTTGACATCATAGATAACTACAGTGGTACGTCTACAGCTAATGCTGCCAAACTATACGCAGGTATATCTTATTTGAACTTAGGTAGATATGATGATGCTATAGATTACTTAAATTCTCATAGTGCCTCGGGTACATACTCTCCTATCGTAAAGAATGGCAACTTAGGAGATGCCTATTCTGAAAAAGGAGATATGGACAAAGCCATCTCTTATTATCAAAAAGCAGTAAGCGCTGGTTCTGATGGTTTATTAACGCCATATTACCTGTATAAACTCGGGATGCTTGCTAAGAGAAATGGAAACAAAGACAAAGCTCTAAAAGCATTCGAAAGAATCAAGAACGACTATCCAGAATCTGAAGAAGGTAGGAAAGTAGAACGTCTGAT
The DNA here is from genome assembly GCA_964495785.1 of uncultured Saprospiraceae bacterium. Taxonomy (GTDB): domain Bacteria; phylum Bacteroidota; class Bacteroidia; order Chitinophagales; family Saprospiraceae; genus RFSX01. The sequence continues at coordinate 27,554 of CAZBXL010000034.1, read as the reverse complement.
AGCTGGACTCTCAAGCTAATAAAGCGTGAGTTCTTCTAAAAAGAATCTATCAGAACATGATGAAATCCCCTCTGCGGAGGGATTCAATATACACATAGTTGTATCAGATTGGAATATCGATATCACATCAAAGTTACTTACAGGAGCTAAAGAGACTTTAGTCTCCGCAGGTATCGACGAATCAAGTATAGAGATAATTCATGTACCTGGAGCTTTCGAGTTACCTGTTGCTGCTAAGAGCATTCTTAAAGCCGTCAATTCTGATAGTGTTATTTGTCTGGGATGTGTGATTAAAGGTGATACCTCTCACGATGAGTATATTAATAATGCTGTAGCTACAGGATTGACACAACTGTCCGTAATAAGTGGGAAGCCTATCATATTCGGTGTACTTACTGTCAATGACCAACAACAAGCAGAAGATCGTGCAGGTGGAAAACACGGCAACAAAGGAATCGAAGCTGCTGTAACTGCTATAAAAATGGTCGCTATACAAAAGCAATTGGGCAAACCGAAATCTACAATCGGCTTCTCTTAATAAGACATTCATTTTTGTATATCTTAGGATCGTTTTCAGGGACAATTGGTCTCTTAGATTAAGCATTCACATATCCGAATTAAACTAACTTATGAAAATATCCATCATAGAATCAGGCATGTTTAAGCTTGATGGCGGAGCCATGTTTGGCGTTGTACCTAAATCCATGTGGAGTAAATTAAACCCACCAGACGATCGCAATCTCTGTACCTGGGCCATGAGATTACTTCTCATAGAACAAGGCAATCAAAAAATACTCATAGATACAGGAATCGGCACCAAGCAAGACGAACGCTTTATGTCTCACTTTGAACCACATGGTGATGATACGGTTACTACGTCCTTGTCAGCTCATGGATTGACTCACGAGGATATCACAGATGTCATTCTTACACATATGCACTTTGATCATGTAGGTGGTGCACTTGTGAGAGACGGGAGTCATATTATACCAGCTTTTCCAAATGCTAAATACTGGTCTAGTCAAGAACATTATGAGTGGGCTATGAATCCAAATGAGAGGGAAAAAGCATCTTTTCTTAAAGAGAATATTCAACCATTGATGGATCATGGAGTTCTTAATTTTATACCGAAAGAGGAAGGGTATCAGATTTTTGAGAATATAAAAATGCACTTTTCTTATGGTCACACAGAGGCCATGATGATACCACATATCACAATGCCCAATGGCAACAAACTCATCTATTGTGCTGATTTAATGCCTTCATCTTTTCACATAAGAAAACCTTATGTAATGTCTTATGATATAAGGCCTCTGGAGACATTAAAAGAAAGAGAAGCGTTATATAAGCTTGCAATACAAGATGACTATTACCTATTTTTTGAGCATGACCCTGTAAATCCATACGGTAAGCTGAAGCAAAATGAAAAAGGAAGATTCTATGTAGATACAGAAGTGAATCTTGACCAAATCACAAGTTGATATATCTATACTAATAGCTGTTTAAAAATGCTCCATGATAAATCATGTAGCTTCAAACCTGCAACAAGAATTATATCAAAACCAGAGGGGAACTTAGGTCTTTAAATTAATACTGCAACACGAGTCTTCTAATCTCTATTAAATAGTAATCTCTGACCAGCTTTTACTTCTGTTAGCTTTTCATCTTTATATACCCATTGACCATTACACATCGTGGAGATAACTTTTCCTTTCATAATAAATCCTTCTAAGGGAGACCACCCGCATTTGTATTCAATATTAGACTTATCTATGGTCCATGACTTATTAGGATCTACGATGATGAGATCTGCATATGCACCTTCATCGATATAGCCTCTATCCTTAATATCAAATAACTCGGCCACCTTATGAGACATCTTGTCTACGATAAATTCTATTCCCAGTTCTCCCCTATGATAAAAATCTAACATCAATGTCAGAGCATGCTGAACGAGAGGTAGTCCTGAAGGTGCTTCAAAATAATGCTTATTCTTCTCCTCTATCGTATGAGGTGCATGATCGGTTGCGATCACATCAAGATATCCAGCTTTCAGAGCGTCTAATAATGCTTCCCTATCACTCGCTGCTTTGATAGCTGGATTACACTTAATTTTATTACCTAAAGGATAGTAATATGCTTCATCAAAAAATAAATGATGTACACAGACCTCAGATGTTATATGTTTTTCTGAAAGGGGTTTGTTAGAGAATAACTTCAATTCTTCAGCTGTAGTCAGGTGTAGAATATGGAGTTTTGTACCATATTTCTTTGCTAATTCAACAGCCATAGATGAAGATAAGTAACACGCTTCTCGGCCTCTTATAATTGGATGGTCAACAGCTGATATCTTATCACCACTTTGCTGTTTAGCTTTTTCAACTGCAGCCCTTACTGTCTCCTCGTCTTCACAGTGGGTAGCAATCAGCATATCTACTTTAGAAAATAATCCTTCTAAGGTTGCAGTTTCATCTACCAGCATATTACCAGTACTCGAACCCATGAATATTTTCACACCACAGACATTCTGATGATTCGTTTTTAGAACTTCTTCAAGATTATCATTAGACGCTCCCATAAAGAAGGAGTAGTTAACTGTAGAGGTATTAGCCGCAATATCATACTTATCTTGCAGTAGAGGCTGCGTGATTGCTGCAGGCTTGGTATTAGGCATCTCCATAAATGAAGTGACCCCACCAGCAGCGGCTGCTCTTGATTCAGTTGCAATATTCGCCTTATGGGTCAGTCCAGGCTCTCTAAAGTGTACCTGATCATCTATAATACCAGGGAGTAACCATAATCCATTGAGGTCCACCTCTTCTGCATTGTCTACTGTAATAGAAGGAGATATTTTAAAGATTCTATCGCCTTCTACGAGAACATCAGAATCTTTTATCTTTCCTCTATTAACGACCTTCGCATTTCTAAAAACAACTTTACTCATCTCTGCATTTTTTATTAGCACAATTTAAGAAGCTTGATAATATAAAATACATTTGTAAGCATTATGTCTGATAAAAATATATTAAATGCCAAAATAGGGATTCTTGGCGGAGGTCAATTAGGTCTTATGTTAGGTCAAGAGGCCAGTAACTTATGTCTCGATATCCATTTTCTTGAGAAGGATACGACTTATCCCGTCAGTGGTATAAGCCCTCACATACACAAAGGGGACTTTACAGATTATAATGATGTGATGCAGTTCGGAGAAGAAATGGATGTCTTATCCATAGAGATAGAAAATGTCAATGTAGATGCACTAAAAGATCTCGAAGAAAAAGGCAAAAAAGTATACCCACAATCAAGAGTTGTAAGAATAATAAAAGACAAAGGAATCCAAAAAGAATTTTATAAAAGTAAAAACTTACCAAGTTCCCCGTTTCGATTATTTGAATCTAAGTCGGAAATATTAGAGGCTATTGAAAACAAATCTCTGAGTTATCCCTTTGTCCAAAAATCAAGAATGTTTGGATATGATGGAAAAGGAGTTGTGGTTATTAAGTCAGCTAATGATAATGACAAGATATTTGATACACCTTCTGTCATAGAAGATTTAGTCAATATAGACAAAGAGTTAGCGGTTATTGTGGGAAGAAATTCCAAAGGAGAAATGACACTTTTTGATACAACTGAGATGGTCTTTAATGAAAAAGGCAATCTTTTAGATTATCTAATTTCTCCATCGTCTGTGTCAGAAGACATTAAGAAAGTATGCAATGAACTGGCTCTAAAAGTGATTACAGAATTAGACATGATTGGTCTATTAGCTGTAGAGCTTTTCTTGACTAAAGAAGGAGAAGTGCTTATTAACGAAGTCGCTCCACGTCCACATAACTCAGGACACCATACTATAGAGGCTTATCCTAAGTCACAGTTTAGAATATTACTTGACATCTTACTTGACCAAGAACTTAGAGAAAACGAGAGTACTTCTTACTCTGCGATTTATAATATCTTAGGAGATCAAAATTATACTGGGGCACCAATATATCAAGGATTAGAAAAGGTCTTATCATTAGATGATATCTATGTCCATTTATACAATAAGAAAGAAACGAGACCAATGAGGAAGATGGGCCACATTACAATCTTAGGAAACACGCAAGAAATACTGTTAGAAAAAATTAACTTCATTAAGCAAAACTTAAAAGTCGTCGCATGAGCCATTTAGTTAGTATTATCATGGGATCAGATTCTGATCTACCAGTCATGAAAGCCGCAGCTGAAATCTTAGAGAAAATGGATATCAGTTACCATATGACCGTCGTTTCTGCTCATAGAACTCCTGAACGTATGTTTTCGTACGCCAATGAAGCCAGATCTAACGGCACAAAAGTAATTATAGCAGGTGCTGGAGGTGCTGCACATCTTCCAGGGATGGTTGCCTCACTGAGTACTCTACCTATTATAGGTGTTCCGATTAAGTCATCTAATTCTATTGATGGATGGGATTCGGTATTATCTATACTACAAATGCCTAACGGGATACCTGTAGCCACCGTTGCACTTAATGGTGCTAAAAACGCAGGACTTCTAGCTGCAAGAATATTATCATGTTCAGATGATACAGTCGCTAAAAAATTAATGCACTATAGAGAAACGATGAAGGCTGAGGTGCTTGAAAAAGCAAAACGTGTGGAGAATAGATAGGCATATTACTCCTCTATCTCTGCTGCATTTTTATTCTTATAAGCAGCAATAAGTAGTATCATCTGATCGTAACTTTTAATACCTGCTTTGACACCATGAGATTTGAGATAGTTATCATAGATCACATCTCTATACTTTGGCATCCAATCTTTATACATTTTGATATGATCATTTATAAGATTCAAATCTTGTATTAATCGTGCATCTAATCCATTGTAAAATTCTGTCCATGACTCAGGATGAAAAGCCTTGTAATATCTTGCTAAATATCTCCAATACGCCAACTCTGCACTATAGACGATATCTAAATTTTTAGATTTGATACAAGTAAGATAAGCTACAAAATTAGCTTCACTTTCATCAGTGATACCGTATCCATGACTCATCTCATGAGCGATAGTAAAAGGATGCTGCTTAACATACAAACCTGCATCAATATGCCCCTCTGCCGCATGCGGAATATAGATCCCTGATGTTCTAAAATGAAGCAACAATCCGGGCCATAAGTACCTCACTCTGACACGTCCATATGTAGGCCACCCCCACTCGTCCAGTACTGACTCCTGGAGATCACGGATACCGTTCTCTATAAAATAAAATTGAGACTGTATCCCCGTCATACTATCCTTAATGGCATATAACCTATCAGTCTGCTGTAAGAATGCTTGACTTATATATGTAGAATCAATCGAAGGGACTTCTAAACTTAGGCTTGAGCTTAATTTCTCTTGATTATAATTATAGCCCCAGCCGACATAAAAGAAAATGATAACCCAGATTATAAATCTTAATACTGCACTTAACCAACTTAATATCGTAGCTCTTACATCTCTAAAAAAATACCAAAGAAAACCAATCAGCACAATGTATATTGATGGAATAGGAAGTAAACCCAATGAATAATCATGGACAACACGAATCAATTGAAAGAGGCTATTAAAGTAGAGTGTTTCGTACAAAGACGGTACGTATGAGAATAGAAGTTCAACTGCTAAAACAAGCACTAAAACTATCACCCCAATCTTAATTCTATTATCTTTCACAATATTGAATTTCTAAGAACTTTTGACAAACAAAGATCGTTAATTGACTGAATTAAATAATAAAAGAAAATAAAACTTATTACAGATGGCATTTGAATTTACTGATACTAACTTCCAAGAGTCTGCATTAGACTCTGACAAACTCGTAGTTGTTGATTTTTGGGCAGAATGGTGTGGCCCTTGTCGTATGGTCAGCCCTATTATTGATGAATTATCCAAAGAATACGAAGGTAAAGCAGTCATAGGCAAGGTCAATGTAGACCATAACTCTGAGGTATCAACTAAATATGGTGTAAGAAGTATACCAACAATCCTTCTCATCAAGAATGGTGAAGTGGTAGAAAAGCACGTTGGAGCAACTACTAAAGCTGTACTCGAAGAAAAGATGGCTGCTCATTTATAATTAGCAATTATCTTTAAAAAGTAAGATATTACAAGCCCTTAGCGTTATATATGCTTAGGGCTTTTTTTATGAATTAAATCGGGATATGAGCTTTTTTGATAATTTTGAATTAAATCGACTTGAAAATCTTGAACTGCTTGCTAAGCAGGTGGTTGAAGGGTTTATTATAGGTCTACATAAGAGCCCTTTCCATGGTTTCTCCGTAGAATTTGCAGAACACAGGATCTACAATCAAGGAGAATCTACTAAAAATATAGACTGGAAGGTTTTTGCCAGAACAGAGAAACTTTTCACAAAGAAGTACGAAGAAGAGACTAACCTAAGAGCACAGATCGTCATCGATACTTCTTCTTCCATGTACTTTCCAGAGGATAGAAAAGAAAACGAACTAAACAAACTTCAATTCAGTGCCTTAGCGGCGGCATCACTGATGAATCTACTCAAAAAGCAAAGAGATGCTTTTGGACTAAGTCTATTTGATGAAACTGTAAATATTCACACGAGAGCCAAATCATCAACAACACATTACAGACTATTATTATCATATCTGGATAAGCTCATCAAAACTCCCGAACGGAATAAAAAAACATCAGTCATTGAGACATTACACCAGATTGCAGAAAGTATTCATAAGAGATCACTGGTCATTATATTTAGTGATATGTTCGATAAGAACGAGGATAATGACGAGCTCTTCTCTGCTCTACAGCATCTGAAATATAATAAGCACGAAGTGGTTTTATTTCATGTTATTGATAAGAAATTAGAAGGAGACTTCGAGTTTGAAAATAGACCTCATGAATTTATAGATATGGAATCTGGTGAGCGTGTCAAACTACAATCCAATCAAGTAAGAGAATTCTACCAAGAAAAAATAAGAACATTCAAGGAAAATCTAAGAGTTAAATGTCTGCAATATAGGATAGACATGATAGAGACAGATATACGTGAAGGGTTCCATACCGTATTGGAAACCTATCTTGTAAAAAGAAAAAAAATGAGAATATAATGCCTACAAAGAAGATACGAATAGCCAACTTGGCAACAAGAGCTCCTGAGAAGTTAAAGAAGGATAAGATTGTAGAGAAAACAAGAGAACTTACTGACAGAATTAAGGACTTAATAACTCTTATGTATGCCAATAAAAAACATAGTCTACTCGTGGTACTTCAAGGCATGGATTCGAGTGGTAAAGACGGAGTAAGCAAAACTGTATTCAGTAAAGTAAGTCCGACAATGGTATCTGCATATGGTTTCAAAAAACCATCAGATGAAGAGTTTGCACATGACTTTCTATGGAGGGCCCACAAGCAGGTCCCAGCTAAAGGTGAAGTTAAAATATTTGTCAGATCACATTATGAGGATGTTCTCATACAGCGTGTACATAATTGGATAGATAATAAAAGAGTAAAAGCTCGTTTCGATGCTATCAATGCTTTTGAGAAATTGCTTGTCGCTGATAATGATACGATCGTAATGAAGTTTTTTCTCAACTTATCCTATGATAGACAAAAGGAAAAGCTGATTGAAAGAATAGAGGTACCTCGTAAAAACTACAAACATAACGATGGAGACTGGGCCGAAAGAAAACACTGGGTATCTTATATGAAAGCATATGAGGACGTACTCAATAGATCAGAGATCCCTTGGATAAATGTACCAGCTGATCAAAGGTGGTATCGTAACTATGTCGTAGCAGACCAGATCGTAAAACGATTGTCAAAATTAAAAGAAACTTACCCTGCCTTAAAAGAAGAACCTAAAGTGGATATAATAAATGGATAAGCAGAAAATGCGTGTAGATAAGTGGCTGTGGTGTGTCAGAATTTTCAAGTCAAGATCCAAGGCCACAGATGCATGCAAAAAAGGTCATATCTCTATAGAAGAAACTCGTCTAAAACCTTCTTTTTTAATAAGAGCAGATCAGATTATTAATGTCAAAAAAGATGGATACTTTCTTACTTTTAAAATCAATAAGTTACTTAAAAGTAGAGTCTCGGCTGTCTTAGCAGCTCCATGTTATGACAATCTTACTCCAGAAGAAGAACTGAATAAGTTCAAGAATTGGTATATGGGAAAAGCGAAATCAGAATTTAGAGAACGTGGTGTTGGTCGACCGACTAAGAGAGAAAGAAGGGAAATAGATGAGTATAAAGATGAATTATATCTTGACGAGTGGTTCGATTCTTGATGAATGTATAACACTAACAGATTGAGATTTACAAAGATTAAATAGCTTAACTACTTTAATAATGAAAGGTATCATATTAGCAGGAGGTTCTGGTACGAGATTATACCCTATCACTAAGGCGATCTCTAAACAGCTTATGCCTATATATGATAAGCCGATGATCTACTATCCCCTTTCTATCCTTATGTTATCAGGCATTAAGGATATACTGATTATAACTACTCCTCATGACAGTGCATCATTCCAGCGACTGTTAGGTGATGGATCAGACTTGGGATGCAACTTTCAATATGCAATACAAGAAGTACCTAATGGATTAGCTCAAGCATTTGTAATCGGGAGAGAGTTTATAAATGGAGATGCAGCTTGTCTGATATTGGGTGATAATATCTTTTACGGATCTGGTTTGTCCCAACTTCTTCAGGAAAGTGCTGAAATAAAGTCTGGCGCAAGAGTATTTGCGTACCCAGTACATGATCCAGAAAGATATGGAGTTGTAGAATTTGATGAGAACAAAAAGGTTCTATCAATAGAAGAAAAACCTAATGAACCCAAATCAAAATTTGCAGTTCCTGGACTATATTATTACGATAACAATGTATGTGATATAGCTTCTGACCTTCAGCCTTCTGCAAGAGGAGAATACGAGATAACCGACCTCAATAGAGAATATCTAAAACAAGGAAATCTATCGGTAGGCATAATGCAGAGAGGAACTGCATGGTTGGATACTGGTACGTTTGATTCATTAGCCGCTGCATCAGAATTCATAAGAGTAATAGAACAACGTCAAGATTATAAAATCGGTTGTATAGAAGAAGTCGCTTATCGCATGAACTATATCTCAGCGGAACAATTGCAAAAAATAGCAACTCCATTAGAAAAGTCAGGGTACGGAAAATACCTAATGAGATTGATTGAATAAAGCCACAAATGTAAATCTGCGATTTGCATTAATTATTCTCGCAATCTTCGATCATTACCTCTATCGTAGCGCCTGCCTGCACCTCAAAACCGGCATTTAAATTAATCTCTTGTCCTGCCTTGAAAGTTGTCACATCGCCAGACATCAACATTCCATTAGCGTCAATACTCATTTCAGCATGATATAAGGAGTCTATTATCGTTCCGTTAATGACCACCTGCGTTCCTGTACATGGAGGCATTACAGTACATCCATCTTCAACGATAACATTAAAACTACATGAAGACGTATGACCACAGTCATCAGTATATTGATAAAAAATTGGATTTATCCCTATCTCTAAAGTTTCACCTTGTGATACATTACTTACAATTTCTAAATTAATATCACAATTATCATTTGCAGTTGGATCGATTATATTGTACAGATAAACGCATGTTGAGTCAGAATCTACAGTAATATCAGTCGGACAGTTATTAATAACGGGTGATTCATTATCAGTTATGACGATTGACTGTATACACGAAGCTGTAGACGCATTATTATCCGTCGCAAGCCAAGTCCTTAATATTGTTTCTGTACAACTTGTCGGTACGATATTATCATTCCATGTTACAGCGGCCATAACGTCATTGCTGGTTGCTGTTCCAGTAACCGACGGCAAATGAGAGATGTTGTCACATAAATTATCTCCTGAATAGCTTGGAGGACAGGTTATTGTCAGCACTAGTGTTGTATCTGCTACAAACAAGAACTCCCAATCAAAATTAGCAGAGCTCCATCTATTATCCCATTCTATAAAATAGGTGGTGCCAGCTATAACAGAAAAGCTATCTATCTCAGAAGCATAATTAGAGCCATTTCCAATATCGCAATTATCATCACTAAAAGTTTCATAGCTTAGATTGCTACAAGTACCACTGCGTAACCACAAACGTGTATCTACACCTTGTCCACAAGATTTGATAGTCACCACTCCACTACTATCTGGTACAAAGGTGAACCAATCTGCATGTGTCGCATTAGAACTTGTTGCTCCATTTCCATTATTAGGCTCTGCAAAATAAATTCCATTTGATGTTATTAATGTTGCATCATCACAAGTCGAATTATCACACATACAAGTAGCATGCTTCTGTCTAATTAAATCTCCTGGCTCTGTACCAAATCCTTCATTAAAATTAATACCCGCAGATTGTGTATGACAGTAACTCATAATTGTGCCTCCTACAGCTGGTAATATAGGTGATGCTGGATCATAACATGAGCCAGCTGAGCCTCCGGCTACATTGCCACAGTCATCTATTTGTTCATTATTATTAGGACCCCAGACACATTGATGGGTATGTCTTGATCCTAATACATGTCCTATCTCATGAGTCACCACCTGCACATCCCAGCTATAAGTTGGATAGGGATGGTAAGAATTAACTATATCAGCATATGCAAATGGGAAAGATCCACATAACTGATCCACATACGCAATACCGCCATTAGCACCTGCATCATTAGTAAGTAAGTGGGCGACGTCTCCATTATATCCGTTAGCTATCATATCGTCTTTGAAGTCATACAATCCACTTGAATTATTTGTATAAGAATCCGCTGATGTCCACACTACGATTTGAGAAATAAGAATTTCTATATCTTCATTATCGTATAGCGTGGAGATTTCATTAAATATATCGGTTACATAATCTTGGACATCAGTTACATTTGAGTTGAAATTTTGATACATATCATAATCACATTCCACATAAATGTTAATTGCAGATTCGCAAGTGGTTGTTGATTTAAAGTTATCAGGAGCAACAAATTTTTCGAGTTCTATCGACTCACACTCAAATGATAAATCTTCATTCAAATCACTCGCCTCATATATGATATGGTAGTTAGACTTATCATACAGACCTATATTGTATGTTTTGTCCTTGTATCTTATTACACCTGCAATTCTATTCTTATAAATACTAAGACTTGCTAGCGAGTTATCTACACCTACAACTTTACCAGAATAGTATGTACCTACAACATTGTCATAGATATTACTAACACCGTTGGTATTCTTCTGGGATAGTGTATAGTCTGAAGAGAAAATTTGTTTTTCTTCCAAGGTTAAATTGAAAATTCGGTTTTCGCCATATGGGATGGCCAATCTTAATTCTTTATTCTTATCGGAGTATATCTTATGTAGTTGTGCATTATCTGCTTTGATGAGTGCAGATGTATACAGCCCTGGTAAGTCTGAGCTTACTTCAGCGATCTTGAATAGATTATCATACTGCTGCCCATACATGAGTAAAGGCATGACTACCATAATCAGGCAAAAGGTATTTCGTAACAAGGGTGTCGGTCTTTAGTCAATTGAGTAATGTGACTTTAACTCACCTCTGACTAATTCTTGACTTATAATTAACGGTCCCTATTCTTCTATCTTCGGTCGAAAATAGGTCTAAATGTGTCATTATTCATGGATTATCGGTATTCCAGCTTATTATGTAAAGTGGTTTACAATTCACCATCCAGGTAGGTACATAAAAAAAGGTGGCCCAAAAAGACCACCTAAAAAAAGTGTTATATAGGTATTTTCTATTATTCTACGATCCACACATGAGACAACCATCATCCATAGAACAGACTTCTCCCTCTGCTACTACAACTTCATCTTCTACTAAGTCCATGACTTCTTTGTCTCCGCTATATTTCTCTTTGTATCCTGCTGTAAGACTGAACTTAATAGGATCTACTGCTGCTTTAGACCTTAGGTAATACATACCCGTCTTAAGCCCTTGCTTCCATGCATAAAAGTGCATTGACGTTAATTTAGCAAGACTTGGATTCTCCATGAATATATTCAAGCTCTGACTTTGACAGATAAAAGCACCTCTATCTGCACTCATATCAATCAATATTTTTTGCTTAATCTCCCATACAGTTTTGTACAAATCTTTTATGTTCTGCGGTACATCATCCATATGCTGAACGCTTCCATTAGAAGCCATTAATCTTTCTTTCATAGAATGATCCCACAGCCCTAATTCTACTAAGTCCTTAAGTAAGTGCTTATTGACTACAACATACTCGCCTGAGAGTGTACGCCTTGAATAGATATTAGAGGTATACGGCTCGAAGCACTCATTGTTTCCTAATATTTGTGATGTAGACGCTGTAGGCATAGGTGCAAGTAAGAGACTATTTCTTACTCCTGACTCTTTAATCTTGGCTTTAAGTCCTGCCCAATCCCATCTATCAGATGGTGTTACTCCCCACATATCATATTGTAATATACCTTGGCTTACAGGGCTACCTTCATAGGTCTGATAAGGGCCTTCTTCTGCTGCGAGAGCATTTGATTCCGTTAGTGCCGCAAAGTATATCGTCTCAAATATATCCTTATTAAGTTGTCTTGCTTCTGGACTATCAAACGGCATTCTCATTTTGATAAATGCATCTGCTAATCCCTGCACTCCTATGCCTATAGGCCTATGACGCATATTAGAGTTCTCTGCCTCTTTCACAGGATAGTAATTAACGTCTATTACTCTGTTGAGATTCTTAGTGACAACTCTTGCTACTTCATATAGCTTTTGGAAATTATAGCTTGTGTCCTCATCATTGACAAACATACCTAATGAGATGGATGCTAAGTTACATACTGCCACTTCGTCTGGAGACGTATACTCTATTATCTCAGTACATAAGTTACTTGACTTAATTGTACCTAAGTTCTTCTGATTAGATTTTGCATTAGCCGCATCCTTATATAAAATATAAGGTGTTCCTGTTTCTATTTGAGATTCCATAATAGATCCCCACAGGTCTCTTGCACTTACAGTTTTTCTTGCCCTGCCTTCTTCCTCATATTTGGTATATAGGGCTTTGAACTCATCTCCGTAGCAATCCTGTAATCCTGGAGATTCGTTAGGACAGAATAATGACCAATCAGAGTTGGTTTCTACTCTCTCCATAAATAGATCAGAAATCCACATCGCATAGAAAAGGTCTCTGGCACGCATTTCTTCTTTACCGTGATTCTTCTTAAGATCTAAAAAGTGCTCTATATCTGCATGCCATGGCTCTAAGTACATAGCGAAAGCTCCTTTTCGTTTTCCGCCACCTTGATCTACGTATCTTGCTGTATCGTTGAATACTTTAAGCATAGGAATGATACCATTAGATGTCCCACCAGTTCCTTTTATATAACTTCCTTGAGCTCTTATGTTATGTATACTAAGGCCTATCCCTCCTGCAGCTTGTGATATCTTAGCACATCTTGTCAATGTCTCAAAGATACCCGAGATACTATCATCTGTCATTGTCAATAAAAAGCATGAAGACAATTGTGGTCTTGGTGTAGCTGCGTTAAACAATGTAGGCGTTGCATGAATGAACCATTTCTCAGACATATAATTATATGTCTCGATAGCTGAGTCTATATCCTCTCCGTGAATACCCACAGCTGCTCTCATCAACAAATGCTGAGGTCGCTCCACAACCTGTCCATCCATTCTTAAGAGGTATGATCTCTCAAGTGTTTTAAAACCAAAATAATCAAAGTTATAATCTCTATCATAGATAATTGCAGAGTCTAATCTTGAAGCATTCTTTGAGATGATGTTCATGTACTTCTCTGCTACTAAACCTGCTTTTTGACCGGTTTTAGGATCAATATATTCATATAAGTCTTTCATGGTTTTTGAGAAAGACTTCTTAGTATTTTTGTGAAGATTAGAAATAGCGATCCTCGCCGCTAATATGGCATAATCAGGATGCTCTGTTGCATATGATGCTGATGTCTCTGCAGCAAGGTTATCGAGCTCTGAAGTTGTGACACCATCATATAAACCCTGAATAACTTTTTTTGAAATAGTTATATGATCGACATAATCATTGTTAAGACTGTAACATAATTTTTTGACTCTGGCTGTGATTTTATCAAAGCTTACATCTTCTTTATTTCCTTTTCTCTTGATGACTTGCATAAAATGAATGAATTAGGAGGTTAACTAAAAATTAAAAAAATGACCTCAGTGTTGATTGTAGTTTAATGTGTTATCTATTCGACTCATTTTATAGTATAACCGAGTCGAATAGATTAAAAATTAGTTTTTGGGATTAGAGATGTAACTCTGAATTAGAAGTCTTCATCAAGAGAAAATATCTGCTTGTCTTTCTCTGCCATGACACCTGCTTTCTGGTACTCACCTACTCTCTTCTCAAAAAAGTTGGTCTTACCTTGTATAGATATTAGATCCATCCATGGGAATGGATTAGCTGTGTTGTATACTTTTTCATTACCAAGATCTACAAGTAATCTATCAGCGACACACTCGATGTATTCACACATTGTTTCTGCATTCATACCTATAAGTCTCACTGGAATCGCATCAGAGACAAATTCTTTCTCTATCTCTACAGCATCACAGATTATCTTCTGTACTGTTTCTTTAGGTAGTTTATTAACGATGTGATTATTGTATAAAAGACATGCAAAGTCGCAGTGCATCCCTTCGTCTCTTGAGATGAGCTCGTTAGAGAATGAGAGACCTGGCATGAGTCCTCTTTTCTTAAGCCAGAATATAGAACAGAATGAACCTGAGAAAAATATTCCCTCAACAGCTGCAAATGAGATGAGTCTTTCAGCAAATGTTGCATCATCTATCCATCTCATTGCCCAATCTGCTTTCTTCTTTACACAAGGCAGATTTTCTATAGCATTAAAGAGGTAATCCTTCTCCTTAGTATCTTGGATGTATGTGTCTATCAGTAGTGAGTAAGTCTCCGAGTGTATGTTTTCCATCATAATCTGAAAACCATAAAAGAACTTAGCCTCCGTATATTGAACTTCACTCACCATATTATCTGCAAGATTCTCATTAACGATACCATCACTGGCAGCAAAGAATGCTAGTACATGTTTGATGAAGTGCTTTTCGTCATCATTAAGTCTATTTTCCCAATCAGATAAATCTTGGTGTAAATCTATTTCTTCGGCTGTCCAGAAACTTGCTTCTGATTTTTTATAAAACGACCAAATGTCATCATGCTCTATTGGAAATAAGACGAATCTATTCGGATTTTCTTTTAATAAGGGTTCTATCTGAGTAGTCATTTTTGATATTGGTGTTGATTATTGTCTATGGGAAAACAAATTAGATAAAATAATATATATAAAAAAACTTAATATAAACTTTAAGAGTATAAAATTAGTGGAATCTCATTCGTTAAGAACCCCACTTGATTTTCACAGAATCTTGATCATCGGCATTCTACATTGCTGCAGAATATAATTGAACTGAATATGCTTCTTACTCTCGGTCATCGCTACGGTTGATTGGACGACAAAATAAATAAGAAAAATCTATAATATGTTACTTCATTTTTCAACAGCTGTTGATAACTTGATTGTGCACATATTAAAATTAAATCTTATATAAAAAATTGGAGATTTGACACTTTTCAATAACTACCTCATAATCAATGAACAAAGGGTATTTCACCCTAATTCCGACGTAAATGTAGTATTCACAATTAATAGAAAAGCGATTTTTTATCAACTACATGTTGATAGTTTAGAAGCAGTACTTCAGGATAAACTAAAAATAAGTATTAAGCCAAAATAGAAAACTGAGTTGCCAATAATTGGATGATTGGCTTACTACTTATCAGTGGTCTTTCTACCTAATACAAATATCAAGACTATGCCTAAAATGACAGATGTAATTATCAGACCATAGAAAGCATATGGACTATCTTGAAAAGGTAGATGCTCTAAATTCATACCATAGAAACTGGCTACTAAGGTCGGCACCATGAGTATGATTGTAATAATAGTTAATCGGTGGATAAAACTATTGAGGTTATTAGATACAATAGAGGCGTAGGCCTCCATAGTCCCACTCAAGATATTGGTATAGACATTAGACATCTCTAAGGCTTGCCCATTGTCGATGATTATATCTTCAAACAAATCTTCATGAGGGTCTTTATCTCTGACTTTGAGAAAGTCGATTCGTTTCATCTTAAGCATGAGCAAGTCATTAGCACTTAGAGAATTGACAAAATAAACAAGACTCTTTTCTATCTTAAGTAGTTGTCTGAGCTCCTCATTTCTGCTTGAGTTATATAATTCTTGTTCTATGATATTACGCTTGAGATTCAACTTCTTGAGGCAATCCAGAAACCAGAAAGTATTTTGTTCTAATAAGTGAAGTACAAAAAGTGATTGATCCTTGGGATTAAAATTTTTGGACCCATTAGTTGCAATCTTTTCTATTATAGGGTGATCTGAAGATGTCACAGTAATGATCTTATCACCTACTAAGACGATACCGATAGGCACCGTAAGATATATAGCCTCATTTTCTTTATGAGACTGATTAATCATAGGCGTATTTATAAGAATAAATTTGGCCTCTTCTTCTATCTCATATCTTGATCTCTCATTGATATCCAGAGAATCTGTTATGAAGTCTAATGGGATATCAAATGCTTTTGCGTAAAGCTCCCTATCAGCTTCCTCTATAGGTGAGCATAGATGCACCCAGGATGCTTCTTCTAATTCATCTACTGGAATCACCTGCTTACCTTCAAATGCGTAGTACTTGATCATAGCTTATATAGTGTGTAGTGAATTAAAATAAGATAACTGTTATATATAACAAAAATCAATCCATCTCCTATGGCCTCATGTAACTCAAAGAGAAAGCCTTTACTGGAATCTTAATATCTCGACGGGTTTTATTTTAGTAACAAGATAAGTCGGTATAATCATAACGATCAATGTGACGACTATAGCCGCTACATTAACAAGTAATATTGATAGTACGTCAAACTTAACAGGAACTTCTGATAGATAATAATTCGCTTCATCTAACTTGATAAGCCCTGTAGCTTTCTGTATAAAACCTATTCCTAATCCGACGACATTACCGATGATCAGGGATATGCCCATAATCCATAGAGCTATGTAGATAAATATCTTCCTTAGTCCCCAGTTACTGAGACCTAATGACTTAAACACACCGATCATCTGCGACCTCTCGAGAATAAGAATCAGTAATGCTGTACACATATTAACTAACGCCACAATGGTCATTAAGACCAAGAGTAGTATCCCGTTGATATCCTGCATCTTAATCCAGTCAAACATAGATGCAAATTTCTCCTTAATGGTCTCGTCGAATAATTGGGGAGGTAATATCTCACTATAGATGTAATCTGCAATGGGTTCTACATCATCTATATCATCGATGAATACCTCAAACCCAGCAACCTGATCAGAGTCCCAGTCTAAGACATCTTGTAGCACTCTCATATCGACGAATCCTATCTTTTTATCATACTCTTCTAATCCTGTCTTATATATGGCACTGACATTAAAAGCTCTCTTTATAGGATCTTGATCTTTCAGAAAATAAATAATCACTTTCTCCCCTACTTTTACTTGCATTCTCTTACTTGTCTGCTCTGATATCAGAATATCTCTCGATGGCTTATCGTCGGTAAATGATGGGAAAGTCCCCTCCTTGAGATAAGCCTCAAAGTTCTTCCAGTCGTATTCTTCATTCAAGCCCTTAAGCAGTACGGCCTCCATCGCTTCTGACTTGCTATTAATGATACCCGGCATGACGATATAGGGTACTATTTCTCTGACACCACCGTTAGTCTGCCTTTCAGTTAATTTTCCTGATTTATTATCGATTGTAGAATATGACAGCTGAGCTATAGACCTTACAGAATCTTTTAATACACTGTCATTTAATATCGGAGAAAGTTCAAAAGTTCTTGACATCCGTGTATCAGCAATATGTATATGACCCCAGAAGCCAAAAACCTTTTCTGATACGCCTTCTTTAAAACCTAACAGCACTGCCGTACTTAATATCATAATAGCCATACTCAATGAGATAGAGGCAATAGCTATCTTGATAATCTTACCAGATATACCAGCCGTGGATGACTTAGAGATACGTCTTGCGATATAGTATGGTAGGTTCAATATATTTTTCTATTGTGTAAATATAAACTTTAATCGAGGTAGACCTGATTCCATTCTCCTCCTTGAGGTATCAGATATATCCTATCAGTTGTATCTTTTAATTCTACTCTAAGAATGTTTCTGGCTCTTGTGGCTTTGACCTCATCAGTCTCATAGTTAATAAATCCAATATTGTTACGCCAGAACCAATTACCATATTGCTTAAACTCTACTGTAAATGTGTCTTGTATGACCTGATACTTAAAAGAGTCCTTCAAGGTAACTTGATTAAAGTGGCTGTACTCATCTATATGACCCGTTATTTCTTTAGATCCAAAAAGATTCAAAGCTTCGACAAAAGTCTCTGCTGATCCATCATGATAATCTGCATATAGAAACAAACCTTGATAATTATCTGGGAGAGACAGTAACCGTACTTCTGGCTGATCATGCCACTTGTAAGTAGTGATGAGATTATCTATAAGTTGCCCTGCCTCATAACACTTCTGGACATTGAGCAAGCCGTAATAAATGTGGACAGTGAGTATCGCGATCGCTACTACAAAACGCAATAATCGTGGCAATGAAAATACGAGAAGGAACAAGAAAGGATAGAAAAATATACTTGCAAAAAAACCATATCTATCATTCTGAAAAGGCATGATATACATGAAGTATAAATTAACTATGGGAAACAATGCCATAAAAAACATCACCAAAAATGAAGCTGATAAGAGTAGCTTATTGTTATTGTAAATCTTCTTGCGAGCAAAGACAAGTATAGATCCCGCCAGAGCAAACAACCCTCCGATCGCATACCATGATCCGATATTTTCATACACAATACCACGCAGATTAAAACTCCAAAAATGAGTTAATAGAGTATACTTTGTAAAATATCTAAATCCATTGGCCGCCAGTAATTGGGGATTAAAATTAAGATGCTTCTCTGCACCATAGTGCCCTACCCACTCCCCGAGGATCAGCTTGTTAGCTAAAAAATAGAGAATTATAATTATGATATGAATGACAAAAAATCTTGACAGATACTTACGCCAATCCCAATTATCTAACTTAGAACAAGCCACTGAAAATGCAAGGATAATGAATGGCGTCGCCAGATTAACTTCTAATGTCAGAAGAGCGGCGATAAATAATAAATGGTGAGCTATCAGATAGATTTTCTTATCCTGTTCCCACATATATCTTAAAAACAGAATCATACCTGATAGAAAAAACATCGTCGTCAGAAGATAATGCATACAGGCTTTCCATGTTACAACCTCTGTCTGATATGGCCCTAACAAAAATCCAACAGAAGAAAATAAAGCTATCCAGACACCATCATTGATATTGAATCGGGTACAGACCTTATTCAGAAAACTAAATAATAAGAAAGCTGTCAATCCATGCAACACAGCAAAGACAATACACCACGCTAACTGGCTATGACCGAATAGTCTAAAGGTTCCGTAATTAATAATGTGAAATACAGGATGCAGCCCAAAGTAACCAAAGCCATTCCATACGTCTGACCAACTGCCTTCGGAGTATTTCATCAACCAACCAAGAAAGTCATGTACCATGCCATATCTCTGAGTTCTCCAAAACACCAAGATGCTTGTGAGTACGAATATCAAAAGCGTGGCGACCTTAGAATGGAGTAATGTCTTCAATGATTGCAGATTGTGATATGATTAATTTTCCTTTTTTCTTGCCGTCTTCCATAATTCTAATTCCCTGCCACTCCTTGTCACAATCATTATGAATGGTTGCAGATTCATTAACCTGGAGGGTCCCTCCAGGATGTATGACGATCTCCCCATGAGGAGGAATAGATAATCTGCAATGTACCGTAAGTGTAGCTCCTTCCATCACATGTATATCAGAAGTAACATCTCTCTCACCACACCAATCTACATTCTCAGAGATAGATATTATACGAGATGCATCTCTCGAACACCAAGCTTCTCGGACAAACTTTCTATTCTTAGAACTCTTTCTCGTAAGTGATCGATGTATGATTCCTAATTGGCACGGACTGATAGCCATCTGACTGTTATTATAATCCATCAGATTATTAGAGATAGGACCTTCGCAACCTTTACGTGACTTAGTCTCTTGCCAGCAGTTAGGATTCTTAGGTGTATCATCACAGCCATCATTATAAGCCCACGAATGTCTAAGGCCAAATACATGACCTACCTCATGATTGAGTAATGTCGCATATGCCCAAGGCTTTTCTTTATCTTCTACAAGACCTGCTATCTTTAGACTATTACCTAAGGCGATTCCAGTACCATGAGTCTTGTAGGTCCTACTATTAAGGCTGTCTTTATGATGAGGCATGACAAAAATATTTACAATAGAATCACCCCCTATTTCATATTTGTCGATGACCTCTTTATCATAATTATTTCTGTTCTTTCCCTTATTTATAAAATAACAAAGCTCATCATCGTAATTCCAAAAATAACCATCATCATCGGCGACACTTGTAATGACATATTGGTACTTAGGAGCTAAGGCTGGCGTATTATTCCCCTCAGGAAGATTCATCTTTTTATTATTGCGAAGTCTCTTATTGGCATTATGAATTAAAAACTTCATATACCATCTGCCCTTCTCTTCGTCAAATCCATATAAGCTATCTTCCGAATTCATCAACTGGATATTAATACGGACCTCCTTGTCAAAGAAGTGCTCATCTGGAATGTACGCTAAGACATCTGAACATTTCATGGGCTGATCAAAGACGATGTCAGCTCTGTAAGCATCTAACTGATCCGGATTTGATAATTGAGTTATACTTTTTTGACCTTTACAACATAACAGTAATACGACTGTTAATATGCTTATGCTGACTTGCATTATGGTCTTAAAGTTCATGTGTAACTAAGGGTAGTAATTTTATAAAAGCTTAAAGTTAATGAATTCTGAATAGCCACTAATTCTATTCTGATCATTTTAAGAATATCAGTATTGCGCCTAATATCGTCATCCCTATGATGTACTTTCTAAAACCCTCGTTAGAGAAATACTTGATAAGTCTAAAGCCAAGGGCAAATCCAATAATCACAGGTAAGAGCATCTTCAGATCTAATAGCAGCGATTGTTCATTGATAGTTTTCCAGACAAAAATATGAAAAGGCAACTTGAAGAGATTCATAATAAAAAATAGCCACGCTGCTGTTGCTATAAATTGGTTTTTGGTAGATCCGATAGCTAAGAAATAAATATTGATAAATGGACCTGCAAGATTACCTATCATGGTAGTAAAACCAGCAGCCGTCCCCAGAATCATTGCTAATTTAGATTTAGAACCTTGACTTGTAACGGTGGTATTAGATGCATACAGCATTAATATAGCACTGATCAATATGATAGCCGCCATGAGCTTTTTGAAAATATCGTCAGACATGGCATCCCCAGTAACTACTCCTATTAATACACCTAAAACCATGAATGGCGCAACAGATTTGAATATATCCCACTGAACATTCTTTCTGTAGGAGTAAACTGCCATCGAGTCTGCAGCTATGAGTAAAGGTAGAAGGACTCCAGTCGATGCTTTAGCTGGAATGGCTATGGCTAATAATGTCACAATCAGTACACCTAAGCCCTTAAATCCTGACTTAGAAAGGCCTAATAAAAATGCAGAAAGCCCGAGACATATAATATCCACTAATTCCAAAAGTTTTTTTTTGATTTAACTGTGACAGTTACAAAAATACCTCATATATTTGCAATCCTTTACAAAAAGAGGATCGGTTAGCTCAGTTGGTAGAGCAACGCCCTTTTAAGGCGTGGGTCCTGGGTTCGAGCCCCAGACCGATCACAAAAAAAGAGGAGTTTACAATGTAAGCTCCTCTTTTTTATTTGACCTTATTCTCTTGATAATAAAGCAGTTAGTTAAAGCTACTGAGATGGATTAGAACTGGAGACTCATCCCTACTCCACCGGCAGGACTTACATATAGATCTAAGTTCTTGTTAAGGTGCATCTCAGGAATGAGATATCCTATCGTTGCTCCTAATACATAACCGCCTATCACATCTGTAGGAAAATGTCTACCTGCTTTGACTCTCAGATAGCCTACGACTGCAGGGACTGTAGCAGCTACAGACCAGATCACAATCTTCTTCTCAAAGTCTGTATGTACATCCGTTAATATACGAGCAGCAAGAAACGACAGTGCTGTGGCATTGGACGTGTGACCAGATACGAATGATCTTCTAGACTCTTCTCCTAACTTTAGTTCTAAGGGTGCATCGGCATTATAATTATATGGTCGATATCTATTAACTAATCCCTTTGAGACATTGGTCAATCCATAAGTTAATAGAAACGTCTCCGCTATCATAACTCCTATAGGCCCACCTTCAGCTCGGCACTTACTTGAGAAATAACTCAAGAATGGCAAGGTAGCAGATGTATATAATATAAGATCACTTGCTTCTCTTGCAGAAGAACTGAAATTACCAACAGAACCTCGATCTAAAAAATTGATATCATCACTCGTCAAGTTATTAATACCCTCAAGAGAAGACTCTTCAGAATTATTAATTGCAAACTGACCAAGCACTGTAACTGCAATACCTGAACCTAACGTGAGTAATTCTCTTTTTTTCCAGTCAAGATTATAGACATTTTCGTAATGAATTTCTTCCTCATGTACTTGATCATGAAGGTCAACATATTCATGATGATCATTATGCTGAGCAAACGATATCGAAACTGACATAAATGAGAAAAGGAAGTAGCATATTATATTACGATGTGTCATACTGTATCTAAAATTCATATAAGCCAATAGATTGAATTACTTCTGTGTGATTAAATTTTCTGAAAATCATCAAATGCAATTTCTAAAGTTATCAAACTTAAGGATGAAATCAAAAACTTAGAAATCATTTCTAATTGATATATCATCATATAAAAAATGCTGGCTCTAACAAAAGAGCCAACACAAGAAAATATACTTATCTATGTAAGATTAAAATGGCTGCGTCTTGACATCTAATCCAACAAACTCATTGGCTAATATTTCAGTAATGTATCTTTTAGTTCCTGACTTATCTTCGTAAGACCTACTTACAAGCTTACCTTTGACGAGGACTCTTGATCCTTTAGACAATGATTTGCTCATTATCTCTGCGCTCTTGCCCCATGCAACGACATTGTGCCAATGTGTTTCTTGCACTTTTTCGCCAGCATTATTCTTATAGTACTCACTCGTCGCAAGTGAAAATGATGCTTTCTTAGATCCTGATTCGAAAGTAGATAACTCTACATCTTTTCCTAAATTGCCTAATAACTGTACGTGATTCCTTAATGTATTCATGATTTAAATTTTTTATATCCTCATAATAACGAGGACGGATTAATAAAAAAATGATCTGTACGATCAATGATGATGCAAAGATGAATACACTTGAAAGCTATAGCCGTATAAAATACATTTACTTACGTATATAATCGTTTATATCCGTTTGAATACGAATAAAGCACTTGATTATCAAGTATTTACGGAAATGTAATATGATTTGTATAACTTTACTTGAAACAAATTATATCCATTTGGTGGATATATATTGTTGTTACAACACATTAAAAATGAAAAGAAACTGGAAAGACATAAAATGGATATTTGAACCAGATGGCTCATTAATAGATTTATACGTCCAAGAAGTTTCTCTTGAAGACTGGAAAAAATTAATAGCCCTAATCAATGAAAAATATATTGTCAAATTTGATGACAAAAATAAGATTAGCGAGAACTACGCAATTGAATATCTAACCGATGAAACAGGTAAAATAGAAAGTAGAAGTGCTTCAATTTTTCTTGGTGACATTCAATTAAATTGTCATTTCTTTTTGGTCGATCAAATTGAATTCGATATTGATCCGAAAAAAGTAAACTCGATGAAAGACTTTGAATTGATTGAGGGATTTATGATTGATGTTAGTATTGAAATCGATAATCAAATAACGCTAACAGACGAAAACAATCCAGAATTTCCATTGATAAAGATTGATCCTAACAGAAAAATCAATAAAATTTTGACCCAAAATGAGTTGAAGCAGTATTGGAAAAAACAAGACACCTTGTTGAACAAGATAAAAACATTAAAGACGGAATTCGAAATGAAATTCATGTCAAAGAAATTTAGTAAGAAACTACTGAATAGTGCAAGTGAACTATACACATCAACCAAAAAAGATGAAAACGTGTGGTAACAAGTGATATGAGATCAGACTTGCTATCGCTGCGTCCGCTCCATATCACCGATCCGTTATCTCTCATCAAATGATTAAATGCTCAACAACGAAGAAGAAATAAGATCGAAATTGATTCTGCCTTTTATATCAGATCTTGGATTTGATATAAATGATATTTCGTTAGAACAATATTATTCTATTAAACTTGGCAAAAAGGAGAAGCAAATGGGAGGAAAATCCGATTTGCTGTGTAAGAAAAATGATCAAAATCTATTTGTAGTTGAAATTAAAAGAGATAAACATAAAATAACTGAAGCTGATATAAATCAAGCCATATCCTATTCAAGAGCATTGGTTGGTAATATTGCTCCTTTCACAATTGTTACTAATGGAAAGACAATTCGAATATTTGACACAATAACAAAAGAAGATCTTTCTGGAAAACCAATTTCTACTCAATCAGAATACTGGAAGAATGGCTGTAAGCTATCTCTTGATGAAGACCTCAATATTAGATACCAAGCTTTACTTTCTTTTGTTTCTTTCTCCAATGATAACTTCAAGATATTTAGCAAAGAACAAATTAAAGATAATTTAAAATTAGTTTCTGGTGACATAGATTCTCCAAGGGCAAAGTTCATTGAATCTTTACATGTTCAAAGAATTAATCTCAAACAAGACTTTGAAGAATTTCAAAAAAGTGACAAATCTGTGTTTGGGCTTGTTGGTGATGCTGGTGTTGGAAAGACATGTTCAATGTGCTCATTAGCTATTGAATCGTCTAAAGACCATTTTACTTTTTTCTATAATGGTACTTTAATAAGCCAACCTATTATTGATGAAATATCTCAAGATTTAAACCTATTCTTCTCAACAAAAATAGAAAGAGAAAAAGTTCTTAATAAACTACAAGAATTAGCAACTCAGGCTAAAAAAAATGTCATAATATTTATTGACGCGATTGATGAAAATATTTCAACTTTCTTCCCAAATGAATTGAGTGGCCTGACAAACTCAGTTAGCAAATTTGATAAACTAAAAATTTGTATAAGTTGTAAAACTACAGTTTGGGACAGATTTTTAACAAGGAATGAAACAAATAATAATACTTTTCATGAGCTAACTCAGTTTCATGGAAACAATAAGGAACAAAACTACCCAGGGTTTTACTTAGAAACATTCGACCAAAATGAAAGCAATGATATAGTTCCTCTGTACAGAAAAGCATTTAATTTCAAAGGAGAAATATCTAATGAATTAGAAGAAAAACTAAAAAATGGATTTTTTCTTAGAATATTTTCTGAAGTGTATAGGAACCGAGAAGTGCCAAAAAATATTAGTGATTTAGAATTAATCAAAACTTATCTTTCTAAGTCCTTAAAAATTGCATTTGTTGACATTCAAGATGGTTTAAGATATTTAAGCGAATTAGGGAAAGCTATTTTAAAACATGACAAAAGTACTTTCCCTTTTATTAAAGCAGAAGGACTCAATGTTGAAGTAGCAATCAATGAAATCCAACTGCCACTTGGAAACAAAATTCCTCAAGAACTATTTGATAGAAATATTTTGATTAAATCAGGTGATGATGTATCCTACCAGATTTCTTTTTACTATTCAAGTATTAGAGATTATATAATTTGCTATCATTCTTATCAATTGGACAAATTAGGTGACGATCAATTTAATGAGACATTGGAAAAATTTCATGAAAATCAAGTTGGTCAAAGTGCTATCAATTTTTATTTGAACAATGCAGATTTATCGAAAAAGAATATTTATGATCGGTTCAAGAAAGCAAAATTGATTTCTTATGCGAAATCTTACAATCAATATCTCGATAAATATTACGGCATACTAAAGAAGAAATTCAATCCATATACAGAAGGGAAAATAGGAATAATAATTCCAGAAAATTTTGAACTAAAAGATGGTTACTCTCTATGTCCTATAAATGACGACACAGTAAAAAGCTTTAAAACCGACAATTTTAATGATGATTTCAATACTCCATTCTATAAAAGTAGTATTTACAAAAAGGGAGGAAGAACTATTCATTTTTCTTCTGATCAACTTTTAGTTAGAGATCAAAATGAAATTATAGAAAAGTATTGCTTTCAACAACTGAAGAAAATAATTGAAGATGGGGAATTGGTTGAATATGGGAGCAACATCATATTAATAGAGAAGGTTGTTACTATTCTTTACTATAACTATAAAGAGCTGAAATATGATTATACAATAGATGATTTTAGATTACCTCGTTTTAATCAGGTATACCCATTAAATCTAATAGACTTAAGAGATAGATTATATAAATTCCGAGCTGAGCATTATTACAAAAGGAATAAAATTGAAAAATCACAAATATCTAAAATGGTTGACTTTGCTTTAAACCGCAAGGAAGAAATCCCTCCATTAAATGTCACTGGCAGCTTCCCTCCTTTTGAAGAGCTTTATAAAATAGTTAATATTTTGATTGACAGAGGAATTACAAAACTTGATTCTCATTACTTACCTACCTCTGATATTTCCCTTAAAGAAATAAAGGACAAATTCTACAGAAAAAGTGGAGTTAAGAATGAAACGATTCGAATTGCTCAATTTAGCGTGGAAAGGATGAAAGAATACATAACCACGCTATTCACCCATGTCGAAATTGCTTACAAGGAATTGGTTGAATCATGTTTTATCCATTTTCTAAAAGATCTAAACTATTACAATAACATGCCTCATCATTTTTACATTTACCTAAATGAAGAAAATGAATTCTATGGTTGTTATGGAAAGAAAAGTTCAGACAACTCCCAATTTAAAGTAGAATTTAAAAGACGTGATAAAGAAAACTCAAAATTAAAAGAAGACGGAATTTCGTGGTATAGAATATATTACTTGGATAAATTCTTAAATGTTCAAAACTCAATACAAACAGTGCCTGGATTTGCAATGGAAAAAGTGAACGAAAATTGTATAATAAGAAATTTAGTTTATGATATACTGATTCAAGACTTCAACCTAATATTTAAAAAACACGATATTAGAATACAAAGAAGACATTACGTATAAAATGACGAGAGATAACAATAGGTGATGATCGCATATCTGTTCGTATCTCACAGAGACGGCGACATACCATCATC
>CAZBXL010000033.1:21025-39156 GCA_964495785.1 uncultured Saprospiraceae bacterium | reverse complement strand
ATAGAAAAATTTCTGACTGATAGTCATATGATGATTAAGTTAGAAGAAGTAGACTCACCACAAGATGCAGAACAGTACTCTGCAAAGACCGTATTCCTCGAAGTCAATGAAGTAACCAATATAGATGGTCCAGATAATTCTATGCATCCGTTAATAGGATATGCAGTAATTGATCAGGACAATATACGTCGTGGTCATATCAGTTCTGTAGAAGAATATCCTAATCAAGTGATGTGTTTTATCACCAATGGAGATTCTACATTCATGTTTCCAATTCATGAAGATAACATCATAGAAACGAAAAAGGAGACCGAGGAGATATACCTAGAGATACCAGAGGGTCTCGGAGACCTTTACAATAATTAAAGAACAGCTTCTACTTCATTTTGTCTCATCCGACTTCAGTAAGAATTGGCACAACAATATCTGTGCTTTAAATATTTCACTTCTCTTTATCTTTTCCGTATATAGCAATAGTGTTTATTAGTTATACAGTATGTAATTTATACATTATTAATTTATTGATGATTTGAAAAGAGCTATCAACAGAAGAGACCTTTTACAAAAACTATCTTTTGGGATCGGAGCGACAGCAATTCCATTTAGTAGTTGGGCTAAAGATGAAACAGGACGCGTACTCAGATTGCCTGATCCAAGTAAGAAAAAGAAATTTGCGAAAGCTCTTACAGCAGTGACATTAGGAGCGGGTAATCGAGGTAATGTGTATGGTGATTATGCAATAGAATATCCTGAAGAAATTAGTGTTGTTGGAGTAGCAGAACCCATTGACATCAGAAGGAAGAGATATTCTGAGAAGCATAATATCTCTATCAAAAATCAATTTACTACATGGGAGCAAGTCTTTGACAGACCAAAATTCGCTGATGCAGTTATCATCACGACACCAGATGATCTGCATTATGGACCATGTATGAAAGCTTTGGCATTGGGCTATGACATACTATTAGAGAAACCTATATCTCCTTCAGAGCAAGAATGTAGAGATATATTAGAGCTATCCAATAAGACGGGACGTATCGTCGCAGTATGCCATGTCTTAAGATATGCACCTTACTTTATGAGGTTGCAAGAACTTATAGAGACAGGGATGATTGGTGAGATAGTAAGTATGCAGCACTTTGAACCTATTGAGCATGTACACATGAGCCATTCGTTTGTCAGAGGTAACTGGCATAATAGCATGCAGACAGCTCCCATCATCTTAGCTAAATCGTGTCATGATTTGGATATTATTAAGTGGATGATAGGTAAACCTTGTAAGAAGATACAAGCCTTTGGGTCACTTAAGTGGTTTCACAAAGGTAATGCTCCAGAGGGTAGTCCCAATAGATGTACGGATGGGTGTCCGGCAGAAGAAACGTGCCCTTATTCTGCTCTTAAGATCTATCATCGTGATAGAACATGGTTGCATCATTTTGATCTTCCAGAGGATAAGTCAAAGCATGGAGATGCTATCATAGATTACCTTAGGAGTTCTGACTATGGAAGATGTGTCTATCGTATGGATAATGATCAACCAGATCATTACACAGTTAATATGCTTTTTGAAGACGATGTCACTGTTAGTTTTAATATGGAAGCATTCACCTCATATCATGGACGTCGTACACGTGTTATGGGCAGTATGGGAGATATAGTAGGAGATATGTATTCTTACAAATGGACAGATTTCAGAACAGGAAAAGTCGAAGAATGGGATAATAAGACTGATGGTCATGGTGGTGGAGACTGGAATTTAATGAGTGACTGGATACAAGCGGTAGCACATCAAGACGAGAGCCTTCTTACAAGTAATATCGGAGCTTCTATAGAGTCACATATAATGGGGTTTGCTGCTGAAAGAAGTCGGAAGAGCGATACAATTGAAAAGATTACATTACAGTTAGAATAGATCCCTACAATTGTGGTCAATTAAGTATGAATAGACTAAAATCTATTACTTTTTAGATGTCGTTTCTATGTTAGATTTGTGTAATCTGAGAAGATATCTCATTCCAATATTTCTTACTTATGTCTTATTGAATACATGTTTCTAAGTAGTTGAAAATCAATATCATATCTAAAATATTTAAGATTTAGTAAGAATAAACTTCCATTATTATTGCTGTAATCAGCATTCCTTTTAACTTTGCATTCTGCAAATTATCCAAAAACTTTTAATGCCTCTCCCCAGGCACAATTAAAAGAGCTTTTTTATGGGTTGGTTCAAACGATTTAAGGAAGGAATACAAACGGCTACTAAGAACAAAAAGGAGGCTCCTGATGGTCTCTGGTTTAAGTGTAAGAAATGCAATGAGACCATAACTGTCAAGGAACTAAAAAGTAACTTCTATATCTGTCCCAGATGTGATTATCATACGCGTATCGGTTCTCATGATTACTTTGATATCATATTCGATGGGAAGTATGAGGTCTTGTATGACGAACTCATATCTGAAGATCATCTTAACTTTAAAGACCTTGTTCCTTATGAGGATCGTCTTATCAAAGCAAAGCAAAAAACAGATCTAAACGAATCTATAACTGTCGGTGTAGGCTCAGTAGCTAGAAAACCTCTTGTGATTGCGGCTATGGATTTTAGTTTTATAGGTGGATCTATGGGGTCGGTAGTAGGAGAGAAGATATCGAGATCAGTTGATTACTGTATAGAGAACAGAGTGCCTTTCATGATTATATCTAAGTCAGGAGGTGCAAGAATGATGGAGTCTGCATTCTCATTGATGCAGATGGCTAAGACCTCTGCCAAGCTATCTCAATTAGCTAAGGCGCAGATACCATACTTCTCTTTTATGACAGATCCTACGACTGGTGGTGTGACTGCTTCGTTTGCGATGTTGGGTGATATAAACTTTTCTGAGCCAGGAGCTCTCATAGGCTTCGCAGGTCCACGGGTAATTAAAGAAACAATTAAAAGAGATTTACCTGAAGGATTTCAGAGTTCAGAGTTTTTAATGGAGCACGGATTTTTAGATTTTATTGTAAATCGTAAGGACCTAAAAGAAAGAATAAAAGATATGATTCTAATTTTTAGTGATCCTCAGGCTGCATAAGAAATACCTTAAAGATCTTGTCAAAGGGATCACAATGAGTAAGGAGCTTTTCTATAATCCCAATACCATATGTAGACATATATTCCAGCATATTGTCATGCCTTTCTTGTAAGCCATTAGATGGAAAGAACTTGTCTTTAAGTTTAGATATCTTATTTAGAGAACTTTCTTCTTGCTGCTTGACATATTTTTTAAGCTTAGATTCTAAATAATCAAAAGACTTTTGAGCTTTAACTTTTTCTGCCTGAGTTGTTTTTCCTAAGCTTTTATCTATCGCTACAATTTTTTCTTCCGCTCTCTTGTATATCGTCTCTATCTCTTTTTTAAATTCTTCCAAACTGAAATCTGGAGCTTCTGAAATCTGAAGATACTTTTTTACAAGATCATGATGTGGTATGAACAGATCAGGCAAGTCCATATTGATTTTATTAAGCTGTGATTGCATCCTGTCCGATACGATCATTCCAGAAACTCGTCTTATCAACATAGGAAAAGGCAACTTAGCTGCATCGAACTGAGTCTTCCTCTCCATCCAGTAAGCTAACTCTCCGCCACCACCAATGTAGGCCAAGTTAGGCAGTATGAGTTCTTGATACAGAGGTCTCATGATTACATTAGGACTGAATCTCTCAGGATAATTATCTATCTCAGCAATCAATTCTTTTTCAGAGAACGATATATTGGTATCGACAACTCTAAAGTGGTCTCCATCTTTTTCTATTCTATTTCTTAGTTGATCTTTCTTATAAAAGAAATTAATATCTCTGATGTGAGTCTGTGGCGAGTATCCAAGACCTTCTATTTTTTCTTGAGCTTTTTGGACAGGTTCATAACTAAAGCTCTCTAATATTTCCTTTTTTATTAGAGGTATGAATTCTCTCTTTAATTTAGGATTGTCCATATTAATAATGACCAATCCCAAACCGTCAAATAAGGCATGAATCAAGTCAATGCTAAATTGTCCGTAAGTCTTTTGTGCTTCGAGATTATGAGATAAAGCATCTAAAAATTCTTTAAGATTTGATTTGTCACCTAAGATGTCTTTTACCTCAGTGATGACTTCTTTTAATCCATTAGTAGGAAACTGACCTACAGCGCCTGAGTGATCAGAATTCCATGTGATTGTCTTACTGTATAGATGTAAGTGATTGATCTCTTCATAATCATGATCCTCGCCACCTGTGATGAATACAGGAACAAAATTAAACTCGGGAAAATCGTTCGCTAATCTTTGACATAGATTTATAGTAGAAAGAATTTTGAATGGGACATATAATGGTCCTGTTAGAAGGCTGGGTTGATGAGCCGTCGTTATCGAGAATGTATTTTCTTTCTGTAGATTATTAATGTGAATCTGAGTCTTATCAGATGTTTTGAGATGTGTATACTGATGAGTTATTACATCATAAAGTAGAGATCTATTTGTTTTATAATTAGACCTTTTTTTAATTACCTCTGCGAATTGATTATACTCAAAATCAAAATTTAGAAGGTCTTTAAACTTAGTAGAATTCAAAATATAATCCCTATCTCTATCAGAGAATTGACTTACTTTTTCTATGTCTATTTCAATAACTTTCATATCATTGTTGCGGCTCGCAAAAGTAACTTAAATACTTAGTAGATATGGGTCGGAAAGAAGACTAATTATTAGACAAAAAAAAAGAGGCTGTACGGTTACAACCTCTATAACAGGGCAATATTTAAAAAATCAGTTAATTCTTAATCCTCTTTTGGCTTGAGAACTACATACATGATACCTTAAAGGCCAAATACGTTGCTTAAGCATTTGGTTTTTTTTACAAAAAAAGTGTGTTTATTTCATAAGTAATTGATGTTCAGTATATTATATTGAAAAATATTTTCATGAAAGATCCAAAAAAATATGAATTAAGAGGGGTTTCAGCTTCTAAGTCTGATGTACATAAGGCAATAAAAGGCTTAAACAAAGGACTCTTTCCTCTTGCTTTCTGTAAGATAATGCCGGATGTAGTGGGTAAGCATCCTGATTATGTCAATGTGATGCATGCTGATACCGCGGGTACAAAGACAAGTTTAGCTTATATATATTGGAAAGAGACTGGAGACACATCAGTATGGGCAGGTATAGCTCAGGATGCAATAGTGATGAATCTCGATGATATGGCTTGCGTTGGGATTATAGATGATATCCTCATCTCGAGTACCATAGGTCGTAATAAAAATCTTATTCCTGGAGAGATAATCTCAGCAATTATTTCAGGTGCTAAGGACTTTCTTGATATGCTCCACGATCATGGTATTCATATACATATGTCTGGAGGAGAGACAGCGGATGTGGGTGACATTGTAAGGACAATTGATGTTGGCTACACAACTTTTGCTAGGACTCATAAAGATGAACTTATCGTCAATGATATGAAAGATGGTAATGTCATCGTAGGTATTGCTGGATACGGACAAAGCAGTTACGAGAATAGCTATAACGGTGGCATGGGCTCGAATGGTTTGACTTCCGCAAGACATGATGTCTTCAGAAAAGAATACTATGAGAAATACCCTGATAGTTTTGATCATCATTCTCCCGCAGAATTAATTTATGCAGGTAAGAGATCATTAACAGACAAAGTGAATATTGACGGAAAAGATATTGATTTAGGTAAGTTGGTGTTATCTCCTACAAGGACTTTTTTACCGTTGCTTCAGAAGATTATTACAGAATGTCGTCCTGCGATATCTGGCATCATTCATAATACTGGCGGTGCACATACGAAGGTTAAGAAATTTGCTCCCGGTAAGAGAATCATTAAAGATAACTTATTGCCTATACCTCCACTGTTTGAGATTATAAAGGAAGAGTCAGAAACAGATTTTTCTGAGATGTTTCAAGTCTTTAATATGGGGACAAGATTAGAAGTTTATACAGATACTTCTGCTGCTTCTCAAATTATTGATATCTGTAGATCATTTAGTATTGATGCTCAGATAATAGGACGTGTAGAAGATTCTGCGTCTTCTCAAGTTATTGTAACTCACAATGATGTGGAGTATACTTACTAAGTTTTTTCGTAGGACTATATTTCTGATTTGTATCCTCAATAGTATTGCGCTTATACTTTCATTGATCAGTCCTTACATACCTATCAAGGATAATTCTCTTGTTTCTACTTTTGGTTTATTCTTCCCATTTTTCTTTATTATAAATTGTTTTATTCTATTACTCTTCATTTTCTTAAGGCAAAAAATAACGTGGTTTGTTGTTTTGCTTTTGCTGATAAGTCTTCCTGCCTTCACTCGTATCTTTGGGTTTCATTTTCAAGAATCTATATCTCCTATTGATTGCACCGTTGCATCTTTCAATATGCAGTTTTCTAAGCCTATAGCGCTTATGCCAAGCACCGATGCAGAATATCATATGAACTTATTTAGTAAGGAGTTATCTGAACATGATGATATTGATATCATGGCTGTACAAGAGTACGGAGACCTAAGCCGATCGATACTAAAAACCGCCTTAGACTTCAAGCATGAACATACTGCTGTAGATAAAACTGTAAGTATCTTATCCAAACACCCAATCTTAGCCGCAGGTATGGTAGACTTTAATTCTAATGTGGCTAATACTTGTATGTGGGCAGATGTCATAGTGGGTTTTGATACATTGAGGATTTATAGTTATCACTTAGAGTCTAATCGTCACGATGGCAATATTCCAAAGACCATTCATCAAGATACTCGTGAAGTAAAATCTTTATCTGTCATGGTGGGTATAGTGAAGTATTACAACGGATTTTCTAATACGCGTTACAAGCAGGCTCAGCTTATCGTGGAACATGCTTCTCAATGCGATTATCCAATCATTCTCTGCGGTGACCTTAATGACACACCTCAATCTTATTTATACGATTACATCAGAGAACACTATGCAGATGCTTTTCTCCAAAGAGGATGGGGAAGTGGTAAGACGATAGAATCACGTGTACCATTCTTGAGGATAGATTATATTTTCGGTAGTGGTCATATTGGGTATATAGATTATAACACGATTGAGTCGCCATATTCAGACCATTATATGATTAAGAGTAAAGTCAAGTTTAATAACTAATGTAGGTATCTGAATCTCTTTATTCTTCTTCACTTTGTAAGTCTCCTATTATTTTTTTCACGATTGATTCACCTTCTTGCATGACATTCTTAATGGTGTCAGAAGTTTCTGACATTGTTTCCGATAATTCACCTTGTTTACTATTGATGAGATCTTTTGAGTTTTGAAAAAGAGTACCTGCTTTCTGAACTGCGTCGCCTGACTTTTCTTTTATAGATTCTACTGCACCAACAATGATTTCTTTCTCTAATAAATCATCTATGAAATCCATTGATTTACCTACGGATTCTGTAGTTTTTTTACCAGATTTAAAAATGGTTTTTAATATTTTGCCTATCACGATTCTATGTTTGTTTATCTAATAACAACATTAGTGGGACATATAATTCAAAATAAGGCCTATAAATATCCCACATAGTTATGAGGAGTGATAGCTGCAAGTTCTTTCTTTATCTCGTCAGATACATTAAGTGTGTCAATAAATGATTTAATACTTTCTTCTGTAATAGTCTGGTTGCCTCTTGTAAGTGCTTTTAAGGCCTCGTAGGGCTTAGGATAAGATTCTCTACGCAAGATGTTCTGTATAGCTTCAGAGACCACAGCCCAATTTTTATCTAAGTCAGAATGAAGTTTTTCTTTGTTCAGATCCACCTTGCTCAGGCCTTTCAATAGAGATGTCAACGCTATCTGAATATGTGCCATGGGTACCCCAAGATTTCTAATTACCGTACTATCTGTGAGGTCTCTTTGTAATCTTGAAATAGGAAGTTTTCTGGCAAGGAACTCTAAGGTTGCATTAGCAAAACCAAAATTGCCTTCTGCATTTTCAAAATCTATAGGATTGACCTTATGAGGCATAGCAGAAGAACCGACTTCATTAGCTATAACTTTCTGTGTAAAATAATCCATACTGATGTAAGTCCAAAAATCTCGGGCCATATCAATCAGTATCGTATTGATGCGAGACATCCCGTGACAGACAGCAGCTATGTGATCATAATGAGCAATTTGAGTAGTATAGTGAGATCGCTTTAATCCCAGGGATTCTACGAATTCATCTGCAAACTTTGGCCAGTCTATATTCGGAAATGTGACTTTATGCGCATTAAAATTGCCTGTAGCGCCTCCAAATTTTGCTTTGATAGGTAGAGTCCGGACAATTGCCATTTGATCCTCAATTCTTTCAATAAAAACGGCTATTTCTTTACCAACTGTGGATGGGCTTGCAGCTTGTCCATGTGTTCTTGAGAGTATCGGAACACCTTGATATTCAGTACGTTTGGACTTTAAAGATTCAACTAAACTTGTAATTGTAGGAAAATAGATATCTTCAAGATATGCTTTAAGCATAAGGGGTGTAGCAGTGTTATTTATGTCCTGAGAAGTAAGCGCTATATGCACCCATTCTCCATATTCTTCGAGACCAGCAGCTTTCATCTTAGTCTTTATGTGGTACTCTACAGCCTTTACATCATGGTTAGTCGTCTTTTCTATGTCCTTAATAGCCTGTGCATCTTCTAAGCTGAAGTTATCGTAGATTGCTTGTATGACCTTTTTATGAGATTTTAATTGAGTTATCTGTGGGATATCAAGCTCAGTAAGTGCTATGAGATAGGCGATCTCTACCTTAACTCTATACTTTATAAGTGCATACTCAGAAAAGTATTCTGCCAGTGCTTCTGTCTTCTTCGCGTACCTTCCGTCGATAGGTGATATTGCTCTTAACATATTACAAAAATTTTGCTGCTAAGGTAATCAATCAAAAGATATAGCTAATATCTCTTAAAACAGTTTCAGTAATCAATTTCTCGCTTAAATCTCTTATGAGACCATAGCCAGCTGTGAGGTGATTTCTTTATGAGCTTCTGCAGATTATCTACATAAAGTTGTGTAAGCTGTAAGGGGGTTAGTTCTTTTGGATTCATATGGATAGGAGTGAGTGTCACCTCGTAACGGCCTCGACTAACTCTATGAATATCATAGCTATAAACCGGGTAGTTTTTGGCACAAGCATAGATCGCTGCGCCTTTATGGAAGTCTACTTTTTTGCTCATGAAATTGACCAAATGATTCTTTGTAGAACGGAATGGCATCTGATCCGCTATAAATACGACAGCGATAGGATTGTCATGACGGGCTCTATATAACTTATCTACCTCCTCCATAATTACAACAGAGACATTGTGTCCAGTTCTACTATCTTGTACATATTTGTTGATATGTGAATTGCTAATCTTTTTAACTATACCAATGACATGGTGAGACATTTGCATGCCCAAAGTCAGAGCTCCCCATTCCCAATTATTGTAGTGTTGACTGTAGATGATAACAGATTGATGATTGCGATAATGTTCATCGAGAATTTCAGGATTTAGAAGTGTAAATCGTTCTTTAATTTTTCTTCTTGGCGTAGCTAATCCTTTGATTGATTCTATTACTATATCAGAAAAACTTCTATAAAATTCTTTAATTATTTTAAGTCTTTCGTCAACTGCAATTTCCGGTAAACAAAATTCTATATTCTTACTTATTACAGAATACCGGTATCTCAGGATGCGTCTAAGTACAAATGTGATAGTGTCTGAAATTTTGTACAATATCGAAAAGGGTACTATAGAAAATATAAGAACACAAGAACGAAATAAGATGTAGCTAAGATATCTCAAAACCCTTCAGCTATATGATGACATCAAATTCAAATGATTCATCATCTAGTGGGCTAAACAATGCATCTTGTGAAGTTCTCATTCCTTCAAATCTCTCAAGACATGCTTCATAAAAATCCTCAGTAACCAGATTCCTTAGTTGATCTACGCTTTCAATCTGACCATCTCTAAATTTGTACGTTTGTTCCAGCAGAGTGTCTTCTAATTTAAGTACATAACGTGCATTCATATGTAGCACAGAAACTCTCAATGATTTATATGTCCACTCACTTAGTATTCGCATATTGGTTTGTTATACTTTTAGATACACTTTTATAGACTTCTTTCCATTCAGGATAGGATTCTAAGAGATTTAAATGTTTGTTCATTAAGTTTTTATCCTCTCGTTTTGCAGGTCCTGTCTGACTATCGCATGGTTGACCTTGTAAGATTTTTTGAAAGGTTGTTTTCATTAAGGGATTTAAAAATCGAGCATCGAGTTCATTAGAGTTGAGATATTGGTCAGCAATGCAAGCGATATGATTAGTGAAGTTATTAATAAAGACTGCACTTAGATGATAATGTAATCTTTCTACATCATTGATCTCCGTCACATTAGATGATAACTTCGTTGCTGTCATTCTTAGAAATCTTAAAGCTGCCGGTGTGCTTCCATAAACCAAGAACGGCACAATAGACATATCTACTTCTTGAGTTTTTAAGAATGTCTGAAGTGGGTAGAAACTGCCATAGTTTTCTGATCTAAGACTCAGGATAGTAGACGGCACAGATCCCGAGGTATGTGCAAGAATCTGTGATTCTTTAAATTGTGGTAAGGCCTTGACCACTGTCTTAATAGCATCATCACTGACCATGATGAGGTATAAGTCAGAATCCATCTTTAACTCATCTATATCATGGATACTGTCTGCATTAAGATGTATGCCTAAGCGATATGCATTATCAGCGTTACGACTGTATACTTGATTGATGTGGCAGCCGATATTCTTTAGGGCCTGTGTGATGTGCCAGGCAACATTTCCAGAACCTATAGCTGTAACTTTGACAGGACTATCCATATTTCGATTTGTAACGTCTCCCTAAGGATACGAAAAATCCTAACATCATCATTATACTTCCAAGCCAGAAAAGATTTATACCTGGAAAAATTGTAGCTTCTAATACGATGATATCTGTACGAGGAACGTTCTCAGCAATGTCTAAAGTGATTTTTTGATTAGTTCTTATATCTTGAGCTAATTGTAAAACAAAAACCTCATTAGTGGGGTCTATCTGTGCTAACCTGATGTGTGTACCGCCCTTGGCTTCGTAATCCTTTATGCTAAATGGTCTATTGTCTCTGATCACATATATAGGTTCTAAGAGTTTTCTATCTCCATCTTCCTGATAGGAGATTAATCCTTTTAATGCAAGGTCATCTGGTTCCCGACTGTAGTTTATATTTTTGATATCACTATTAAATCCTTCAAGTATGTAAGTCCTGTTATTAAACTCAAAAGATTCTCCAGATTTCAATTTATAATCTTTGTATTTGAGTAGGTTCTCTTGAGTGAAATAATTGTCAAAAGAACTCTCATCCATTTTGACCTTGAGTCTTAAATCATTGACGACAACAGGATACTGGTATAGCATATTCTTCTTAAGGCCAATAACAACTTCATCATTAATATGGTATCTATCATCTTTGCTATGAAAACTTAGATTAGCTCCCATCCCTATATCACTCTGTGTATCCAAAAATTCTTCTCGTTGAGGATCAAAATTAATGTTCTCTACTATTGCGTACGTACCCTTCAGGTCTATAGTATCTCCGATTCCAACATTGTATCTTTTGTATACAAGAGAATCTTCTATTTCTTTTGCATTGTTAACATCTAATTGAGCTGCCGGAAGACCAGCTATATGTACGAATATATCTTTATCTAAATAATGCTTAGTATCTGGATTAAATGCTGCTACCTTAGTAAGATCATTAGAGTATAGTAAGTTAGGGTAGACATAGAACGGTTCCTCCTTAACGCCACTTGGGTTCTCTTTTTCAAATTTTAATTTAAAATACTTTGTAAATGATTCTGTCGTATCATTTTCCCAAGTGATCCAATAGTCATTCACAAAGAAAGGTTTCTTTTCTAAGATCTTGACAGCATCTGCTAATCCTTCTTCTGGCATGAGATCTCTCATGGCAAAAGGATTAGATGTAATCGTTTTTTCATTGAGACCACTTGCTATAGATCCCAATATCATTATTCCAAATCCAGCATGCGATAGCACTGAGCCTACCATAGCTGAGTTGGCTTTTAAATCTTGGATGATTAAAGCAAAATTGGCTACTACTGTAAAGAAACATGTATAAGCAAGTAGCGTATATTTCCAATGAAAATAATCTATCCATAGACTTGTAAGATATGTCAGTAGAGCTGTGATGGCTACGAAGATTACAAACTTTATAG
Source organism: uncultured Saprospiraceae bacterium (assembly GCA_964495785.1). Lineage (GTDB taxonomy): Bacteria > Bacteroidota > Bacteroidia > Chitinophagales > Saprospiraceae > RFSX01. The sequence goes on along the minus strand of CAZBXL010000033.1, from coordinate 26,885 downwards.
CTAAAGACTTCTTACGTCTTGCAGATATCTCATTGTCCTTATACCTCAGATATATGGTTTTTCCTGTCGATAATGTAATGAGAATAGCGATCCATATTTGAAATTTGTTATAATGTGGTATTGGGTCTTTTATAACAGTACCAACAAAGTCTGGATTAAAAATATTGATGACTGCATTAAGTACAGGTAATGATGTAGACATCGTAATAATCAGTGCACTAAAGAATAGAATAAGAGATCCTACGAACATCCAAAATTCTCGAGATACGATAGCTTCCTCTTTGACAGGCGTTGCAATCTGACGGCTGTGTCTGAAGTACAGAAAAGTAACTAATAGTCCAGCAGAAGCGACCATGAAAATTAGTTGTGGCTCTAAGCCCATCTCTGTAAATGAGTGCACAGATGAATCTCCAAGGATACCACTACGTGTCAAATATGTAGAGTAAAGTATCAGAACGAAACTTAATCCATAATATACAAATGTACTTTTAACGGCACGACCTGTACTTCTTGCTATTAAGTTGGTGTGTATACCAGCGACCATAATTATCCATGGAACCAATGACATATTTTCTACTGGATCCCAAGCCCAATATCCTCCAAAGGTTAGCGCCTCATATGCCCATGCGCCTCCCATCAATATCCCTATACCTAAGGTACCTCCTGAAAATAATGACCACTTAAGAGCCGGCTTAAGCCATTCTGTATATTGTCGTGTGAAGAAACCAGCCGCTGCATAACTGAATGGAATAGTCACACTCGCAAATCCTAAGAACAAAGTCGGCGGATGTATTGTCATCCAATAGTTCTGCAATAAGGGATTTAATCCATTACCTTTTAAGGCAGATACATAATCTGCTTTATTAAATATGGGTGCATCAAAAACATCTCTCAGAAGTAGAGTAGGATTACTACCGACCTTATAAACGAAGTCACCAATTTCGATATGAATACCGAGTAACATGGAAGCGATGACAGTCTGTATCAATGCTAAAAATAGCAACACAGGGCTTTCCCACTGCTTGGCAGTTTTTATTATGACAGCGCCTAAGATAACATGCCAGAACATCCATAGTAGAAATGAACCTTCTTGTCCTTCCCAGAATGCTGAGAATATATACCTCCACGGCAGGTCGTCGGAAACATGATCAAATGCATAACCATATTCATAATGCTTACCAAGCATGATATAGAAAAGTATTCCGATGATACTGAATACGCTAATGCCATGTAAAGCAAATCCTATCCTAGATAGAGTCCTCCATGAAGTGTCATCGTGGACAAGTAATTTAGATTGTCTGTAGGCAGCTACCGCGGTAAATGCGATAGAAAGGAATGATAATATTATAAAAAAATGACCCAGTTGTCCAGGCCATAATGTTTCTCCGATATATTGAACGTTGTTCTCCAAGTGATTTTTATATTTCGGCTCTGATTCTTATTTCTTCGTCTTTATATTTAGATGGGCATTTCATTAATATTTCTGAAGCAACGAATTCTTCACCTTTCATCTTGCCAGTAACTACGATAGATTCAGCTCTTTCAAAGTCTTGAGGCTTTGGTCTACTAAGGAGGACTTTTCGCGAGACATCGTCACCATCTTTCATATAAAAAGAAAATAGATTTGGATTGACTTCTGGGTTGTAGATGAGTTCTTTGTCCTTATCTAATGTCCCCGTTATTTTTACACTCTGATCTGTTTTTAGAGCTTCAGCAAAACTTGAATAAGTTGAAACGTCTTTAGAACCGATCACTATGATGCTAATGCCTGCAATAATTGCGAGAATAGCTAATATGTGCATCTTTTTCATATATCAAAACTAACTAAGGTGAAGTATAAAAGTTATACAAAATAGTAAATAGATATTATTTAGATTTAGTTCAAATAAGAAAATCTATGTCTCTATCATGACTACAATAATCCTAAGAGAAGAGAGACTCTACGAATGTCTTTCTATTAAATACCTGTAATTGTTCAATTCCTTCTCCGACACCTATATATTTGATAGGTATCTTAAACTGATCTGAGATACTTAGGACAACACCTCCCTTAGCAGAGCCATCTAATTTAGTCAATGCGATAGAAGTAACCTCAGTAGCTGCTGTGAATGCCTTAGCTTGTTCTATAGCATTTTGTCCAGTTGTAGCATCTAATACAAGCATAACTTCGTGTGGGGCTCCTGGTAGTTTCTTATTGATAGAAGCTTTAATTTTAGTAAGCTCCTCCATAAGGTGCTTTTTGTTATGAAGTCTTCCTGCCGTATCTATAATGCATATCTGTTTATCATGATTAATAGCATGTTGTACTGTCTCATAAGCCACAGCTGCAGGATCTGTATTCATGCCTTTGTTGTAGAAGTCCGCTTCGTTTCTATCTGCCCATATCTTTAGCTGATCTACAGCGGCTGCTCTGAATGTGTCTCCAGCTCCTAAAACGATGCTTTTTCCCTTTTTGGTATACTGATGCGTGAGCTTACCTATAGTGGTTGTTTTCCCTACACCATTGACACCTACTACAAGGATGACATATGGCCAGTGTATCTCGTCATACACGAAGTCCTCTATATCGTTTGTGTTATTTTCTGCTAATATCTCAATGATTACATTTTTGAGAATATCATTCAATTCTGCAGTATTGAGGTATTTAACTTCTGAGACCTTAGCTTCTAATTTGTTTATAATCTTAACTGTGGTATCGAGCCCGATGTCGGATTCTATCAAGATTCCCTCAAGTTCGTCTAAGAAAGATTCATCTACGGTCGATTTACCGGCAACCGCTGTGGCTATTTTTCCAAATATACTTTTCTTAGTTTTCTCAAGTCCCTTATTGAGGTCTTGTTCCTTTTCCTTTGTGAAGTACTTTTTGAAGATACTCATGTTATTGGATATTGGTGATATAGAAAAAGGCAAAGTATACACCTTGCCTTTTAATAATAATCGTATTTTTTTGTATGTCTAAGCTTACTTATTTTCAGCAAAGAACTCTTTAACTTTGTCTTTGTGTATCATTAATTCTTTGTAAGTATACTTTCCTGTAGCAGGGTCTTTTATACTTTTTACAACTTTTACAAAGTCTCTTCCGGAACCAGCATTTGCAGCTCTCTGAGCTACTCTGGCATTTTTACTGACTTTAGCCATGTTTATTTAATTTCTTTGTGAACAGTATATTTCTTAAGAATAGGATTGTATTTTTTTAGCTCCATTCTGTCTGGAGTATTTTTTCTATTCTTCTGAGTTACATATCTTGATGTTCCTGGCTGGCCAGTAGCCTTATGCTCAGTACATTCTAATATAACCTGGATTCTATTGCCTTTGGACTTCTTTGCCATGATATATTATTTTTTAAGTTCAACACCTGTGTCAAAACCAGCTCTTTCTTGCTTCTTAAGAAACTCGTATACACCGAGCTTATTAATAGTTCTCAGAGCAGAAGTAGATATCTTCAGACTTACAGTCTTATCTATCTCTGGTATGTAAAACTTCTTAGTGATTAAATTAGGAAGAAATCTTCTCTTCGTTTTACGCTTAGAGTGAGATACATTGTTACCTACAATTGGTTTCTTACCCGTTAATTGACATACTCTTGACATAATGATTCTAATTAAGAGGCGCAAAGATATACTTTTTGTACCTAAATCAAAATAGATACATATAGATATTATTATATAATGTTACTGTTTATTGAACTAAATTAATTATTAGAGTAATAAAAGTGATAATTGGTTGTCATTATGTGCTTAACCAAGCGATTCTCATAGGGTAAGTGGGGGTATAAATGTCTAACTATTGAGAATGGACACATGAGGTGTTCTTAACTAACCTGAAAATATTAAGATAGATAGAATGAAAAATTTAATTTTTTGCATTGGGTGTTTTTTATTTAGCTTCTCGCTAAGTGCTCAATGGACTTTTGGCCCTAAAGTGGGGTATGGTATGATTGCCCAAAAATCAGCAGATATAGATGTCGTTCCACAGAGTGACTTTATCGCTTATGATTTAAAGTATGTAGGAAGTTCTTCTGTAACTTCTATTGGTTTTATGGCTGCCAGAAATTTGGGTCCAGTGTTCTTGCAAGCAGAGTGCCTTGCAACAACATATAGCTCAGATTTTTTCTTAAGTGGATATAAGGATAGCAATGATAATGCTAATACTTATACGGAGACTTATTACTTCTTAGAGATACCATTTAATGCGGGAGTTAATTTTAATGATTTCAAATTCGGATTAGGACCAGTTATGGATATCCGAATAGATCAGAATTCTGAATTGGCTACGATGGATGGATATAGAGATACCTCTAAGTCAATGGATTTTGGATTTCAAGGTATGGTAGGATACCGATTAGGTATATTCCATGTTGATATGAAATACATCAATAAGTTTACAAGTATAGTTGATGGATTTTCTCTTGATTACGATAATTTTAGATACAATAAAAGTGCTAACAGATTGACTATGTCAGTAGGTGTCGCATTTTAAAAAGAATAAAATTGATATTCAATCTTACAAGATTTCTGTAAAGCCAAACGTGTTCTTGTGATTAAGATATCAGCTCAATAAACTTTGTTGGAAACAATCTAAATTTTACTATCCCAAATGTAATTTTCAAGCGACAATAGTTTATAATTTATAAAGGTACAATGAACCCTTTTCTCTTGTAATTACATTGCAAGGTACATAAAGGAAGATTTCAGTAAAATGGAGTCTTCCTTTTTTTATATTCTAACATAATATACATCAGAATCTGTACGAGTGATACTGAGTACTTTGAAGGCACCACTTTCATTATCACAATGTTCTATGAGGTCAAATACTGTGCATGATTTAGGGAGTCCAGAGAATATTAATGTAAATGAGTTTTCTCCATAATCTATAGCTTTCCACTGCGGAAAATAGCATATATTCTCAGCATGGACTAAGTCAGACTTATGAGCTGAATGATGATCATATAGAAATGTCGTCGGCCATATCCGTATAAGCATAGGCGCTGTCACTTCCTGTATACAATGCACCACAACCTGACCTTGCTCATGTATCTGAGCCTTAAGTTCCTTGAGTATCTCAGGGGAGATACTAACCTTAGGTTTTTCTATAATAGTAGGAAAGTCCATATTCTATTCTGATGTTATCTCAACACAAAAATATAAATTAGGAGTGAATTGTTTAATTGCAGCCCTCTGGCATAGAAGCTTTGGAATGTTTTCAATACTAGATCATATATAAAGATAGGTCTTGTAAGTGCTCATAGTAACCATTTAAGTTCTTGCAGAATTTGATAATCCATCTTGTAAAAGTTTGTTGATGTCAATTATGACCGACATAGAATCTTTTAGCTATTCTATTCTTACCATCTATTTTTATAGAAGCAGTATACAGGCCACTAGGGTAATGAGTTGTATTTATCTTATAAGAATGTCCGTTGTTAGATGGAGTTGTCTGAGAATTAATAAGACTGCCTTTACTATCATATATCTCTACCGTACTGCCTATCTCAGTATACTTATCTAAGCTGATTATTAGTTCTTGGTCAGCTGGATTAGGATAAAGAAATATATCGTTGGCGTCGATATCAAAATTTTCCGATTTTATTTGACCTTCATTTTTATTATCTTTTAATATTACTACTCCAACGATAGTTAAGTATGTTGTCGTTGGGTTAGTGTTAGCGCTTATTGTTATTCTCTTAGTCTGTCGAGCACCTCCTAATTTGCCTTTATTCTTAGAATCAAATTGGACTAATAAGTTTGCAGTTTCACCTGGCATGATAGGCTGTCTTGGAAATCTTGGGACTGTACACCCACATGATCCTTTCGCATTAATGAGGATGAGAGGCTCGTCTCCAGTATTTGTAAATTCGAAA
>CAZBXL010000033.1:0-20925 GCA_964495785.1 uncultured Saprospiraceae bacterium | reverse complement strand
GCTTACTTTCAATTTTTTAGAATTTTAATAAGTTTGAGAATCGAAAAAAGAATCAATATGTTCCGATATACTTTTTCAGCCATTTTTACCGTAGTATTATTTTTCTCTTGTGGTGATAGCTCTGAGCCTGATAGCTCCTTACCCACTAACTTAAATGTGTCTATCAATAATGTAGATGATGGCTCAGGACTTGTAGAAGTGACTGCATCAGCGACCAATGCTGTAGATTTCACTATGGATACGGGCGTGTCTGGTATTGACTTATTTAGTGACGCAGGTGGACAATTTAGTTATACCTATGAGAATACAGGTACATACTTAATCAAGATAACGGCAATCGGTCCCGATGGAGCCACTGCAGAAGCTGAAGAATCAATAGTTGTTAATTCTGGTGCTCCAGCTGTTGTTGGTGTTGGTTACAGTACACCTATTGAATATTTTGGTAAGACACTTATATGGAATGAGGAATTTAATGGTAATACTCTCAATGAAGAATTTTGGAGTTATGATATAGGAGATGGATGTCCAAACCTCTGTGGATGGGGTAATCAAGAATTACAATATTATAGAAGTGAAAATGTGGAAATTGGAGGTGGTATATTAACTATCGAAGCTAAGAGAGAAAGTTTTCAAAATAACTCATATACATCAGGTAAGATCGTGACACGTAAGAAACAGTTATTCCAGTTTGGTAGGATTGATGTCAGAGCAAAGATGCCTGCAACTCAGGGTTTTTGGCCAGCTATATGGATGCTTGGTGATAATCAAGACGAAGTGGGATGGCCTAGTTGCGGGGAGATAGATATCGTAGAGGTATTAGGAGGTTCTACTCGAGCTAAAGAAGCATTAGGTACAGCATTCTGGCAAGATAATGGTATTGCTAATTTTACAGGAAAGTATGAATTGGCTAATGGCACATTTGCAGATGAATATCATGTCTTTTCAATAACATGGGATGAAAGTGCCATCAGATGGTATGTCGATGATAATTTGTATCATACGCTATCTATTACATCAGCACCGCTTTCAGAATTGACCTTACCTTTTTATCTGAATATAAACTTAGCGGTAGGAGGTACATTACCAGGCTCACCAGATGCAACAACAATATTTCCCTCTGACGTAAAGATCGATTATGTCAGATACTTTCAGGACAACTAATAATTCGATGCTTGTGTCTATTCGCCAGTAATAGAATCTGAAATGTCATCAAAAAAAAGTATTGATTTGATATGATATAAGTGTATCAGGAACACTATATTGGGAGTCAATATCAAATCAATACCAATGGCATTTATAACATTTATAGCCTTCACGGCTGCTGTCGCTATCATTACTTACTTTCTCAGCCGAAAGACAAAAGAAACATCAGAAGGATATTTTTTAGGAGGTAGAAGCCTCACGGCAGGTGTTATTGCTGGGTCGTTGTTATTGACTAATCTCTCTACTGAACAGATTGTAGGTCTTAACGGACAAGCTTTTTCAGAGGGTATTCTTGTCATGTGTTGGGAGACATTAGCGGCTATTGCTATGGTTGTGACAGCCTTGTTTCTGCTGCCTCGATATCTAAAAGGAGGACTCACTACTATACCACAGTTTCTTGAAGTGAGGTATGATACAATGACTAAGACGATTGCGACTGTGCTATTTCTGACGGGTTATGTTGTCATCTTGTTACCTATAGTATTGTACTCAGGTTCATTAGCTATCGTTACAATGTTTGATGTTCCTGCAGCATTAGGTATTTCTCATACTGCGGCACTTTGGCTTTGTGTATGGACGATTGGGATCATAGGTTCTGTATATGCAATTTTTGGAGGATTAAAGTCCGTAGCAGTTTCAGATTCTATTAATGCAGTAGGGCTTCTGATAGGTGGTATTATGATACCATTTTTTGGATTTGCTTACATAGGTGATGGTTCTATTATGACCGGTATTTCCAACCTTTATCATTCTGCACCTGAACGATTTAATGCCATAGGTGGATCTGATGCAAGTGTACCTTTCTCTACGATATTTACAGGTATGATGTTAGTCCAGTTATTTTATTGGGGTACAAATCAAGCTATCATTCAGAGAGCCTTAGCGGCAAAAAATCTGAAGGAGGGTCAGAAGGGTCTATTGCTTGCGGCTTTCTTTAAAATATTAGGACCCCTAATTTTAGTGATTCCTGGTATGATTGCCTACTATATTTTTGCTGATGATATTACGATAGCAGATCAAGCTTATCCTAAATTAGTAAAAACAGTATTACCTGTGGCGCTGGTAGGGTTTTTTGCAGCTGTTTTATTTGGAGCTATACTTAGTTCATTCAATAGTGCTCTGAATAGTTCTGTTACACTATTTGGTTTGGATATATATAAAGAACATCTTAATCCAGATGCGGATGATAAGACTGTCGTTAGGGTAGGAAAGATATTTGGTCTTATGTTGGCTTTTGGAGCTATGATTATTGCTCCATTTATAGCAAAAGCTCCTAATGGACTATTCGGATATCTACAAGAAATAAATGGTTGTTATAGTATACCGATCTTAACTATCATTATTGTAGGATATCTAACTAAATATGTGCCTGCTATAGCCGCTAAGGTGGCAATCATCTTAGGTTCAGTGCTCTACTTCATAAGTCAATTTGGATTGAAGCCTTATGTATTTGGAGATGATAATTATCCTCATTTCTTACATGTCATGGCCATGCTTTTTGTGATGAACGTGATCATTATGTTGGTCATAGGGATGGTTAAGCCAAGAAAAGTCGCTTTCGAATTACCGTATACAGAGCAGGTAGATATCACGCCATATAGATACGCTAAACCTGTAGGACTGGTCATAGTGATTGTTGTGATTCTATCTTACGTTTATTTCTCATAGCCAATAATATTTACAAAAAAAATATATACTTTATATCATGCATAAATTATTGAGTATTCTTTTCATTGCTTGTACACTATTTATTATTTCATGTAGTCACCAAGCGATTCCTCAAGTGAAGTCCATAGAAAAATCTCGCATTGATATGCTATTAGACTCTATGACCTTAGAAGAGAAAGTAGGACAGATGAATCAATATAATGGATTTTGGGATTCTACAGGTCCAGCACCTTCAAGTGGAGATGCACAAAATAAATATAAACATCTCAAATCTGGTAGAGTAGGTTCTGTGCTGAATGTAGTCGGAGCTGAAAGCGTCAGAAAAATGCAGGAGACGGTTGTCAATGAAACACGATTAGGAATACCTCTTATTTTTGGATTTGATGTCATACATGGACATAAGACGCTTATGCCTGTACCTATGGCAGAAGCTGCAAGTTGGGATCTGGAAGCTATCCAACAATCAGCAAGGAATGCAGCTATAGAGGCGTCTGCGAGAGGACTTAATTGGACATTTGCGCCTATGGTAGATATATCTCGAGACGCAAGATGGGGTAGAGTAATGGAAGGAGCAGGAGAGGATCCTTACTTAGGTAGTCAAATTGCTAAGGCTCGTGTCCATGGATTTCAAGGAGAAGATCTTTCTGATAATAACACTATAGCTGCTTGTGCTAAGCACTTTGCAGCATATGGATTTTCTGAATCAGGAAAGGATTACAACGCCGCAGAGATTAGTCTTTCGACTCTATACAATGTCGTCTTACCACCGTTTAAGGCATGTGTAGATGCAGGAGTATCTACTTTTATGAATTCGTTCAGTACCGTTAACGGTATCCCAAGCACCGCTGATGATTTCCTTCAGCGAGATATACTTAAAGGAAAGTGGGGATTTGAAGGATTTGTAGTTTCGGATTGGGCATCAGGAGCTGAGATGATAGCTCACGGTTATGCTACAGATAAGAAAGATGCTGCTATCAAAGCAACCAATGGTGGATCTGATATGGATATGGAATCATATGCTAATGTCAACTTTCTACAAGAGGCTGTAGAAGAAGGTTCGGTATCTATGGAATACATTGATGACGCAGTATACAGAATATTAAAAGTCAAAGAAGATCTTGGACTATTTGACGATCCATATAAGTATTGCAGTGAGGAAAGAGAAGAGCGTCTACTATACCACCCTGATCACAGGGCTGATGCCAGAGATATGGCTAAAAAATCGATAGTCTTGCTCAAGAATGAAAATAAAATATTACCTATATCAAAAACTCAAAGTGGATTGGCTGTCATAGGCACCTTAGCGAATGATGATGACAGTCCGTTAGGTAACTGGAGAATGGGTTCTGATTCTAATACTGCGGTTTCTGTATTGAAAGGATTAGATAATATGGGTATAAAATATAAATACGCTGAGGGAGTCAAATTGAGCATAGGACCTAATACATTTCACAACGAATTACAAATTAATGAGACAGATCGAAGTCAATTTCAAGAAGCCATAGAACTGGCTAAGAATTCAGAAGTTGTTCTTATGGTCTTGGGAGAACATAGTTATCATTCTGGCGAAGGCAGGTCAAGAGCCAATATAGGATTACCAGGATTACAACAAGAGTTGTTAGAGGAAGTCTATGCAGTAAATCCTAACATCGTCTTAGTGCTGATGACTGGCAGACCTCTTGTTCTCAACTGGGCAGAAGAGAATGTTCCTGCGATATTAAATACATGGCAATTAGGGACAGAGGCTGGTAATGCTATAGCAGATGTTCTTGTAGGTGACTATAATCCAAGTGGTAAATTGCCTATGTCATTCCCTCGATCTGTAAGTCAGATTCCTATATACTACAACCATCTAAGTACGGGACGTCCTGGACCTAAGGCTGAAGTCTTCTGGTCACATTATATGGATGAAAAGAATAGTCCTTTGTACCCATTTGGCTACGGACTTAGTTATACATCTTTTGAATATTCTGATCTCACAGTATCCAATACATACAATGTAGATGGACAAGTGAAAGTCTCTATAAGCTTGAGGAATACAGGTGATGTTACTGGCAAGGAAGTATCTCAATTATATATCCGAGATAAAGTTGCAAGTGTTGCAAGACCTGTAAGAGAGCTTAAAGGATTTCAACTGACAGAGTTGACACCTGGTGAGAGTCAAGTGGTTGAGTTCATATTAACAAAGGATGAATTAGGCTTCATTAATAATCAAGGGGACTATATCGTAGAGCCTGGAGATTTTGATGTCTTTGTCGGCGGTAGTTCAGATGCTAAGATGAGAGAGAATTTCAAGTTATAGCAATATCAGGATCCATGTTAATACCAATAACATGGAATAGGCAATGTCAATATTAATATCTTCGGCAATTGGTATAGCATATATTCAATTATGTGCTTAGAATATCAGACCTTATTAGTGTGAAGCGGTCACCCAAAATTGGTGCCGGGCAACAGACAAACAATAACTATTTAATATCTATTTGTAACAAATGATTAAAAGTTGTATGTTTGGTGTATTAATGCACTAATACACTAATTAATTATGATTTCAATTCAAAATTTAGAATTCCATTACTCTAAGAAAAGGACACTTTTTAATGGTTTGGATTTGGAATTACAGCGAGGTAAGATTTATGGATTGCTTGGTAATAACGGTGCTGGTAAGTCTACTTTATTAAAGTTACTCAGTGGCAGCCTAAAGCCATATAGTGGTGCTGTGGAGATAGATGAGTTTCATTCTCATCAGAGAAATAGTGCTTTATTAGAAAAAGTATACTTGCTTCAAGAAGAAAACTATCTACCTAACATTAGCTTAAAACAATATGTCTCAGCTTATAGCGATTTTTATCCTCGTTTTGATATTGAGAAATTAAAATCATGCATAGACATATTTGATGTGCCTATGTCATCTCGATTAACAGAAATCTCATTTGGTCAACGTAAGAAATTTTTCCTCAGTTTTGGTATGGCAACCAATGTTGATTATCTGATTCTTGACGAGCCCACTAATAGTCTTGATGTGCCATCCCGGAGTCAGTTTAGAAAGGTCCTAACATCAGGTTTTACCGACTCCCAATGTGTTATAGTGTCTACTCATAATCTTTTCGATTTCTCTCATTTGTTTGACAATATCATAGTAATAGATAGTGGAAGGGTCGTGTTTCATCAAGATATAGAAGACATCGAGAAAAGCTTATTGTTTCTCCCCGCAAATGAAGTAGATAACGACAATTCAATCATATTTTCAGATACGAGATATGGAGAAAAGATATGTGTATTGCCTAATGAAAGTGCCATAGAAGGATCTGCTGATATAGAGATTCTCTTCAAAGCTGTCATCGAAGATGCAGCCCTTATTAATTCATGTTTTAATAATTAACTGCAATGGAATTAAGTACTAACAAGATCATGTCTCTTATAAAAAGAGATTGGATTTTATACAAGAAATACTATTATCTGGCGGCAATTATATTGATAGCTATATGCATATTCGTAATGCTACTTATTTCGGATGAAGCCAATGTCAATACACCTCCTGATGCTCCAGAGATTATCTTTGGAGTGATGCTTTTTTCGATCGGTACAATCTATACATTGAGATCATTCAGAGAATTTAAAAGATCTTCTGATTCAGTTACTTATCTCTTAATTCCTGCGAGTCACATAGATAAGTGGCTCTCGAGATGGATAATTACTTTACCACTTTTTCTCATTATATCGAGTATGATATTTTTTATCTCATATTTTATATTGTCATACATTGCTTTAGCTACATTTAATGTTCGTTTTACACCTATAGCAGATATACGTTGGTCTTATTTCTTACAGCACTATAGTTCTTTTGTATTCTTTCATAGCGTGTTTTTCTTTTTCGCTGTTTTATTTAAGTCAAATACGATTTTGAAATCTGTTCTCGTATTCGTCATCTTATGGTTGGTATTTGTATTCTTCAGTTATTATATCAATAATGGAAGTGTGCAAGCTGATGATTCTTTCAAGACATTAATTACAAGTAATTATAGATACCTCATGTTTTTTGCGGTACCGATATTTTGGGTTTTATCTTATAATAGATTCAAATCTAAATTTGTATAGATGGACTTTCACAAAAACAGGCCGATATACTTGCAGATTGTGGATCACATAGTAGAGCAGATATTGCTCAACAAATGGTCAATAGGAGAGAGAGTCCCATCAGTTAGAGAGCTTGGCAGTCATATAGAAGTTAATCCAAATACTGTAATGCGGGCCTACAGAAGATTAGAAGAAGATAATATACTTTATAATCTAAGAGGTATAGGTTTCTTCGTATCAGATGATGCGAGTAAGCTTATAATGAAGTCCAAAAAGAGTGAGTTTTTAAGAGACGATGTACCCGCTATATTTGATAAAATGGAGCTTTTAGGCTTAAATATGGACACATTGAAAGAGGAATACAAAAAGTATCTAAGGAAGAAAAAGTGACCACGGAAGGAGTCGAACCCTCAACCTCCTGAGCCGTAATCAGGTACTCTATCCAATTGAGCTACGTGGCCATTTTCTTTGTGGGGGCGAAGATAAGTTATTTTTTTAATTACAATTCCGAGATTGGAATATACTATCAATCATACATAAGTAAGATCACCCAATACTGATCACTTATTAATAATTAGGAGAACAAATTATGTAGGATTTAAGGGACTTATTTATAGAACTCATGCAGATACTCATTAGGATAGTTTTCGTAGAATCCTTTGAGTTGGATTTGTCCATCTTTGGTTTTGATACGTTCTATAAGCTCTGAGACATTGGTTACTTCAGTACCATTCATAGTTGTAATGATGAAGCCAGGTTCCATATTAGTCTGATCTATTTTGCTGTCCTTCATGATACTGACAACCATAGCTCCTCTTGTACTCAGTCTATCTTTTTCGTTAGATGATAGATCTCTTAATTCAAATCCTAAATCTGATAGAATCTCATCTTTTCTTACACCGATCAGGTCAGTAGTGTTAAGTTGATTACGGAGAGTTATATTTTTTACTAATCTTTTTCCTTTTCTCATCAGGATGATATCTATTTCCTGACCAGGACTATACTGACTTATGATTTCGAGAAAATCAGACTTCGTATTAGTAGGTTTACCAGCCATAGATATTATCACATCACTAGATTTTATATCTGATTCCTTAGCAGCGCCATCCTTTTCTACGAGAGTGACGACTACACCTGACACGTAACTTAATTTCATTTTCTTAGCTATGCCTTCATCTATATCTTCTATTCCTATGCCTAACCATGCTCTTTGTACAGAGCCATATTCTCTTATGTCATTTACAACTTTTCTGACGATACTACTTGGTATAGCAAATGAAAATCCTTCGTATTTGCCTCCGTAAGTTAGAATAGCGGTATTGATACCAATAACTTTTCCTTGGGTATTGATTAATGCACCACCGCTGTTGCCTGGATTTATAGCTGCATCTGTTTGTATAAATGATTCGACACCTTGTCTATCAAAAATATTAATCTCACGTCCTTTGGCACTGACGATACCTGCAGTTACTGAACTACTCAACTTAAATGGATTTCCGATAGCTAACACCCACTGACCTACGTTAAGAGAATCTGAGTTCCCTAATTCTAAGTAGCTCAAGTCTTCTGCATCTATTTTTAATAATGCTAAGTCAGTAGATCTATCATAGCCTACAACTTTACACTTATATTCTCTTTTGTTATCTAATCTTGCCTCTATATTATCAGCATCTTCCACCACATGATAATTAGTGACGATGTAGCCATTAGAAGAGAGAATTACTCCTGATCCATTGGTCCTTGAATATTTCTCTGTTCTCCAGTTTTTGCCTTTTATTTGAATGGCTTTGATACCGACTACGGCTTTACGAGCTTTACTTGCAGGTAAGATAAAGTCATTAGGCAAAGTGGAGCTGGTGTAATCCTCATCATCAGATAATTGTACACTTTCTGTACGAGCGACTAATCGAGCAAAATCATTTTCTAATTCTACGATCTGTCTTTCATAGAATGCCATGTGATATGCCACTAACAAACTGATGCTTGTTGCAGCTGATATTAGAAATGTTTTTAAGTGGGCATTCATAATGACAAATATATGGTCATATTTAAAGAAATAGTAGTAATAGTTGATATATTTTCAATATGTATATTGTGATGATTGTCAGTATTTTACATTATAAATTCTATCAAACTTTAAAATTTAACAATCTATAGTCTAAGTTTGCATGATTCTATAACGGCACATTTGTACATATGGATATACAATTTTATAAATATCACGGCACTGGTAATGACTTCATTATGATAGATGGTATGAATAATCATGAGATCGAAGACTATCTGGATCAGGCTAAAATTAGCCATCTATGTCACAGAAGGTTTGGCATAGGTGCAGATGGTTTGATCATATTGACTCCAGATCAAAATTCGGACTTCAATATGATCTATTATAATTCTGATGGTCGTATCAGTAGTATGTGTGGCAATGGGAGCCGATGTACAGTTCGCTTTGCTCACCAATTAGGATATATCGGTGATGTATGCAGATTTAAAGCGATAGATGGGATGCATGAGGGCAAAGTAATAGAAGATAATGTATCTGTTCTGATGTCTGACGTGCAATCAGTAGATGAGGATGCTGGTGATTTTGTGTTAGATACAGGCTCACCACATTATATCAAGTTTTTAGATAAGATAGATGAATTAGAAATCATAAAAGAGGCCCACAAGATCCGTTATTCTGATACTTATAAGAAAGAAGGTATCAACGTCAATTTTGTAAGTAAGAATGATTCATATATTAATGTCAGAACTTACGAGAGGGGTGTAGAAGATGAAACATATTCATGCGGAACGGGAGTAGTTGCGAGTGCTATAGCATGCCGTTTGGGTGATTCTAATACTATTCATAATGCGGTTGATATTCATACGAAAGGAGGCCAACTCAAAGTCTCTTTTGAAAAGATAGATGGCACTTATAGAAATATTTGGTTAACAGGTCCTGCAACAAGAGTATTTGTAGGGAAGATTGAGATTTAGAAATAGACCATGTCACCTATAATCTCTTAAACTAATACCTCAACATTAATAACTTGGACCTAATAACAAGACTCTGATTGTTTAATTTCCGAGCATTATTTCGAGATTGACTTTTGCATTTTGAAGTTCTGAAACTGCATGGAAATCTCCAGCTCTCTTTCCTAATTCGATTCCAGTTTTATATTCCTCCAAGGCTTTTTGATTCTGACCTATCTCAGAATATAACGCAGCAAGATGATAATAGAGTCCTATGTAATTTGGGTCAGTTTCCTTTAACTTAAGATAGAAGCTCAGTGCTTTGTCGAGGACTGATTCTTTTTCATACTCCTTAGCTAAGGCGAATAAGATAAAAGTATCCTTAGGGTCAGAATCATAATAATTGAGTAGTTGCGTTAGTCTTTCGGAGCTCATGGGTCAACAATTTGTAGGCTTTAAAGGTTATATCTTTATTCTATATATTTGCATCCAAAATTAAAAATAAATGAATTTACTTGTTTGTATAGGTAAAACTCCAGAAACAACTTCCAAGATTTCTTTTACTGATAACAATACAGCATTCTCTACGGATGGTGTACAGTATATTATGAATCCTTATGATGAATGGTATGCCCTTGTAAGAGCACTTGAATTAAAAGAAGCTGCTGGTGGTACAGTGACAGTAATCAATGTAGGCCCAGCGGCTAATGATGTCATCATTAGAAAAGCCTTGGCTATAGGAGCCGATGAGGCAGTAAGAATTGATGCAGAACCAGATTCTGCATTGTTTGTGGCTAAGCAAATAGCTAAGTATGCTCAAGATAAGTCTTATGATCTTATCCTTACGGGAAAAGAAACCATAGATTATAGTGGAGCACTCGTGGGGCCCATGATAGCTGAGCTCTTAGGTTTGCCATTTATGTCACATGCAAGTCATATGGATATAGCTGATGGTAAAGCAACGGTAACTTGTGATATAGAAGGTGGTGTAGAAGTTATATCCTCTTCTCTTCCAATTGTTGTGTCTGCATCTAAAGGATTAGCAGAACAAAGAATCCCAAATATGAAAGGAATCATGATGGCTAAGAGAAAGCCTCTCAATGTGGAAGCAGCCCAAGCTATAGATGATCGTGTCAAAATAAAGTCTTATAAACTTCCAGCTGAAAAATCTGGTGTCAAATTAGTAGATGCCGAGAACATGGATGAGCTGGTAAGACTTCTTCATGAAGAAGCTAAGGTCCTTTAATTAAATTGTCCAATAGATTTTAAAAGAGAATATATGTCAGTATTAGTATTTGTAGAAGCGATTAAAAATCAATATAAAAAAGCGGCGTACGAAGCCGTGTGTTATGGAGCCAAATTGGCAGAAATGACATCTGGAGATTGCGTTGTAGTCACTAATGGTTCAGGAGATGTAGCAGGCGGATTAGGAAAGTATGGGGCTACGAAAGTCTTGTCATTCCAAAGCGAGGATATGCATGATTCATCATTAGTCACCAATGTTATAGCTAAAGCAGCAGAACAATCAGGAGCAAAACATATCGTATTAGATGATAACTCAAGAGGAAAATCTATCGCTGGTAGATTAGCAATTAAGTTAGACGCTGGTGTCGTAAGTGGTGCATCAAGTCTACCAACAGCAGATGGAAACCTTACCGTTGAGAGACCAGTATTCTCAGGCAAAGCATTTGCAACTTATGCATTCAACTCAGATAAAAGTATTATATCTATCAGTAGAAATGCTGTGCCTATTTCAGAAAATGGCTCGCTAGTGACGGCTGAGAATCTTGATATATCAGGTATTAGTGCAGCTACACAACTTGTAGAAGTTAAGCGTGTAGAGGGGACAGTTCCTCTTCCAGAAGCAGAACTTGTGGTGTCTGCAGGTAGAGGAATGAAAGGTCCAGAAAATTGGGGTATCATAGATGATTTAGCTGATGTGTTGGGTGCAACGACGGCCTGTTCCAGACCAGTATCTGATACTGGGTGGCGACCACATCATGAGCACGTAGGTCAGACTGGTATCGCCATCAAACCTAATCTATATATTGCCGTGGGTATCTCTGGAGCCATTCAGCATCTTGCAGGTGTCAATAGCTCCAAGACTATTGTTGTAATAAATAAAGATTCTGAGGCGCCCTTCTTCAAAGCAGCCGATTATGGTGTTGTAGGAGACCTCTTTGACGTCGTACCAAGACTTACTGAATCAATTAAAAAATTCAAATCTGCGTAGTATTTGTCTACGATTATTGATTGGATTCTATAGTATAGTCTTATCTTTAAACGATGAAGAAAATTGAACTTGAGATAGTAGCCTTATCACATAGTGTGACTCAGTCGCATAATTATGCAGTTGTATTAGGCGAAACAGAAGGAAATAGAAGACTCCCTATTGTCATTGGTGGTTTTGAAGCTCAGGCTATTGCAGTTGCAATGGAACGTATGACGCCTAATCGGCCCTTGACTCATGATTTGTTTAAAAATACTTTAGACACTTTTAATATTCACCTTAAGGAGGTAATTATCAATAATTTACTTGATGGGATCTTTTATGCACAACTTGTGTGTGTGAGAGATGGTCAGGAATTTATTATAGACTCTCGTACTTCTGACGCTATCGCTATGTCTGTCAGGTTTAAAAGCCCACTCTTCACTTTTGACTTTATCATGGAGCAGGCAGGAGTTGTCCTGGAGGACGATGATAATATGAAGAAAGCATCTAAGTCGATCATCCAAGATGACGCTAAGCCAGATTCTTTTGATCAGTACTCTGTCAAAGCATTAAATCAAATGCTGGAAGACGTTCTCGAAAATGAAGATTACGAGAAAGCTGCGAAGATAAGAGACGAGATCAACAAACGTAATTCTGAAGATTCTTAGAATAAAGTTATTGTCGTATTTTTAGTTGAATAAAAATCGGCACCTATGAAATTTTTCCTTCTCTTAACATTATCTGGATTCTTACTTTCATGTAGTCCATTACAGACGAATAGTGCTTATCCAGTTGATTACGATTTAAAGAATTCCGTAAATAGTTCATCCTTATCCAACAATTCAGGCTGTCTTGCTAAATGTATAATTCCATATGATGGTCAGGTCATAAATACAATTCTATTGCAATATACTGGCGATAATTATGACGATAGTACTGTAGAACAAAGAAGTTATGAAATTGCAGAGTCCACTACAAAATGGGTAAAAAAGAAAGCTGATAAAAATTGTCTTAGTGCTAACCCAGATGATTGTCTGGTTTGGTGCCTTCAAGAGATTCCTGCTTTACATTACGAGTATTATACAGTAATAGATACGCATGCTAATAAACAATTTATAATAGGTGAGGTAGATAAAACAGACTTGATAGAAAATGGATTAACTCAACTGAAATATGTTGTCTGTGAGGAGGATATATCTTCTCAATTAATCTATGATATTCAGAATGAGTTATCAGATCGTGGGTATATCTTAGATGAACAGTACGTGTCTAATCCTAAATTTGATTCTAAGGTAAAAATAGCATTGGTGCAATTTCAGAAAGATAATTCTTTACCAATAGGACAATTGGATATTGAAACATTGAGAACATTAGGTGTCGATTATTGAACTCTCTATAAATTTAAATTATGAAATATCTTGTCGTTATAGTTTCTACTTTCTTACTATTTTCTTGTGGCACTACTAATAAGAACCGTTTAGTAGAGTATAACCCTAAAGTTAAAAGTCAACCATTATCTAATAATGGTGGGAAGACAGAAGGTATGCCCTCGGGGCCAGGTTGTTTTGCTAAAGCGTTAAGTAAAGAAGGTGGCGTCCCTGAATGGCATCAAGTGATATGTGAGGTAGATGTTACACCTCAATTGTTTAATAAGATACAAGAGGAATTAATGATTTGTGGTTATATCAACGAAGATCAGTTTATTGAAAACGCAGGGTTTACCAAAGCAATGAAAAGTGGTCTAAAGCAATATCAAAAAGATAATAATTTACCAATAGGACAGTTGGATTTTAAGACATTAGAAAAGCTGGGAATAGATTATTGATTTATGATAAAAAACAATAGTCACATTTTAATTGTGGGGCAAGGAATAGCAGGGACTATACTTTCTTATAAATTATCTCAAAGGAATATTTCTCATAAGGTGTTAGATAATAACCACAGGTCTGCAGCGACCCACGCAGCAGCGGGTCTGATTAATCCGATCACAGGAAGAAACTATGTCAAGAGCTGGTTGATAGATGATCTACTTCCTATAGCAAGGCAGACTTATGATCAACTCTCTAAAACTCTAAATCAATCCTATGTGCAAGAAATGAATATCCTCAGGGCTATGCATACTCCTGCACAGGAGAATAAATGGTTTTCTTCGACAGGAAGACCAGGTTACCAAAAATATATAGTAGATGGTCATTCTTCTAATCCATATCAAGGTATCGTCACATCTGCAACTTACTATGGCGAGATAACTCAATCCCTGCAAGTAGATATATCAAAACTTATTATGGATTACAAGGAGCTACTGATAGAACAGGCGCAATATATAGATGCCACCTTAGATTATGACCAATTATTGATCTCTGAAAGTTCAGTCAGCTACAATAATGAGTCTTTTGATCTGGTTATATTTTGTGAAGGATACAAAGGAAAAGAAAATTCATTTTTTTCTGACTTACCCTTTCAGCCCGCCAAAGGACAGTCATTTACAATAGAGATTAATAACGAGATGCCAGATAAGATTCTTAGAGATGATATATTTTTAGCTCCACTTAATGATTCTCAGTTATGGACTGGAGGAACTTATCAAAACTCTTATGATGATGACAAACCTACAGAGGCTTTCAGAAAAGAATGGACTGATGCATTAGATAATCTTTTAAAGGTGGAATATGAAATAACTGATCATAAAGCTGGGGTACGTCCTGCAGTCAAGGGACGTAAGCCCTTAATAGGGCAGTCCTCTCAATCACATATGCTCTATATGTTTAATGGCATGGGGACTAAAGCCACCTCATTGGTTCCGTATTGGGCAGATCATCTCATTGATCATTTGATTAATGGAACGCCAATTAATTCTGAAGTTCATCTTGATCGATTTTTATTTAAGTAATAATTAAGAAATTAATTAATCAATTTATATGTATTTATTTTGGAATCTCCGTCTCACTTATGAGATCACGGTTTTCTCATTTTATAAATTAGACTATGCATAAATTTATTTTGATTTTGTTTTCACTCACATTAGGTATCTCAAATAATAATTACATGGATGACTCTTATGAAGCATTATGGAAGGAGGTGTCCTTGTCTGAAAATAAGAATCTACCCAAGTCTGCATATGAGATTGTAGAAAAAATCTATAGCAAGGCAAAGACTGAAAAGAGAGATGATCAACTAATAAAAGCAATCTTGTATGGTTATAAATTGAATAGCGCCTTTGAAGATTATGATCCAGCTCAATACATAACCGATATAGAATCTGAAAGAGCCAATGTATCTTCTGCCGCAGGTCAAGCCATCATGGCCTCTCTACTTGGAGAATTGTATCAGGCTTATGCCATGAATAATGTGCATGGATTCGGTAACCGAACAGATTCTCAAAGTGATAATAAGAGCACTTCTTCATTGTCAAAAATGTCATTACCGGAACTACAAAAGCAGTCAATAGGTTGGTATAAGTTGTCATTAGAATACAGAGGGAAAGATGACATCAAGGGATATGCAGCAATCTTAGAAAACCTTAATCAAAATTCAAATTCACTGACTATCCAAGCTCAATCGCTGGATCAATTTCTACTCTACAGAGCTTTACAGCACTTTAGTAACAGTGCCTCTGTTGTAAGTCTGCCAACACAGTCTTATAAAATGATAGATCCAGAATTATTTAGTTCATCAAGTGATTTTATAGACCTTGAGATCAACACGAATGACATTAATAATTTTAAATACATCACTTTAGATTTATACAAAAGAGCATTATCAGATTCTCAGATTGATGAAAACAGTAAAAGACTTATTGATATAAAAAGAATTGAGTATGTCTATAGCTTTACTAATGTCAATGATAAAGAAAACTTATATCTGAATTACCTCAATCAACTTGTAGGCGAAGAAATAAAAGGTACAGCTACCGAGTATGCCTACATAAAGTTGATTAAATATTATTTGAGGTCTGGTTATAATTACGCCAACAATTACATTGCAGAATATGAAAGATCTAACGGCATTGCGTATGGTTATATTCAAAGTTATAAAAAGAGATATCCTGATGGAGACTATAAATCCATCGTGAGTCTGCTGCAGAAAGAATTAAATCAAGCCGTGCTTAGTATTACTGCAGAAGGTGTATATGTTCCTGATACGGATTTTTTGATCATGGCAGATTATCGCAATGTCAGTAATGCATATTTACAACTCATCAAGTTGACTCCATCTGATAAAGAAAAGTTTTCTACGATCAGAAGAGATGAGGATAGAATCGTTTATCTAAGAAAATTAAAAGTAATAAGTCAAAAACAAATTACGCTACCTGGGACGGATGATTATAATCAGCATTCAACTGAGATAGGTATGGATGGCTTAGGTTATGGCTCATATGCTCTTCTCATCAGTAATGACAGAGACTTAGAATATGGAGATAATAAAATAGTCTCTATGGCACTGTTTGATGTATCTGACTTGAGTTACACATATACTGACGATAATAATTTATCATATGGCTATGTGTTGGATAGGATGACAGGACTACCCATAGCTGATGCAACTGTTGATATCTATAAACACAGTTATAACAACCGTAAGCGAATAGAAGAAAGACACCTTGTCAAATCTGTAAGTACTGATAAACAAGGTCGATTTGAATACGAAGGGCAGGTACGTAACTTTTCTTTCGTAATCAAGAAAGGTGCTGATGTATTAGATCTAAACTATCGGCACTATCATTATAAAAGCTATAGAGAGAGAGCTAAGGATATTGTCAATTTATACACTGACCGAGCCATATACCGACCGGGCCAAGTTGTATACTACAAAGGTCTTTCATTTACTACTGAGGCTGGCACTCAAGTTCCCTCTATCAATACTGGAGATAACGGAGCTGTCATAATAAGAGATGTCAATAATCAAACCATAGCAGAACAGTCGTATACATCTAATGAGTATGGAACTTTCTCTGGTTCGATTGTTTTGCCAGATGATGTATTGACGGGTAATTTCTCTTTGTCGATTCAGAATAAAGGATACCTCAACATAAAAGTAGAAGAATACAAAAGACCAAAAATATATGCCGAATTTAAAGACTTAGATAAGGCATATAAATTAGGAGATACTATAATACTATTAGGTACATTAAAATCATTTTCTGGAGCCAGCAATGCTAATGCTAATGTGTCATATCAGGTAAATAAAAGTGCATCTTATGATTACTATAAATACAGCTATAGGCGATTTCCAGTTAGAGAATTTAATAATGAATTGATCAGCTCGGGTGAGATAGTAACTGATGATAATGGAAATTTTGAAATTATTTTTCCTACAAACGGTGAACAGACTCTTCCTAACTACAGGTACAGTTATAATGTACAATGTGATATAACAGATATAACTGGAGAGACAACTCAGGTCTCTAAAGCTATTAGACTTCTGGACAGTTCATTTGAAGTAAAAGCGGACATACCTGACCGTTTATTTATTGATGACTTATCGGATGTCAACATTGACGTACTCAATATAGAAGGACAGTCTATAGATGCAGATATAATTGTTGATGTATATAGTCTTGATTTTCCTAATAGAGTAAGTAGAAAATCCTATTGGAGAGATGTCGATCGTCCCACTATAGATAGTAGCGAAATTCTTAAACGCTTTCCTTTAGATATGTCTCTGCCTAAGGATTATGATCAGCTCAATATTAAAGAAAAAGTTTCTACAGATAAGCTTAAGTCTGGAGAAGCATGGAATGGCTTGCCTTCTCTCAAGCCGGGTATGTATAAGGTCGTTCTACAGGCTAAAGATGATTCAGATAATACGAACGAACTCACAAGATATATTGCGTTATCAGATAAAAATGATAAAGCTATCCCTGTGCATAACTTTTGGATATCTAAACTTAAGGAAAAATATAATCCAGGTGACCGTCTTGATTTAATCGTAAATACACCTTATGATAAATATCATGTACTGTATAAGATCTCTCATGGACGAAGAACTATAGAAGAGGGGAGATTAGATCAAAAAAATAATACGCTGAGATATAAAGTCAGCGAGAAAGATAGAGGTAATATCTCGATCGAATTACTTATGGTCCATGATAACAGGATATATAAGGAACAGCGAACTATTAAGGTGCCTTGGGATAATAAATCTTTAGATGTTACGATGGAGAGTTTCAGAAATAAAATTATGCCAGGTGCCAAAGAAAGCTACTCTATAACCGTGAAAGATAAAAATGGTAAGATTCAAGATGCTGAGATCTTAGCGAGTATATATGATGCAAGTTTAGACCAATTTTCAATCACAGATTGGGTATATAATCTTTATCCAAATTATTATTCATATTACTTATATACTGTTGTTGGATTTGGCGTAGGTAGTACATATACATACAGGAACTATCATGGTGGCGGTAATACGAATGCAATTATACAGTTCTCTCCATACCTCAATAAGTTTGGATTAAATCTGAATAGAAATAATAGAATGTATGATGCTGTGACGATATCAGAATCAGCAATGGGTGCTCCTAGGATGCAGAAGAGATCTTCAAGATCTGCTGAGCTACAAGAGGAAGATGAATTAAGTGCTAATGCCGATGTGTCAAATGCTACAGACCAGAATAGTGAGGCTGCGGCCATACTAAGTATCGCCACTCGTGAGAATCTCGAAGAAACTGTTTTCTTCTATCCCAATGTCGTAACAACAGACGGTATAGCTAAGATCGACTTCACTATGAATGAAGCTCTAACTACTTGGAAACTAAGATTGATAGCACATACCAAGGATCTAAAAGTGGGCTATGTAGAAAAGTCCATTGTTACTCAAAAGAACTTGATGATCGAGCCTCACTTACCCAGATATTTAAGACAAGGTGATCATATAACGCTCAATGCAAAAGTGACGAACCTCAGTGATAAGACGATGGATGTCAATTCTTCTTTAATGATAACTGATGCGATAAGCAATGAAGAATTGAATGATGTATTTACAGTATCAAATAAGAATAGTTCGACTACTTTAGATCCTGGTCAAAGCAAGACAGTTGATTTTTCTGTGATCGTACCTGAAGATTTTACATCTGCTATAATCATCAAAATGATTGCTGATGGTGGTAACTATCAAGATGGTGAGCAATCTATCTTACCCGTATTAAGCAATAGAAAATTAGTGACTGAAAGTACGGTATTCCATATACCATCTGAAAGTGATAATGAGTTTACAGTAACACCAATAGAAAAGATCGGCAGCACCACAACTTTAGATCCATATAATTATACTATCGAAGTGAGTTCTAATCCAGCTTGGATTGTCGCTAAAAGTATTCCTTATCTAATAGATGCAGATATGACATCGACAGACAATATATTCAACGCGATGTATGGGACATTGTTAGGCAAGCATTTAGTGTCGAGTAATCCAAAGATAGCGGATGTCATCAAAGTATGGAATCAAACCGATGTCAATAAAAGTTCGCTGAATACAAATGCAGACTTAAAGATATCAGGTGTAGAGCTGACACCGTGGTTACGTGATGCTCAGAAAGAGGAATATAATATGAAGCGATTATCTTTTTTAGTTGATGATAATAATGTCACACAGTCTATCACTGATCTACAAAAGAAATTAAAGAAGAGACAATTGTCTAATGGAGGATTTGTCTGGACGAGTGGTGGTCTTGATAATTGGTATATTACTCAACAGATTTTAGAAGGCATAGGCCATCTTAATAAGTTAGGAATACAAACGGATCTCATCGATCAAACCATAATAACGAATGCGCTAAACTATATCGACGATCGATTTATAGAATACCATAATAAACATAAGTCCGATAATAAGAAATATGTAAGTCAAACTGTTATTCATTACTTGTATGTCAAGAGCTATTTTGATAACCTTAATTCTAATGCGGAAGTCCTTAAGGTGATGGACTATTATTGGAATCTTCTGGATGAAGCGTGGACATCACAGAATACTTATATGCAAGCGATGATCTGCATAGCTGCTCGTAAGTCAGGGAAAGAGGCACTGGCACAAAAGATATATCAGTCCCTTACTGAAAGAATGATTGTCGATGATGAGATCGGTAATTATTGGAATGATATGGCAGGATATTATTGGTATAATCCAAGTATAGAAAAACATGCTCTTCTTATAGAACTCTATGAAGACAGTAAGGCCTCGCAAGATATCATAGATGGACTAAAGCTATGGTTACTCAAGAATAAGCAGACAAACTCTTGGAACACAAGCAAAGCCACTTCAGCAGCGATCTATGCATTCATGATTAATGCCGATAGTTGGTTGAATGAAAGCGAGCCAGTAGAAGTGATGCTACCAGTATATAATGAAAAAGTCAATTTCAAAAATGTAGATTATGCTACAGGATACGGAAGAGTTGACTTTGCAGCCGATAAGATAAGTTCAGACTTATCTAAAGTCAAAATCTCTAATCCCAATAAGCATATCGCATGGGGAGCCGCCTACTTCCAGTATTGGGAAGAATTGGACAATATAACGTCTTACGAGGATACGCCATTGCAGTTAACTAAGAATGTCTACAAAGTAGGGATGGATAACAACGATGAAACCTTAATTGAAATCTCTGCTGAAGACAAAATAAGCATAGGCGATAAACTAAGGATTAAAATTGAATTATCTGTAGATAGACCTATGGAGTATATCCAGATGAGAGATATGAGAAGTAGCGGCATAGAGCCATTTAATGTATTGAGTCAATATAAATGGCAAGACGGATTAGGCTATTACGAAAGCACTAAAGATGTAGCCACATTTTTCTATTTTGATTATCT
>CAZBXL010000032.1:37071-39680 GCA_964495785.1 uncultured Saprospiraceae bacterium | reverse complement strand
TACTTATAACTATATTCTCCATCCTGATTTCGCCATCGCTGAATACAATTTGAATAAGGTAATTGCCAGATTGGATTTGTGATACATCAATTTTTGAATCCTTAGATTTCAATATTAAGCGACCATCTACTGTCAATAGTTTTAAGGCATTAATTTTTTCATCTGATTCTATATTGATGACTGCACTTGTAGGATTAGGATAAATTGAAAAATCATAGATTTCAGGTATCTCATCCACTGAACTCGTCGACACTATAGACGTAAATGAATCATTGGTTTCGACACATCCTAATGTATCCATAATATTAGAAAAGTAAACAACAGTTGTATCATTCCAAACTTGTGGATTTCTTAAAGTAATATCTGATATATTATAATCAGGAGTCCAGGCATAAGTGACTTCAGAATCTGAAAATGCTATACCAGAAATCTGAATCGTATCCTCTGGTCCTTTGACTCTACTTGTATTGGCAAAAGTATAATCCCATGTAGAAAAAATTAAACTCATAGAATCCACACATGTCTGGCTATCCGATGTGGTACCAGTCAGTGAAACTATAACATATTCTTCAATAAAAATTTCAGTAAATGGGTCTAATCTATCGGTGTCACCAAGTAATTGAGTAGTTACATCTCTTCCATCTGATGATGTCTTTGCTGACCAACTAAAACTAACGATATCTCCACTTATCAATTGTCCATCTAATCTAATCGTATCCTCTTGATTAGCATTTAATATACAAGCTACTATGTCTTCTCCTGCATCGACTTCACATTGTGCTAAAGTAGAATCTTGCAATAAAATTGCACTGAATAGAATGAGTAAAAATTGTGATAGCTTATTCATAAAATAATAGTTTAGGTTTAATTCGCTTTGATAAACTTCATTAACTAGTTTGTCTCTTCTGAAGCATATCTTAAGTTACAAAAATTTTATAAGAAGTCTGTTTGTATATTGAAATGACCTTATTCTTATAAATAATTTTGAAGTAGATGTCCCAGTGGACATATGCTCAAAGGGTTAAATTGATAATTATTTGCAAATGAGGATTTAAGTAACTTTTTATCTTAGCTATTCTCTTCTTCTTATGAATCCTATTCTGACTTCTACATATGATAGGTTTTAGAGATATACTATTCTGACATTGTAAAACTTTAGATTCTATAATTAGTATTATGTATTTAATACTTTAAGGTAGATGTCTTCACTTTATCTCAACAACCCCTGACTCTTTCTTTCCCTTTACATGGAAGGACGAATGTTCTTGCCACTTTCGTGGCTACTTACTTTCAGAAAGGTATTCGCAAGATCACAGTGACACTCCTTCATATTTTAAGGTGAAGGTTAGGTTGGGGTTCGACGCTAAGCTCACCAATAAATAATCTGACAACGAATTGGCCAAGATATCATAGACAATTATTAATATTAATTCCTTAATACTTATTGCCAACTTCATACCTTTACCTCACAAATACATTACAACAATGAAAGAATCCTATATCATAGACGGTTGCCGTACAGCATTTGGAAAATTCAGAGGTTCATTATCTGGAATAAGGACTGATGATCTATTAGCTCACGTCATAAAATCTCTCGCGGAAAAGAATACTGAAATTCCCAAAGATGCATATGATGATGTCATCATAGGATGCGCTAACCAAGCAGGTGAAGATAATCGTAATGTTGCAAGGATGGGTTCACTTCTTGCTGGATTACCTTGGACAGTACCTGGCGAGACAGTTAATAGATTATGCTCATCTGGCATGTCTACCATTGTTCAAGCTAATAGAGCTATCAAAGCAGGAGATGGAGACCTATTCATAAGTGGTGGGATAGAACATATGACGCGAGCACCCTACGCTATGTCTAAATCTGCCAAAGGTTTTGGAGGAGATATGAAGTTATATGACACGAGTTTTGGATGGCGATTTGTTAATCCAAAAATGAAGGAATTATACGGTACTGATAGAATGGGAAATACAGCCGAAAACTTGGCGGAACTGTATAAAATAAGTCGCGAAGACCAAGACAAGTTTGCGTTATGGTCACAACAAAAAGCGTCTGCTGCTCAGAACAGTGGTCGACTGTCAAAAGAAATTACAAGTATCAATATTCCAAGAAGAAAACAAGATGATCTCATCTTCGATCAAGACGAATTTATAAGGCACGATACTTCAATGGAGGCTTTGTCAAAATTAAGAGCCGTATTCAAAGATGGTGGATCTGTCACCGCCGGTAACGCAAGTGGTCTTAATGATGGATCTGCTGCAGTCATCGTCGCATCTGAAGATGCTGTCAAAAAATATAACTTACAGCCCAAAGCAAGAATCGTCAGTTCGGCAGTTGTCGGAGTTGAGCCAAGAATCATGGGTATAGGACCTGTGAATGCTACAAAGAAAGCACTCAATAAAGCCAACTTATCACTTAACGATATTGGAGTCATTGAACTCAATGAAGCATTCTCTGCTCAGAGCCTGGCGTGTACAAGGGAGTTAGGATTAGATGATAATGATCCACGTATTAACCCTAATGGTGGCGCCATCGCCATTGGGCATCCACTTGGCGTATCTGGAACTCGTATCAGCTATAGTTTAGCATTAGAATTGCA
>CAZBXL010000032.1:0-36971 GCA_964495785.1 uncultured Saprospiraceae bacterium | reverse complement strand
AGCATAGGATAATGGAAGACTTTCCTTTATCATAGCATCTGCAGCTGCTTGGTGTTCATAGAATAACTTATGGAAAGTAATCTGTGGTTCATCATTTATAAAATTCAAAATAGCATACCATGTATTTGTCTGAGCATCGTTGGCGGGCATACCTATGACACCTGCGTTGAGCCATGTCTTTCCCTCTTGCCTGTCTACAAATGGTAACCCACAATGTCCAGCGATGATGATATCTGATTCTTCACTATGAAGAATAGCCTCCTTTTCTATCCAAGGAGTTGATTTAAATATGAAGCCACTTACATTCTCAGCTGTACCGTGTATGACAGTGAGCTTTCTTCCATAGTAGTCAAATTTTATGTGGTGAGGTATGGTTCTGATATAACCCAATTGCTGAGAATGAATTTGTGCTTTCGCAAAAGGATACCATTGCTTTGACAATAAATCACAACGGCTACCTTCACTAAAGTTACAGCCACAGTCGTCAGCTTGATCAAGAAGATTTAATTCTACGTTACCAGCTATCACATGTATACCCCACTTCTCTATTAAATCAACACATTGAGCAGGGTAAGCACAATAAGCAACTATATCTCCAGTACAAATGATATTATCCTTTGGTATGTTGTGTTCTATTGCAAGATCATGCAATGCTTCTAAAGCGTGTAGATTAGAATATACCCCACCGAAAAGCAATATCTGCCCCTTCAACTCTCCTATATGTTTGACGACCTTCTCCACTTATATATTAATACCGGTATGATGTACAAAATTAAACATATAATTACACCTAACAGATTTGCAGAAAGCAAATTAGAATAAGGACCTTCAAATTGGAGAATAGGAAAATCATATTTCGCAAGATGCAAGATACCTATCAGTACACCTGCGCCTACAGATAAGTGAAATGATAACTTGGGAGCTTTGAGAAACCATAATAAAAAAACTGGAGTCAAACCAATCACCATAGTCCCACTAATCGTTGTTGCAGATAGAATTGTCGGATTAAAAAATATCGGAATCGTCCCCAGCAAGCATCCTATAATCATAACAAAACGACCCTTAGAAATATTTACATTTTTAAAGATCTGCATATCTACAACCATCAACTTACTGAATGAATTGAAAGCACTATCTAAAGTAGATGCTGCTGAAGTGATCATTATAAAATTAATCATCAGCATCATAGTCGTCCCTAATAATTGAGATACACCAACGGCAGCCTGACCCTCTACCCCACTAAAACTACCATAAATACCAATGACCGAGAATAGAATAATACTGATACTTCCGATAACCGTTGCAGTGAAGAAGCTCCACAAGGTCATCTTTGGCGATGCTATAAATGCTCTATCTGTCATGACAGGATCATGAAACGGATAACTAAAAACTTGTAATAAGGCTACGAATAATAAGTTAATACCTCCTATGGCTGTCCACTCTCCAGATGTGACAAGTCTGTCAACACTAACATTATCCTGAGGTAAGATCATGGCTAAGATGGCAAAAAGCATTATTATAAATAATACCATTTGAATCAAATCAGTCAAAAGACTGGATCGAAGTCCCCCTTTGATAGTATACGCTATGGTAAGTAGAGTAAATACAACGATAGATATATAATAACTATCTGACCCTTGCTCACCGAAATAACTACCTATGACCATCGTATTAGACCATACTTCATTTAGCAATCGAAAGGAAATTAGTATCGAAAAAACAATGATTGCAGATCTACCAAATCGATGATTCAGAAACTGATGTATGGAAGTAAATTTTCCATTGACACGCATGTAGTATATGACGATACCGGCAACTAAGAACGAGAGATAGTAAGCTGCATATGAGACTCCACCTACAAGACCATAGGATAGACCAAGGTTAGCTGCATTCGTAATTGACTTTGCAAATATCCAACTAATGACTAAGCTACTCGTAAGCAGTATAAAGCCTGGCTCTTTGTCAAGTTTTGATCCTTTGAAGAAATCATTTGTCGTTCTAGCCCATGGCGATATAAAAAACAGCACCAACGATGATGCTATTACTAAGAGCCACTGAATACTGATATC
This sequence comes from uncultured Saprospiraceae bacterium, assembly GCA_964495785.1. Classification (GTDB taxonomy): domain Bacteria; phylum Bacteroidota; class Bacteroidia; order Chitinophagales; family Saprospiraceae; genus RFSX01. The sequence goes on along the minus strand of CAZBXL010000032.1, from coordinate 34,902 downwards.
TGACACAGTTAAGAACTTACTTTCAACGAGCCGATATGACTCATCTATTTATAATAAAAAATTATTGATACCACATGCATTAATCTATATCCCACCATACATTTGCATTGATGCTGTTACCATTAGTTGCATCTGCCGCTGTGTTATAGTTGGTACTGTTGAGGGCTTCCTCATCTGTAGGATACGGCATCCTTACGGGTATGAGATCATCATTGAGACTTGCTGCGACTGTCCTTAATTCTGGAAAACCTGTTCTCCTGTATTCTATCCATCCTTCGTAGCCATTCACAATATTAGAAATCCATTTTTGTGTTACGATTTGACGTATTGGATCAGCATCGGGTCCACTAAGTACGAATGCTGCCGGCCCAGTGGTCAGATAATTCTCTGGGATTTCTGTATTCCAATATTCAAAAGCCAACTCTGTAGCTCGGTTATAATTACTTGTTGCATTACCAAAGAAGAAACCCTTAACTGCGGCTTCCGCAAGCAGATACTCAGTCTCCCATGCAGTCATGAAGTTAGCTTGTAATAGACTCGTCTGCTCTCTGAATATTACACCTGATAAAGAAAAATCTGCTATACTTATAGACGTCTCAGAAGCATTAGGCCCATTAAGCAATCCATTGTATACCGTTACATCAGCACCAGTAGGTCTAAAGAATGTTTCTATCCGTGGATCATTAAAGTCTTTGAGAATATCTTCCATGGTCTCAGACATCACAAATAGGTTGAAGTCCCCCACTCTAGCTGTAGCTAACCTGAAGTTATTAGGTGCTGCATCAGTAAATGAGAATGTTGCATTCTCAGAATTATCACTTATGAATCCACCTTCATTTATAAGTTGTGATAATTCTACAGACATATCTGCTATGTCACTAATGCGCATTAAATATTTAAGCTTAAGTGACTTGGCAAATTTTATCCAATTATCTAAATTACCATCATATAGAATATCACCCTCTAATGTACTTGTCCCCGTATAATTTTCTAATGCTTCTATTCCTCTATTGAGATTATCGATAATACCATTCTCAGCCAGATAAATATCTTCTTGCAAGTCGTATGTAGGGGTAACGTTACCTACTTTGCCCTGTAGTGCTTCACTGTATGGCACATCTCCAAATATATCTGTCAAGGCCGCAGTCATATATGCTTTAAGTATTCTGGACGGTCCCTCATATACAGCATCTCGAGGATTATCAAGAGACTGTTGTAGTATCAGCTCATTATCTCTTAAGTTGGTATACAAGATTGGCCATGGATTACCTCCAAACTGTGGTTCTGAGAGGCTGTGTCTATCAAATAAATTAAAGTCTACAGCTGTAAAATACTGTCCCAATAAATTACCAGCCACAAAGCCCTCATATGACATCTGTTCTCCATAATCATAGATCACTTGTCTTAATAGAAACTCAGTCTCTACTGCGATAGGTGCATTAGGATTAGTATTAATTTCTTCAAAGTTATCAGTACAAGATGTAATGACAACGAGAAATGAAATGACTATTATATTATAAATTAACTTCATTGTAATGCTTGTTTCTAAATATTAAAAATTAGCGTTGAGAGAAATACCAATACTTCTGGCAGTAGGATACGACATATCTTCTACTCCATTGACAAATGTGTTACCTTGTACTGCAATCTGCTCAGGATCAAAATGAGGTATATCAGATATAGCGAATACGTTACGGGCAATGAATGACAATTTCAGATTCTCCAATCTACTCAAAAAGGTCTTAGTCAATAGTGCATCAGAGAAAGAATAACTTAATTGAACTTCTCTTAGCTTAAGATAGCTTGCATCATAGAGATTATTCTCCTCTTGATTCCTATCATAGAATTGTCTGTAGTATGACTCTGGATTTATAGCGATATCATTTGTTACAAAGTTAGGTTGCTCCTCAGTACCCGTATTAATCACACCGTCAAATACTAAACCTTCTTCAGGCCTGAACTCTGTCTCCTTTAACTGGCCACCTACTCCTGCAAGAGCTTGTGTTCTACTTACTATCTGACCGCCATATCTCCAGTCAAAAGTAAATCCGAGACTTAGATTTTTGTAATCAATATTATTAGTCAATCCTAAAATGAAATCAGGATTATAATTACCTAATTTTTTAAGTGTGTTATCTACTATCAATCGACCATCTTGACCTATAATAAAATCGCCATTATCATTCTTAAGATATCCTGTACCCCATATATCACCTATCTCGTTACCTTCTTCTACTATGAACCATACAGTCTGATTAGGATTGTCATAGACACGAGAATACGCTAATGTCAATAAGCCAACCTCACTTGGCAAATCTCTAACGATTGATCTATTTCTACTGAAATTCAAATGAGTATTCCATCTGAAGTTTCTTGTTCTGATAGGATTAGCATGCAATAAAACCTCTACCCCAGAAGAATGCACCGTACCTCCATTTGTCACTTCCTGACTAAAGCCTGAAGAGATCGCTATAGGAAGGGATAATATTTGATTCTTATTATCACTCGAGTAATAAGTGAAATCTAAACCTACACGATCATCTAATAATCTAAAATCAAATCCTAACTCTATGGCTGTAGCCTGCTCGGGCAACAAATTCTGATTAGCTATGAATGTTTGTTCTGAGAAAGTCGGATTGCCACCTACGGGAGTCTGTGGCTGAAAGACACCAACTGTCTGATACGGATTGGTATCGTTACCCACTTGTGCCCAACTAGCTCTTACTTTTAGGAAAGAAACCATCTCGGGTAGATTTACGATTTTTGACAATAACAAACTTGCAGAGACAGAAGGGTAAAAGAATCCTGTGTTATCAGAAGACTGCGGCGTAGCTAATGCACTCGACCAGTCATTACGACCCGTGATATCTAAATAGAAGTAGTCGTCATATGAAAACTTAAGCAAACCATAAATACTATTGATACGCTTATCGCTATCAAACTGAAATACTTCTAATGGCGATGCAGCATTAGATAATTTAAAGATACCTGGCTGTGCCAGACCTATAGCTTGAGTCTGCAATGTACGAGCCGACTGATCTAATCTATTAGCTCCCACAGATATATCTAACCCAACTTTCTTAGTCAACCTATCATTGTAATTAATCAGAATATCAGTATTAGATTCTCTATAATCTACATTGTGTTCTGCATAAGCTCCATTACTAAATCTATTACTGCTAAACGATCTTCTGAATGTTCTATCCTCGCCTGACTGGTCTAATCCTGTACGCAACATAACTGATAACTTCTCAGATATCTGATAAGTAGCTGATATGTTTCCGAAAATTCTATTTCGATCAAATGCATTTCTGTTCTCTAATAATATGAAATAAGGATTATCAAAGAAGGTATAATTAAAAGAATACTGCTGGACACCTTCTAATCCTGGCTGCCAATAGTTTCTTAGTGATTCAGTATTAGTCTGTCTTCCCATCCATGCAACGAGGCTGTAATTGATATTCTCTGACCCATAGCCACTCGCCGGTCTATTATCTGATGTGGTATAGATGTAATTGACTGAGCTATTTATTGTAAGTCTATCTGAAGGAGAAAAATTAAATCTACCAGAGATGGTCTGTCTATCTAAATTGACTCCAGGTATATAAGAATCACTTCTCATATCTGTAAGCGACAATCTAAAGCTTCCAAATTCATTTTGATTACCTATAGATATATTATTGATTATTGTACTTCCAGTCTCATAGAAGTTCTTAAGATTATCTGGGTTAGATACAAATGGTGTTGGTGTGATTGCATTGTCATCATATAGAGCTGTATCAGCTCCACGTACTATCCTACCGTCAGCTAATGTAACCGGACTATCAAACTGAGCAATATTTAATCCAGCATCTAATTGTGGACCCCAGCTGTAAGTAATATTATCATTGATACCACCTCCTAAACCGTCAACGAATTCAAAGACACCAGAGTTACCCTGACCAAAACTATTCTGAAAATCAGGTAATGCAAATGGCGAATCTACAAAATAGGAAGTATTATAAGAGACACCTAATCCACTACTCTCATTACCATCCTTAGTAGTGATCACGATTACACCGTTAGAGGCTCTTGTTCCATATAATGCAGCTGCACTTGGCCCTTTAAGTACGGTAAGCGAACTAATATCATCAGGATTAATATCCATAGCTCCACTGCCAAAGTCTACTTCTTGAAAACCCGCCGCCGCTTCATTAGTGACATTAATAATCGAATTGTTATTGACAGGGGTACCATCCACTACAAACAGTGGGTTATTATTATTAAATGAAGACTCGCCTCGTATCGTTATCTTAGATGTAGAACCTACACCCGTTGCTCCTTGTGTTACTGTAACTCCCGCCAGCTTGCCAGATAAGTTATCCAAAAAATTAACAGCTTTTACACTAGAGATTTCTTCTGCTTCTAATTTCTGTACAGCATACCCTAAGTCCTTAGTATTACGCTCAAGTCCTAATGCTGTAACAACGATCTCTCCTACTTCTAATGACGCTCTGACTAATGAAATATTGTAACTATTATCACCTGTAACAGATACACTATAGTCCTCGTAGCCGAGATAGCTAATAGATAACCTATCGCCTACATCCGCCATAATTTCAAAAAAGCCATCAGCATCAGTTATAGTACCCTCTTTACTATTTTCATTATAGACAGTGGCGCCGATTGCATAATCACCATCAGCCATAATAGTACCTGTGACACTATCAGATTGACTAATAAGAAAATCACAAGACAAAAATGCTAAGAGCACAAAAATTAATTTATACATAATATATGTTATGAATACAAAAATGAGAAATACATAACCCGATAGGGATATACGTTTATAGTAAAATAATAGATGAAAGAAAAGTATTGCTATTCTGAGGGTGGACCTCTTTGCAATTGTAGATTCCTATAGAATATCGATATGACAAATCTTAGGGTGGTAAATTCTTGGTTGAAATATGATATAATATCTTTTAAAATTGCTCCTAACTGATGTTTCGTAAACGTAGTCCAATGTAGAAGTTCTCGGTAAGAATTAATATCTCGCTTAGTCTCAAGAAGACATACTTTTGAGAATGAAGTTAGCCAAGAAAATAGCTCAGAAGCCAAAGTCTCTTGACTCCATGATAGATTTTCAAATGATTCCTTACTAAAAGTTTCTTTACTTACCGTGAATAAATATACTCCACCATTAACAGTCTTTCCTATCGTGTGAAAACCATGCTTAAGTTGAGACTGAGCTCGTAATAAGTCATCTTTTTTGATATCAATGCAGTCATTACCTACGACTGTAACATTCTTATATCCTAAATCAAATACATCCGTAATTGCATTCTGAAGACGACTACCAAAATCAAAACCCAATTGCATCTCCTCATTAACCTCAATGCAATCGATATTCGAGTCAAGAATAATTCTTTTAGTGTGTCTATATAGCTTCTGTATGACCTTAAGGTTAGTCTGACGACTTTGGCTTAGATTTTTCCTAATAGCCTCCGACTCAGGAGTCAAGGTAAAGTACAGTATGCAATTATCCTTATTCACGATAAGCTAAAAGTAAATTTATAATTTGATTTTTTACACATAAGTTATCTTAAATCACTTTCAGAAGACCGATAGTGTATACTTCTGACAAATTAATCTTTTATACTAACTCTTCAGGCAACCTAAGCTAATGACATCAATTCAATCAGAACCTCAGTGTCTTCTCATTTTCTTCTTATTAATTTAAAATATCCTTTGAAAGGCAATTCAACGGATCTACTATGGATATATAGAAAGGTATAAAGCACTACATCCAATGGCTATGCTGATTATCAAATACTTAGAGATGTTAACTTCATGAGTTTATGCTATTTTTCACAATATAATGCATTATCTTAACACGAGGCATTTGCGTATCATTCCTAAATCAAACTTATGAAATCATTAATCATACTCTTATCGTTAGTACTCGCAACTTCTATAAATGCACAGACACTCCAATGTCCACCAGATACTGTGTACACAGCGTTAGATTTTTTAGCCTTAGACAATAACTTTGAAGAACCTATCGTCAGTGGCGCTGGCACCTTAGTTCAAGACGTGGAGTATATCGACGAATCGTGTGCTGATACGTCTATCATTTTAAATATAAAATATACGTTGAGCGATTTAGACGACAATCCTCTTGCCGCCTGTACTCATACTGTCAAAGCCATTAATGCAACATTTGAAGATATAATCCACCCTGCGAATGTCATAATAGAAAATGGTAGGCTCTCAGATACAGTGATTGATTCTACAGGAGTCCCCAATTTAAATACTAACTCTTTTAATTTATTTTTTGACCATAACGATGTAGTCATCAATACGCCAATTTCATATAAAATTATACGAATTTGGACAGCAATAAGTTGGTGCACAGGAGATACAGAAACTCATGAACAAATAATAACACTTGGATCCCATTCAAACTTGGATTCTGGAGAATTCTTGGCTTATGATTGTGTCAATGATGACACCCTAATTGTCAGAGATGTGAGAGTCATGTCAGACCTGCCCAATTTTATTATTGATCAAGGTAATTGTATTGATAGTACTACGGGCTTTTCAGCATTACTTAATTGTGTAGCTGAGCTTAATAATATTCCTGATAATAGTCACCTATTATTAGATATCAATTATAGAGAAGACCAAGTACTTCTTGGAGTATCCACTTTGGATTTAGTCTTTTCTCAGAGACACATACTTGGGCAATCTACGCTGACGGACAGATGTAATCTCATTGCAGCTGACGCTAATGGAGATGGGAATATTACCGCCTTAGATTTATTTATCATGAGGAGATTGATCTTAGGTATAATAGAAGAGTTTCCACAATCAGGCTCATGGCAATTTTTTAATCTTGTAAGTGACGAGAATGATAACAGCATCAACGAACTGCAAGAATTGAAATTTAGGAAGGAGGATTTTCCTCTGAACTATATAGAAATTATTGGTGTAAAAATAGGAGATGTAAATGGATCACGTTAATCGTGCATAATCTGCCTTTCCAAACATATTTTCTCATTTCGTGTTAGGACTTAAGTATTGAAATTTAAATCGGTAGATGTTTATTATACGCCTAAAATTATACCATCAATTCTTAAACATCCATCGAGCATTACACCAAAATCACATGGGACATTAAGTCTTGTATTTGATTGATATACTTTAATAGATAAAAATGGGATCAACTCTACTTATAGCATTAGCTGTCAGTGTAGGTTTTAATCTGCTGTTATTCTGTATTGCCTATTTTCTACAGACGGATAAGGTGACAGATTTTAGCTATAGCCTCTGTTTTCTTATAATTAATGCTGTGGGCTTTTATCTTTCTGATCGGAGCACCATTGATCTCATTATGTTCCTACTTATATCCATATGGGCCTTTAGATTAGGTGGTTACCTATTCGTCAGAATCATGCATATGGGTAGAGATGCTCGCTTTGATAAGTTTAGAAAAAAACTGATTTCTTTCTTATTCTTCTGGGTGGTACAAGCGGTAAGTATATTCATCATCAGCTTATCTTTTCTGATATTCTATGATATAAATAATGGCGTTGCTCATCCAGTTTTTTGGATAGGTATCAGTATTGCTTTGATCGGACTGATAATAGAATCAGTAGCTGACTACCAAAAATTTCAGTTTAAAAAATCGAATCCTGATACATTTATTCAAAGCGGATTGTGGAAGACAATAAGACATCCTAATTATACTGGAGAGATACTTTTTTGGGTCGGTGTCTTTGTAACTACAACTTCTTATATCTCAGGTTGGCAATGGATAGCTGTCCTTTCTCCTCTATGGATTATTTTCCTATTACTGCGGTTCTCAGGCATCCCTCCCCTCGAAGAAAAGTGGGCTGAAAAGTATGGCGATAATCCACAATTTATCAAATATAAGAACGATAGCGATAAGCTTATTCCTGGAATATACTAATAGCTATCCTACCCATACAATGGCACACCGTCAAGATCATGGGTGAGGATATCTGTCATATAAGCAAAGAAAGGTTGAATGTTTTTGTAGACTTTAATCACCTCCTTAGAGAAATCAGGTGACAAGACCTCTTTGTCAGAAAATGCTTTAAATACATACATGGATTTATATCTCAATAAATCTATAGCGGGATGTTCTTTGTCAAATCCTTTAGGTGCAGACTTGAGTTGTTCTCCTAAAAGCTCTCCAAAAGTATCTTTGAATTTTTTGGACTTTAATATCTTTCTTAGTGGCTTATCATCAGCGGCGATCTGTTCTCTGATAAGTTTTAGATCTGATGATTCTGGATTGTAGAAACCCCCTCCGACAAATGATCCGCCGGGCTCTAACTTAAGATAATATCCACCTCTGCGATAATCACCAGCTCTACCATATGACATTCTAAAACTCGAAGAGTAAGGCGTCTTATCCTTCGAGAATCTGACATCTCTGTATATCCTGAAGAGCTTTTTCTTTTCTATCTCATCAAATTTGCTGAGACCATTATATATGGATTCCATAAAGCTTTTCACCTCCGCTTGAGTAACATCATATCGCTCTTTATTCTCTTTAAACCATTCTCGATTGTTGTTCTTCTTGATGTCCTTTAAGAACTTAAAAGTAGTCTTAGTTACATTAGCCATATAATATCGTTATTCAGGCAAATATAGGCTACTATTTTATCATTCTTTGATTTAAAATATTTATAACTTGTAAGGGTTTTTTAGTGGCTTTATTACTTATTTGGCAAAGTATAAATAAGTCAAAGCTTCTGTACGACACAGTAATAAAAATAATGCAATTGTATGTCAAGTAATTTTGAATATAAAGGTCAGACCGATGAGTACTTTCATATTACAGATATAAATACTTTTAATCATAATCTAATTACTGATAAAAAAGAAGGTCTATTATCTATACTTTGGTTTGTAGAGGATGACAATAAGTTTATAGTTGATGCTCAAGAACACACTTTTGATAAAGACCAAATTATTTGCTTTACAAGTTTTCATAACATAGAAATCAAGAAATTAGGTAAAGCTCGATTCCTTAGATTCAATAGACCTTTTTATTGTATTCTTGATCATGATAGCGAAGTAGGATGCAAAGGAATATTATTTTATGGGTCATCTAATCTGCCAGTCCTGAGACCTGACGAAGAAGAAAAGGACATATTAGAGACGGTATGGAAAATGATCGGTATAGAACAAAAATCAAGTGATAACTTACAACTTGAGATGCTACAGATGATGCTCAAGCGTCTGTTGATATTATGTACGCGTATATATAAAAAGCATGAAAACTATAGTGCCGTAGATAATTCACAATCAGATATTATACGTGATTTTAATTTTCTGGTAGAACAGAACTTCAAGACTAAGCATACTGTCACAGAATATGCTGCTCTACTCAACAAATCACCAAAGACGCTATCTAATCTTTTTGGAAAATTAAGTGATAAATCTCCTCTACAATATATACAAGACAGAATAATATTAGAGGCTAAAAGAGTATTAGGATATACAGATCTCCCTGTATCAGAGATAGGAGATGACTTAGGATTTAAAGACATACAATCATTTAGTCGATTCTTTAAAAAGCATGTAGGCACTTCTCCTACCAGTTTTAGAACTGCGAGATTATAGTAAGTTAATAGTCTATCCTTGCTTGCTTCCAACTTAAAATAAGCTAAAATTAAGAATAGGGAATTTTTGATAATAGCAAAGGTATTATGGCATAACAAATGAGATAATTACCATCGCATATTTGTATTATAATTAATAACAAAATAAAAAATACAGATATGTCAAAGTTTAATGTTCCTACTAAAGCTGAAGTTTCTACTTCGAACCAAGCGATTTTTGATAACCTCGAAGCGGGCTTAGGCTTTGTACCTAATCTATACGCTTATTATGCCAAAGGAGAGACAGCATTAGAAGACTATCTTAATCTACAAAACCGAAAAACTTCAATATCTAAAAAAGAAAGAGAAGTCATTAATCTCGTAGTAAGTGAATATAATCAATGTCAATATTGTGTCTCAGCACATACCCTAATAGCAGGTATGAATGGATTTACCCCTGAGCAAATATTACAAATCAGATCTGGACAGGCACCATTTGACAATAAGTTGAATGCTCTTGCAGAATTTACATTAGCCACAGTTAAGAATAGAGGGAAGGTCAACCCAACATCAAAAGATGCATTTTTTGAAGCAGGATATACTGAAGCTAACCTCATAGATATTGTAATGAATATCGGAGATAAAATCATGAGTAATTTCATCCATAATATTGGAGGTTTTCCTATTGATTTTCCATTAGCGCAACCGCTCAAAAAAGCCGCGTAAAAAATAATTCTATAATGGTTTAGAGATTGGCGATCTAAAGGGTTGCCGATCTTATTTAATTTAATTTTTTTGAAAAAATACTTATGAAAAATTTACTCTATTTAGCAATCGTTATCTTTCTATCTTCTTGTATTGGAGATGATTTTATTAACGATCGTGTAGACCCTGAAATAAGAATCACTTCTGATATAGAATCTTTAGAAATTAATTCTACTCACCAGTTTGAGTATATATATCTAAATAATGTCGGAGCTAACGAATCGGTTGCAATTGATTGGTCAAGTTCTGATCCTTCTATTGTAAGTGTAGATAATGATGGATTAGCTACAGCTCTATCTGTAGGAGTAGCTATCATCTCTGCTGAATTTATAGATGATGAAAATACACTCATTACCGCTGAGACATCTGTAAGGGTAGAAAATACCACTAATGGAGAAGACGAGGATGAAGAAGACGAGGAGGAGGAACAAGAAGAGGAAGAAGAGGAACAACCTGAAACAAGACAAGGTTTAATAGAGACAACCACATTCTATACTCTCACAGGAACGTTCACAATAACTGAAGAAGGTAATGGAATCAGAATAGATATAGAAGATGATTACGAAGCATCAACAGGACTGCCTGGCTTATACCTTTACTTGAGTAATAATCCTAACTCCATCGCTAATGCCCGAGAGGTAGAAAGAATTCTCACATTCAGCGGAGCACATTCATTTGTCGTAGAGGATGTAGGGATAGATGATTACTCTCACTTACTCTATTTCTGTAAGCCATTCAATGTAAAGGTAGGCGACGGCGAAATCCAATAATGTATAACACAAACAAAATTAAAAATGAAAAATCTAACTATAACTCTTGTTCTCGTTGCGATGTGTCATCTTGTACATGCTGGTGGACCATGGCCACAACCTAAGGGACAAGCTTATATAAAACTATCAGAGTGGTGGACAGTATTTGACAAGCACTACACTGATAACGGTATGAGAGATCCTAACTTAACTACTGGTATTTTTAATACAACAATATATGCTGAATATGGCGTGACTGATAGATTTACTGCTGTCCTTAATGCGCCTATCTTCAGTAGATCTTTTATGAATAATCAAAGATCAGGAACAACTGAAGAAATAATCATCAACGGCGAAGCTATAAATTCTATAGGAGACATAGACATAGGGTTAAAGTACGGTCTTACAAGACCAGGAGCAAATATACCAGTTGCAGTCTCACTTACATTGGGCCTTCCGACAGGTGTTAGTTCTGGAGGTCAATTCGGTAGCTTACAAACAGGTGATGGTGAGTTCAACCAATATCTCAAAATAGATGCTGGTAAAAGTTTTGCGATAGGATCAGCTCAAAGCTATGTAAGCTTATATACGGGTGTCAATAATAGAGGGCAAGATTTCTCAGAAGAATTTAGAATAGGTGGCGAGTTAGGAGTAGGTCTTGCAAATAGTAAATTTTGGTTAACTGGAAAGTTAGATATCCTTAGGTCTTTTAAGAATAGTGATAGAACACAGACGATCAACAGTACGAGCATTTTTGCTAATAATGCAGAGTTTGTTTCATTAGGATTAGAAGCGAATGTATATGTGACAAGAAGAGCTGGTATCTCAGCTGGATTTGCAACTGCTGTAAGCGGTAGTATCATAGCTGCAGCTCCATCATACTCTGTGGGTGTCTTTTACGATATGAGTCGATAGAGGCTCCCTTATGCCGAGAGAAGGGTAAATAGTGCAATGTTTTATCTGTTCCGATTCTACGATATTTTATTATCTTGGAATCGGAATTTTTATATGTTGTACAAGAAGATCAGTAACATATTGGGACCGGGACTTTTATTCGCCAGTACGGCAATAGGAGTCTCTCATCTTGTACAGAGTACAAGAGCAGGTGCTAATTATGGATTTGCATTAATAGGATTTATTATAGCTGCTAACTTATTTAAATATCCATTCTTTGAGTATGGATCTCGTTATGCGAACGCTACTAAAGAAAGTCTTATAGATGGCTACAAAAGACTTGGCAGACCAGTCATATGGACTTACTTTATTGTCACTTTATGTTCCATGTTTTTTGTGATGTCAGCTGTAGGATTTGTGACAGTCGGATTCTTAGATAACCTTCTAAATCTATCTGCTCTGTGGCCATCATTTAAATTATTTCCTACTCTTCTACTTTATCTGATATGCTGTGGGATATTGCTTGTCGGTAAGTTCAATCTATTAGATAATCTCATTAAGATCATAGGAGTCGTCCTGTTAAGCTCTACGATTCTCGCATTTGTGTTGACACTGATACATGGACCAGCTGAGAGAATAGATAACTTTATACCTCCTGATATATTTGATAATGCGGGTATACTATTCATAATAGCATTAATGGGATGGATGCCTACGGCCCTTGACCTCTGTACTTGGAATAGCTTATGGACGATAGAAAAAATAAAAACAAGCGGCTACACACCCAGTCTAAGAGAGACACTTTTTGAATTTAATACTGGATACTTTATAGCGGCTGGTCTGTCTATTTGTTTCCTTACTATGGGGGCATACTTCTTATATGGGACTGGAACAAAGATGCCAGAAAGCAGTGGTGCATTTGCTGGACATGTTGTCACCCTATACACTAATACTATCGGTGACTGGAGTTATCTTATTATATCAGCATCTGCTTTTTCCATTATGTTTAGCACAAGCATTACCGTTTTTGATGGATACGCAAGAGCACTTGAGAGGACTACTGAAGTATTGTTTCTTTCAGAACAAGGAGCTCGTGAGGCATTGACTAATTCCAGATCTTATAATATTTCTCTTATCGTATTAGGGACTGGCTCATTTCTTATTATCGCATTATTCCTTAAGCAATTTAAAGTACTCATAGACCTTGCCACGACTATTTCATTTTTAATAGCACCTTTTATCGCCGTTGTCAATTTAATTCTAGTCCAAGAAAAATATGTTGGAAAAGATGCTGTGCCACCACTTTGGATGAGAGTATTAAGTTATGCAGGTATCGTTTTTCTAACAGGGTTCGCATTATTCTTTTTGTATACAAAAGTCATAACATGAAAAAGCTCAACCTCCTAACGAGATCGAGCTTTATCTAAAACCAACTTACTCTTAATATGCTATTAGTAGGGAAAAGGTTGCTTCGGAAATAAAAAAATTATCAATCGATATAAAGAACCTAAACAGGGATAAGAATATCTAATTTTCCTTGAATACTTCAACTAGATCAATCTCTAAGTCTGGAAAGAGAATAGGACTTATTTTTTCGTCTTGAGTATAGACTTTGATACGGCTATATCTACCATTCTCGAGATAAAATACTTCGACTAATTTTTCATTAGGCATCACTATCCAATATTCAGACACACCAGACTCTTCGTATATACTGTACTTATCGTTGAGGTCTTTATTAGATGTAGAAGGAGATAATATCTCCACAATGAGGTCTGGAGCTCCCGTGCATCCTGCTGCGTCTATCTTGGTCAGATCACATATTATGCATATATCAGGTTGTACTACTGTCGTTGCTGTATTCTTCTTCTGATTTTCTACTGGTAGAACAACATCAAATGGAGCATTATATATTTTACATGTTTTACCTTTCAGATAAATCTTAAAAAAAGTAAATATCTCTCCACTGATATCCTGATGATAAGAAGCCGGCGCCGGTGTCATTCTATATATCTTACCACGTATCAACTCTACCATATGATCATACTCAAACTTGAGGTAATCACCATAGGTATATTGACCATCATACTCTAAGGCTGGTTCGTTAACAATATCATCAGTATGTTTTTTCATCATTATAAATATAAAAAAAAATAGATGACTTTCTGATTCTAAAGAAATTGGTAAGCTATCTCAAAAAAAATGGCCCGTTGAATTTAATCAACGAGCCTAATTTTTAGGTTCTGAAATTTTTATTTAATCACTAAGAATTTCTTAGTTAAAGTTTTTCTACCGACAGTTACCCTCATATAGTAAATACCTTCAGTAAATTGATCTAAGGAGATATCTGTTTTTACTTTATTAGATTGTTCTAAGTTAGATATCATTCTACTATTACTATCATAGATCTGTATGCTCACAGGATCAGTAGAAGGCTCCATTAATTCTACAGTTATCATTTCTGATGATGGAACTGGATATAATCTATATGCAAATTCTTGAGGATCTTGAGGTCCATTAAAGTTAGCAGTACATAGACCTGTAAGTCCTTCTGACCAATCGGTCGATGCATCTCCATCGCCATCATACAAGAGGCTGTTAGGAGCTGAAAATGCCGCTACTGCATCTCCGGCTGTCCATATTCCTGCACCTATCGCAATATTAGTTCTTAGATGCATAGTGCTACCCCATTGGACATAGTCGACAATAGATTGATTACTACCAAAGTTACCATCTATATATAAAGCCATCTCTCCATCTAATGTATCAATGCTTATGTTAGTAAGATTAACAGTAACGAATTCTCCCGGAGCTAATAGAAGCTCCCCACAATTGACATCTGCATCTGCAAGAACCTGATAGACACCATTATTACATAACTGATAACCTACAAGATCTACTGTATCTACACCTATATTAGTTAACTCTACCATTCCTGCAGAGGTAATCTCATTGATAACAGGCATACCAGGACAAACTTCTTTAGTTACAGTAATCGCATTACCAGAAATATCAGCACACTCTGAAGAAAGCATGTCTATAAATAATGTATCACCAGGTACGGCTATAAAATTGCCTGTATAAGAAACTCCCCATACTCTACAAGCACCAGATAAAGTATCACTGAACGTGAAGCTATTAGTCGTTAGTACAGTGTCTATGATATCAAATGTATCCGTAACTATATACACATACGGAGAAGCAGTACTTGTTGTCTCAAAAGTGAGTGTCTCATCCATATTGTCATTAGTGCAAAGTAATGCTGTAGTACCTCCACTAGCAAGACTTACATTACCACCTATAACAGAAATTCTATCTACTTCAATAGAATTAGATAATAAGAAGCAGCCTTGTATATCTGACAATGCATCACCTGCTGTCAATCCGGATATCGGACCAGTAAAAACGATACTGTATACAGAGCACATTCCAGCTCCTGTTCCTTCGAAGTTGAAATCACCATTATCTAAAACTTGAAGAATAGTCCCCATACTGTCAACAACAATATAATTCTGTCCTTGTCCCAGGGTATCTACAAGTACTACTTCTAATATGTCTGCTACACCGTCTCCGACACAAAATTGCGCCATAGTATCTCCTCCGACTGTCGTTAATGTACCGCCATTCAACTCTTTTTTAGCCACTTCTACAGGATTAGATAAAGCAAAACACCCTTCTAAACTATCAATGCTACTACCTATATTCAATCCTTGTAATCCTTCAGAATAGGCAACTAATTGAATAATACAAGTATCAGCAGCAGAGTCTTCGAATAAGAATGGAGGCTCTCCTGGCAGATCAATAATATCATTGGAAGTATTAAGAATAACCCATGTTGACGTGTCACCATTTACAATAGGAACATTCATAAATACGGTATCATTGATACCTTCCCCTACGATGATAGTAAGGCTCGTACTATTGTTACCAAAGATGGTCCCCGCTGCATTAAGATCTCTATTAACTGTAACAGGATTTGATAAATCAAATGTTCCAGAGAGATTACTTAATTGTAATCCAGTATTCAAACCTGTAAGGTCATCCTCATAGGCTATATTATAAAATTGGAATTCTGTTAGTCCTCCTGCAATTACTTCAAAGTTAAAAGGAGGTAATACGCTTGGCGCTAATATTATTCCATTTGAGGTTAAGATAAGATCATGATTAGTTCCAGATGTATCTATCAAGATAAAATCAACAAAGTCATCTACTCCATCTCCAGAGCATACATCTATTGTAGTAAGACTATCTGTTGTAGTAAGAAATCCGCCATTGATACCGTCTTTAAAAATACTTACCGGATTAGATAGATCAAAACAACCATCTAAATCACTGACATTATTACCTACTGTAAGACCTGAGAGTGATGCATCATTACTTAGCAACCAAATGTTACATATGCCTCCTCCTTGAGATTCGAATATAAAATCAGTAGTATCTTGAAGCGCAACAATTTCTTCTATGGTTCCAGCTGGATCAGTGACGATATATTGTTGTATGTCACCAAAAATAGTGTCGGTAACCACAATCTGAATAGTATCAGGCATCATGTCATTAACAACTAAAGAATCCATCACTAATGAATCCAAAGTCATTATCATACCCGCTTCTGCTTCTGATCTTGTGACAGTAATTGGGTTAGATAATGAAAACATACCTACGAGGTCATTAAGACTACTATCTACCTCAAGACCGACTAACCCTTGATCAAACGCAATATTATAAATATTACAATCACCCAATCCTGCATTACTAAAATCAAACGGTGGCATAGACGGGAGTCCTAAAATTATTCCTTGGTCATCTGTTATAATATATGATTGTGATGATCCATTGTTATCTTCTAAAATTACATCTATAGAGTCTACATCCATACCGTTATAACAAACTCCTGCCGTCGTACCGCCGTCTAAGAAACTTAATGTACCACCATTAAGACCTAAACGAACAACCGCTACTGGATTAGATAACTCAAAGCATCCCGAAAGATCACTGATGTTCTCATCCACTTCTATCCCTGTCACAACACCGTTAGTACTGAGGTTATAAATATTACAAAGGCCTGTCCCTGAATTTTCAAAATCAAACGGCAATGTATCAGGCTGCGCTAATATCAATCCCATATTATCAGTAATTAACCAATACATTGTATCACCTTCGGTATTGACTACATTAACATCGATACTATCTGGTACACCATCTCCTACCATTATTGTAATAAGTTCTGTACCATCGGGTAGAGTTGCCTCTCCACCATCTACTGCAGACCTATTGACTATTAGAAAATCTGAAAGCTCAAAAGTGCCCATAAGATCAGTAAGATTATTACCAATATTAAGACCAGTAAGTCCGTTAGCATGAGCTAAATGATATATTCTGGCAACGCCTCCTCCTGATTGTTCAAGATTAATAGTCGTATTCATACCTCCTCCCGGTGGCAATCCTAATATCTCACCTGCGGTATCAGTAATGATATATCTAAAGTTAGGTCCATCATTACCTGACAAGACGATGTCTAATGGATCCATTACTCCATCACCAGTACAGATACTAACTTCAGTTGAATTATCAGAAAATACAATTGTACCAGATTCGATAATTAATGAATCTCTTATGACTCTTATTGAGTTAGACAATTCAGTACAACCTTCTATATCGGTTAGATTATTATCTATCTCTATACCAGTAGTTCCATCTCCATGACTAAGACTCCATATCTCGCAGACACCTTGGCCAGCATCCTCAAAATTAAATGGAGGTCCCATCGGTAACTCCACGATATTACCGAGTGTATCAGTAATGATCCATGTCATATTTATACCCGAAGCACCTGTGACACTTACACCAACTAATTCTGGAAAATTATCTCCTACAGTAATACTCGTAATAGTATCCCCATCAGTGGTCGTTATCATCCCGCCTACACTTAAGCTACGGAAAACTGTTATTGGATTAGATAGATCGAAGTTACCCGTAAAGTCATTTATGTTTTCTCCTACAGCTAATCCTGTTAGATTAGATGCATAGCTCAGATTATATACCTGACACGTGCCAACTCCAGCATCCTCCAAATCAAAAGGTGGACTTGCCGGTAGACCAAGTATCTCTCCATTATCATCTGTTATCACCCATGAGAATAATGGACCAATGGTATCTGTAAGTACAACATCAAATGGATCTGCAATACCATCTCCTGCACATATACTCAAAGAGGTAAGTCCATCGGACGTCATAAGTGTACCTCCCATCAGCCCTTGTCTTGTTACAGTCACTGGCGTAGACAATGCAAAACAACCTGACAGATCTGAAACATTAGTGCCAACAGCTAAACCAGCAAATGGCTCAATGTAACTTAAGTACCATATCTGACATACTCCCGAACCTGCATTTTCAAAATCAAATGGTGGGCTCATTGGTAGATCGACTATGACTCCAGTAGTATCTGTAATCAACCATAAGGAAGTATCAGCACCCATTACTATAGGCGCTACCACATCAATAGAGTCTGCGATACCGTCGTCAACCATTACCGTAACTTCTGATTCATTATCTGTAGTTAATAACGTACCACTGATAACTTCATCTCTTGTTACTGTTATCGAATTAGAAAGAGCAAATGACCCCGTAAGATCATTAAGATTACTACCTACAGCTAGGCCCATCAGGTTATCTTCAAATCCAATGTGGTACACTGAACATACACCAGCACCTGTACCAGCAAAGTCAATATTAGGACCAATAGGTAAGCCTAATATTACACTATCCTCATCTGTTACTATCCAAGAAAAATTACTCGCTGCATTATCTATTAATGTTGTGAATAATGTATCAGACATTAAGTCAGATAAACAGAATGATGAATTTACCTCACCCTGAAGTGTAGCGATTGTTCCACCAGAAATTATTGACTTAACATAAGTTATTGGATTTGAAAAATCATAGCATCCTGCAATCATAGAGATATTCTCTCCAACAGTAAGACCTGTAACATCCTCAACAGATGAAAGATTATACAATAAACATATTCCTTGATCAAATGTATCAAGATCAATATCACCATCAGGTAATAAAGTGATATTACCTAAGGTATCAGTGAAAACAAATAAAGAAGTGTCTCCTACATTATCTGCAAGAGTTACATCTACGATATCAGAAACAGAATCTCCGACGATGATCGTGTCTATAGTAGTACCATCAGCCAATGCCAAAGTACCACCACTGACTTCATTTCTAGTGATAGAAACAAAATTAGATAATGCAAAACATCCCTCAAGTGCTGACAGATTATCTCCTACTGCCAAGCCTGTAAGACCAGGCAGTGATGACAGATGATATATGTAACACTCTCCTGTAGGTACTCCTTCAAAATCCTGAGGAGCATCATCAGAAAACATAATTACAACATCAGATGTATCAGTTATTATCCATTGAGACTGTAATCCTATATTATCAATGAGTGAAAGATTAAGAGAGTCAGGCTCTCCATCGCCAGAACAAATTGAAAATTCCGTACCTACTCCCATGTCATTGACATTAGCAGAAATAGAACCGCCTGCAACTTCTGATCTATTGACCGTCACACTATTACTTAATGCGAATGTCCCAGATATATCGCTTAGATTATCACCTACTTCTAAGCCCATAATTCCAGCTACATAAGAAATATTATAAATGAAACAAGTACCATTTCCTGCATTAGTCAGGTCAAATGGAGGCGCCATAGGAAGAGCTAATATCTCTCCAGCATCATCTGTAATGATATAAGAAAATAATGGACCTTGATTGTCTGCCAAGCTAACATCTATAATATCATCTACACCATCTCCTAAGCATGCAGAGACTAGCGTTAATCCATCAGTTGTCATTAAGACTCCACCATTCAAAGTTTGTTGAACAACTTTTACCGAATCAGAAAGACTAAAGCATCCTGAAATATCAGATATGTTTTGTCCCACTATCAGTCCCGACAATAATCCGGCAGAGCTTATATTTTGTATAAATAATGAATCTGCAATACCCTCCAAGGCAAAAGGTTGATCTGAGGGCAATTGAATTATTTCTCCATCAACATTTGTTATAAGCCATTGCATATTATCACCGATAGCATCTGTCAGAGTAACACTTACGCTATCAATAGTCGCATCTCCAGTCACCAATGTGACACAACTCGTCCCATCAGTTGCTACTAATGATCCACCTGCAACCTCATTCCTTATGACTGATATAGAATTAGATATGTCTGTACACCCTTCTATATCATCTATGTTCTGAATATTATCTATATCTAATTCCTCTAATGATGCGATATGATAGATCAAACACTCTCCTGAAGGAACACCTTCAAAATCAAAATTATTATCAGTACCCGACTCTAATATTGTACCATCCACTTCTGTCACCACAAAATATGATAGAGGGCTACTCGCATTACCTACAATCACATTTACAACATCAGATGAATCATCACCAGAACAGATCGTCAATGATGTATCACCATTTACATCAGTTATTATGCCTGCAGAAACTTGACTTTGGGTCACTGTAATTGCATTAGACAAGTCAAAACATCCCATAAAGTCATCTGGAGAATTACCTACTTCTACACCAGTAAGACCATTTATAAGACTTAAGTTATAGACAAGAAATGTTCCTGATCCAGAACCTGTACCAGAAAAAGTATTATTTAATGAAGTTTCTAAAATATTATTTGACAAGTCAGTAACTAAAAATATCGATGAGTCTCCAACGTTATCTATTAGGTCTACTGTGAAGTTATTATTAGTACCATCATTGAGACAAATAGAAATCTCTGTTTCTCCTCCTGAGCTTATATTACCTCCATCTATATCTTCATTAGAAATAATAATAGGGTTAGATAATAAGAAACACCCTCCAAGATTATTAACATTACCATTGATCATAAGATCGTCTATTCTGCCAATAAAGCTTATAAGTCTGATTTCTATTATCGGATTATTAAAGTCAGTTATATCTATAGGAAGACTATTGAATACATTTAGAATTCTACCGTTAGGGACGGATACTATGTATTGTCCATTAGTAGCGGATGGGCCATTCACTAATGGAGTAAGTGACATACCTTCTGCTCCACATAATTGTATATTAGTCTGACCATTAAATGAAATCGTACCGACTTCAATAAGTTCTTTGATTACTCTAAGGGGAGATGATAACTCAAAGCAACCAGCGATATCATCGATAGATACTCCTGCAACAGCATTTAACAATTGGCCATCGTGAATCGCCGCATACACGCGATAGGTTCCTTCTCCCAAGTTATTAAAATCAATTACAGGTCCTTGTAGTGATTCTATGATGATATCATCATTATCTGCTAGTAAATAATTTATAAAAGTCCCCTCTGCACCAGTTAGATTAGTTGTAATTATATTTTCTGTGGAATCTTCACTACAAATATATGCATCAATAAATCCATCATCATCTGTCAAAGTACCTCCAACGAGAACACTATTCGTTACACTTACTGTATTAGAGAAATCAAAGCAACCTGTCAAGTCAGCAATATTATTACCTACCATTAAACCTGTAACATCAGATTCGAATATGAGATTATTTACATTATAAGTTCCTGCTGGAAAGCTACTGAAATCTATAAGCTCGCTTTCTTGTATCAATAGTATATCTCCAGATAGTGTACTAACTATCCAACTCGCATTACTACCAAATGCATTAGTGACATCAAACTCTATAACATCTGATCCCGAATCAGAATTACAGATAGTAAGATCATCTTGAGAAGATATAATACCAGCATTTATATTATTACAACCTCCTATAACATTTAACTCATCTATATCCCATACTTGCTTAAGTCCAGCATTGCCCACTGGACAAAATGGCAATAATTCTATTTTGAATTCTGTAGTACCAGTCACTGTAAATGCACCATTAGAACTAAAATCAACTTCTCTTAAAGTCCAATCTCTTGAGGTCTCCATAATAGATTGGAATATCTCCACATTATCTACTAAGACTCTAATACCAAGTTGAGTAGGATAGTTATTAAGTCCCGATACTCCACCAATATTCTCAAATTGCTCAGGGCCCTTTTCAAAGAATGTTAGCTTTTCTAATGACCCTATGCCATTAGCACCTGGGATCACCCTTACATTAAATTTCAATGAGGCATTGTTACCTGGATCATAGACACAGTTGTTACTCCCCTCAATACACATTCCTGCAGAATTATTAATTCCTGGTGTACAAGAATGAGGAAAGTTTTGTCCTCTAAAAACATGGTCAGGAAAAGAGGTTTCTATTCCGCTACATTCAGAAAAATTAAAAGATTCTGCTGTGAATTCTGAATAATCTTGGCTTGAAGCACCAGCAAAAGACACGCAGTCATCAAAACTAAAGTATAATCTGGGTGTATTCTGGCTTAAAACCTCAGGGCCATTATTAGAATATAGAGGAACTGTAAGTAGTTCTAATAACAACAATAAAATCAGTGTTCGGGTAGTGAGCAACATATAATAAATGTTTAAATAATTAATTGATCTATATGAAGTTACATATAGATATACCATCGTTTCTCAGGCGACTGACGTTGACTAAAATTCGCTTTTAGAAATAAAAGGAGGGATGTATTTGTGTGGAATACAACCCTATGTGGGAAAGACTTCGGTTATTAGTAAAACGCAAATTTAACTTCATTCGCTGGTTTATCAATGAATAACAATAAATTTTTCTGTACTTTTTTTATCTCTTGAGGCAATTGTCATATAATAAATTCCTTCTGGCCACTCAGAAACATTAATTTTTTCTCGCTCTGTAATATCTGATTTCAGTCTATTATATATCATCTGACCATATGCATTATGCACAATTATTGAGTGATTTTCTGCAGGCATCTCTTCTATTATGACAGATATATTCTCATTACTCGGATTAGGAGCTACAACAAATGCTATATCTTCAGAACCCACTATGGATGTACAATCTACATACGAAACTGAACCATTATTTAGATCAAAAGGAATAGAAGTGGTACCCATAGAGATCTCAATAGGAACTCTATCGTCTATAAAATTAAAGACTGAACTACCATCACAATTACCTTCCTTTATTGTAAGACATACAGAGAAAAGTATGGTACTATCTGGTAGAGTAGATTCTAAGTTATTCCAAGTAAATCTTAATCTATCCGCCTGACCATCTTGAAAGAAAGCTCCTGAAAATATTCCAATTGCAGTATTATTATTCGCGATACTATCAAAACACATAAAAGTACTATCCCACTGCATTGTAAATTGCATACCCGAGATATCATTGAAATTGGTAGCCCTGACATCTACACATACTGTAGTATCTGGCGTCTCTATCTCACTTGCGATTAGCGTAAACATTCCCGTAGCTATAGTATCTTCTATAACAGTAACGCATCCATCATCTACACAAAAATCTAAGACACCAGCTTCACTCGACACCTGGATAATAGTATCGTCTGTATCTATAACTTTAAGAAGTGTCTTATCATCAGGTTCTCCGATAACATCGAAGCAAATTTCAAAAACAGTACTACTATCAGCTAAGGTCGTAGCCCCAGCGCCTCCTGAATTATCAAACCAAACAAATGATCCTATACCACCTAAAGTATCAATATTAAAAGAGCCTACAGGGTTCATCCCTGCTAATGCATAATTCTGTGTTCCAGTGAATAATAATACTGACGGGTTCCACATGAATCCACCCTGAAAAGTTATTATATCATTAAAATTTGTCACCTTCAATGGTATACAAACATTCGTATCTTCTATCAGATCTGCGTCATCAAAAATATATCCTACTTCATCACCACCTGTACAAGTATTTCTCTGAGATACGCATGCATCACAAGCATCCATATCATCTGAACGTATCACCTCTACAAAATTAGAAGATAGATCGAAGCATGCATTTATATTCTCTGGTTCTACAAGCGTATCTCCTACCATAAATGTTAGATCATCAGTATGTGCAATACCCCATAACCTGCATACACCTATTCCCGCATCTTCAAAGTCAACCATATCACCACCAGGCAAGCCTAATATCACATTGTCAGAATCTGTGACGATATAACTATACATAGATGAAGATCCTGTATTTATAAAAGTCAAATTATTAGCAATAGAATCTCCTACACATATTAAGGCAGATTGATCTCCATTCTCGAGACTGACAGTGCCACCTATATTTTCTACTCTTGATATTATTTCTCCATTAGACAGACTAAAGCAAGAATCTTGTATACTTGAGATCGATGATCCGACTAAAAGTTCTATAGGACTTCGTGAGGCTAAGTTCCACACGATGCAATTTCCAGGACCTGAATTTTCTACATCAATAGGAAAACCCATAGGCAAGCCTATAATAATACTATCTGCATCTGTTACAATTAATTGCATGGTGTTACCAGTGGCTCCGGAGATAGTTCCAGTTAAAAGATCTGCTTCATCGTCACCTACACAGAAAAATGTATTATCTAAAGTTAATTCTCCTCCGTCGACAACACAGATTTCTTCTCCGCATATCTCGCCTGAGTCAAATCTATTAATCTGTATAAAGTTACTTGAGATATCTATACAGTTATTTATATCATTTACTTCTATCAATTCTGTCCCAATAAACAATTCTATATCATTCTGAAGAGCTATACCATATACTCTACATATACCTGGAGGTGCATTACTAAAGTCAAAAGTATTATCTAATGGCAATGCTACGATTGTATCATTCTCATCAGTTATTACATACCTGTAAGTCATACCTGAGCCTTCATTAAAAAATGTTAGCAAATCACTTATAGTATCTGTTACACACACATCCATTATGACTGCATCATCTGCAAGAGAAACGGTACCACCAAAATTTTCAATTCTAACAAATGGATTAGCATCTGACAACGAAAAGCATTCTAAATCGATATCAGCTATCGATTGACCCAAATCCAAATTAGGCATATCCGTAGATGCAAGATTCCATAAAATACAACTCCCTGCAGGCACAGCATCGAGATCAACAGGAAGATCTGCAGGTAGAGCAATAATGGTACTGTCCTCATCTGTAATAATCCACTGCATAAAATCACCTAACTCCCCTACTATATTAGCATCAAGTAGATCAGCCTCTCCATCTCCCACACAAAACTGAGGTGCAGATATAGTGATGACTCCTCCGTTAGCTATACACTCTACGCCGCATACTCCACCTTCGTCTACTCTATTAATTTGTATGAAATTCTCAGAAAACTCAAAGCATGAATTTGGAAAACTTGGTAATTCTAAACTATCTCCGATCGTCTGAGTATATATCGAGTTATGAGCTAAACCATAAACTCTGCAGACACCTGCAGGAAAGCTATTAAAATTAACCTCATTGCCAGATGGTAAGCTGACTATGATATTAGTTGTATCAGTAATGACGTATTGATAATTAATGCCCTCACCACTTGTCACAAAAGTGAGTAAGTCACTGATCGTATCTCCTACACATAAATCGATTTCTGTTATTCCTCCTTCTAAACTAACAAAACCTCCAAAGTTAGTCGTACGTGTAATGGCAACAGGTTCAGATATATCAAAACATGTATCAGAGATCTCAGATATCGTTAAGCCGAGCTGTAAGTCTAAGTCATTAGTCGTCGCTAAGCTCCATATAAGACATACGCCAGCTGGGGCATCTTCCACATCAAAAGGAAATGATTCTGGTAATGAAATAATAGTGCTATCAGCATCAGTTACTATGAGGTCAAAAAAGTTACCTACGGTATCAATAATAGAACCATTAACTAAATCTTCCATGCCGTCACCTACACAGAAAAAGTTAGTGTCTAATATTATCGTACCACCATCTGCGTCACAAATAACTTCTCCACATACAACACCACTATCAAATCTCTCTACTTCTATAAAGTTACCAGACAAATCAATGCATGCTGGACCTTGCAGCACAGAACCTATAGGTTGGTCTACCTCGATAAGGATAGGTACAGATGTCGCTACACCCCATACTCTACAAGTCCCCGCAGGAGCATTATTAAAATCAAAAGTATCATCAGCAACTACATTAAGGATAATATCCATACTATCTGTAACGACATATTGATAGAACTCAGATGAGCCATCATTAATAAATGTCAATACATCATTAATCGTATCGCCTACGCAGATTTGAATAGATGTAGTACCGTCACTAAGACTTACGTTACCAGATATATTTTCTACTTTAGAAAAAGATGCAGGATCGGATACATCAAAACAATCATGATCTATATCATCTATATTATCGCCTACTACAATTTCCGTATCATCAAATGAAGCTATATTATAAGCCACGTAATCACCATCAGGAAGTGTCGTAAGATCAATAGGAAAGTCATTAAATATAATGATAATGTTGCCGTCTGTATCAGCTATGACGAATTCTTGTTCATTACCAATAGCGTCTGCTAATTGGCCATTAAGCATAGGAGTACCATTCTCGTCACTACACAGGAGTCCAGGACTCAATGTCAAAATACCTCCATCAACATTACAGCCTCCTACACAATCAAATCTCGCAAGTCTTGTGACACTTATGCCATTAGATATATCAAAACATCCATCTATCTGGCTGATGTTGTTACCTGGTGTAAGACCTGTTATTGTCCCTTCAGAACTTAGATGAACGATAGTACACACGCCGGGTGGGACATTTTCAAAATTGAATATATTATCAGTGCTAATATTTAAAATATTATCATTGGCATCTAAAATAAGGTAGGTACTTTGACTACCCACATTGGCTGTAAGTGATACCATGAGATTCTCATTAATACCATCATCGATACACACTTCAATACTTGTATCTCCATTATCTAAAGCAATAGAACCACCATCAACTTGGACATTGTTTATTGTGATCGGGTTAGATAATAAAAAACATCCTTCTACATCACTCAATAAAGAATCAATTCTGAAGTTAGTCAGTCGTCCTACGAATGTCAGCAATCTAATCTCTACACTTGGTTCTGAGAAGTTAGATATATTAATAGGGAGGTCGTTAAATATATTAAGAATAAAACCTGCTGAACTTGTCACTACCCATCTTACGTTGGTCGAATTAGTCCCATCGATATCAGGACTTAAAGACATCGTCGTCGCTCCACATAGGGTTAGCTGAGTCTCTCCATCCAAAGATATACTCCCGACTTGCAAGAATTGCTTTATAACTCGTACTGGATTAGATAATACGAAGCATCCACTTAAGTCTGAGATATTTGCACCTGGTACAGAATTAAAAAACTGTCCATTGTGAGATACTGCTATGATATTGTATAAGCCCTCTGGAAAAGATGAAAAATCAAAATGAGGACCACCAAAAGTCTGTATGATATTATTGTCTCTATCTAATAAAAGATATGTAGTAAATGTACCTTGGCTGTTAGTTAAGTTTGTAACTATATTATTTCCATCGATAGTATTATCACATATATAGTTATCTATAAATCCATCATCAAAGACTAAATTACCAGCTCTGAGATTACTATTATTAACGAAAATAGGAGTTGATAAATCAAAGCACCCTATTAATTGTGTCAGGTTATTTCCCACATTTAATCCTACGAGACCTGGCTCATATGCGATATTATAAATGTTGTAAATGCCATTAGGCAATGCTCTGAAATCAATAGTATTATTAGATGGAAATTGTATTATATTATTATTGTCGTCAGTAACAAATACTGATTGTAATGGACCAATAGCTCCAGCTACATCAACTTCCACAACTCCACCCACACCAGTAGTAGAGCAGATATCTGTAATATCATCAGTGCTTACCGTTCCGCTAAATATATCGTTACAGTTACCATTGATCATTAACTGATCTATATCCCAGATAATTCTCTGAGCACCATTACCGACCGGGCAGTATGGTAGTATTTCAAAATTAAACACTGTAGGAGAAGTAACTTGAAAGTTATCATTAAGTGAAAAGTCAAATTGCTTTAAATCCCAAAATCTTTGTGTCGATATATTTTCTTGTCTGAATATCTCCGTTCCATTAACTAAGACTCTCACTCCTATGAACTGAGGATAATTATTTACTCCTTGTTCTCCGAGGTTAAATGTAAAAATATCAGGCGCCTGATCGAAAAAACTAATACCATCAAGGGAACCTATACCAGTAACTGGACTTGGTATCACTTGCACATTAAATCTTAGTGACTTAACACTACCTGCCTCATAGTTACAATTAGGAGAAGCATCTATACACATAGCTCTGGAGTTACCTATACCTGGAGCACAAGAATGGGCATTACCTCCTATATTAGATCTGAAGACATTAGATGGACTAACCAATGATATCTGACTACACTGAGAAAAATTACTTTCTACAGCAGTAAATTCTGAATAGTCAAACTGTGAACCACCATTAAAAGCGACACATTGATCGAAATCAACAAGTAAACTTGGTTGTTGGGAGTTAACTATAGGATTAGAAGTATTGGATATACTTGGGGTAGCATACAACGAGAGTATACCCCATAAAATAAGGGCGAAGGTTCTTGGATTCATGTCTTAGAGCTCTTTATCAATTAAATCGAATCGAAAGATACTTAGATATAAAGTAAACTTAGCAAGCTAAAATGTTTATTGTCAAGTAGTTGTCTTATTACAAAAGTCTATAATAAGTTACTTATTAATTGGCATTGATTGATGAAAAGAAGTGTACTTATGCAGCTTTTCTCTCTAAGATCACCTTGCATGGAATGTCGGACGTAACTTCGACTCTATGAGAAATATGAAGTGGGATCTTAACTGTATCACCAGCTTTCATAGCTACGGTTTCATCACCGATTATGATATTGCAAGTACCTTCTACTATTAGGAATGATTCGAGCTCATCAGTATGGATCTCGTCAGGAGCCCCATGTTCTAACCACACGATGAGGGTAGTCTTCTCTTCTGTAGCACCGATGATGTAGCCATGCATACCAGCAAAATCTGGAGGCTTTTGTAGATATTCTTTATCTAACCATTGCTTATAATCCTCAACCTTAGAATCTGTAGTGATGTCGGGAGGAGATGATACCTTCTCACCGGCTTCTAATCTGGATATATAATTAGCTTGAGCTAATAATAATGGCTTATTAGTCGGCTCAGCATCAACTTTATAAAGAGAAGCATAAAGCTCCAAAGCAATTTCTATTTCCCTTAATTCAGCTTTCACTTCTGGGCTTTCTTTTATAGCTTGCTGTACTCGCTTGAGTTCTTCACCCTCAAGACTACCCATAGCAAAGAGCTCTAATAATCCAGAATCTATTATAGTACGATGATCTGCCATCTCTTAATCCTTCAGAAAATTTAGTTTGATATATAAAAGTAAGAACGAATGATTAAAGAATAGCATAAAAACAGTTAGTCAATATAGCTTACGACACATTAGTGCTGAATGGTTTTATTATTTTAAATAATAATTAGCTTATTCTAATCTAAATGTGGATTGATTCAATTTAAGTAAAAAAACGTCTTGATTATGATTCACTCTGAACTTTAGCCACCTGATACTCTCGTGTAGCGACGACATACACAAATATCCCTATGAATAATAGGGTAAACATCTTGTTGTAAGCACCAAAAATAATAAAGCCTATTGCTAATACGCGACCTACATTAGCAGCAACAATAGTAGCCTTACGCCTATCCATAAACATACTGAGTAAGGAACGTAGGATACGGCCGCCATCCATAGGAAATGCTGGTATTAGATTAAATAAGAATAGCATTGTATTCATCAATGCTACTAAGAATGTAAATCCGATTGGATCAGTAAGTACTTCTATACCTTCTTTATCACGTAAGAAAAAATCTGCTGTGTCCATTGCATATAAAATACCGAATAATACTATCGCAAAAAACAAGTTAACTAAAGGACCAGCAAATGCAACTAACAATTCTTGTACTGGCTTATCAGGCATACCTTCAAGCCTCGCGATGCCTCCTATCGGAGTGATTATGATATCTTTCGTTTGTATATGAAATCTTCTCGCCATCAGTGCATGTCCGTACTCATGCATAATTACTAAGACAAATAAGACAACAACAAACAGTGACAAAAATATACTTGTCACTACATCTAATTGATGCTTATATATCAATGAACCTATCAATAATAGTGTCAGTAAAAAAGACCAATGTATCTTAATCGGTATGCCCGCGATTGTAGCGACGTTAAGCATGTAACTCTTATTCATCATGATGCAGTCAAGCTTCTATCAAATCTTTTATACATAGAAAACATCACCACCCCAGTCAGTAACAAGATAGCTCCCATTAACCGATAGCCGAAAATGATATTATTACCTGTATGAAAAAACGGAATCGTAAACACACCCAACAATATTACTCTTATGACGATATGTACTTGAAAAAAAACACTCCCTGCTCTACCAAAAAATTGATTCGGCACATTCTTAAAGAGATAGGTTATTCTCGATATTCTACATCCTGCATTACATATACCGACGATCAACATCATCACAAAAAATAATATGACAGATGTATTAATCGATAGATAAAGATATACGGCACTAATCATAAAAGTCAGTCCTATCACTACGGCAGGCAGAGACATTTTCTTAATAAAATACCCTATGCTTACGCCTACGAATATAGCTCCTAAAGAGTATGCCATCTTAGCATTAGCATACACATCTCCACTCTCTTGCAGGTGGTTGCTGACATAGTTAACTCCCATATAGAAAGTCTCCATCAGCACCATCGTAAACACCATAAAAGATAATATACCAAACCACAATATAGATCGCTCGCCATTGAGATATCTGAGACCTGTTTTTATTCTTGTAAATACTCCTCCTATCTCGGCTGTTCTCTTACGTAACGGCACATAGCTTATAAAACTGATAATCGTAAAGGCAATAAAATAAGTGACCCCATCTAAGAAAATGATTTCTTGGATTTGCCATGGTTTAAGATCAAAACCAATATTGATACCAAAGCCGAAAACATTCATCTGTCCATCCGACGCTCCTTCTAACAAGAGAGTGGCTCCTGCCCCAGCACCTATAGTTGTAAGTTGGCCTATGACCTCAAGAAGAGACGTCATCTTAGCGTATTTTTCTGGTGGTGTTATTTCTTGTACAAATGCATATAGACATGGATAATGCATATTATAATTAAGGAAAGTAATCACGAATATAGAAGCAACAAGAAACATCGATAAGCCATTATTCCATATTCCAAAAATGGCCATTGAGATAATGACTGTACCTATAGTCGTTGTCAGTACCTGAAATATTCTTTTCCTGTCATACTTATCTACTATAGTACCACTCCAGGGCACCCAGAACATTGATATCACATTAGTGACCAGATAGACAATACCAAAGTAACGTAAGGAATCTATCTGAGCAAAGTACCACGGTATGGCTATCATACTCATACCTTGCGCCATGCCTGATATTGCATTGGCGATAAATAGTAAAATGATAGCCTTGGTATTCAATTAAAAAATTTAATCAGGTAGAAATGCCATTATAATGGAGGACTTCCATCAAAGTTGCAAAATAGACATATTTATTTGCAAAAGACTTATCCATTAATTCTACAAAAATAGAGAGTCGCTCCAGCTTTCTTTCATTATATATCTGAACTGTAGGAAATGTAAATTGGACCGCAAAGCTCGGTACCTCTTCAGGATTTGGATTGATTATTTTTCTGACATCGGCAGAGATGATAATCTCTCCATCTATAACCTGAGGTAAGATATCTTTTTCTATCGCTGTAATCCAAGCTGGAATTATATCCTGATCTAATTGTAAAGTCAGGTTAAGTACATGTGGGTTGTTCATACTACTGTACGTTGTCTCCTCTAAGAATTCTATATCGCTTTCTTGCCTCTACTGCATAGGTACTATTAGAAAAATCTATAAATAGTTTTTCATATAACTCCTTAGCCTTTTCTACATCCTGTAGATAATACTCATTGATTTCCGCTGCTGCGAATAAAGAATTATCAGCTCTTATTTCCTCTACATAATTTTCATATACATCTGTATACAACTCAAGGGCTTTATCATAATTACCCAACTTTAAGTTGAGTTGTGCTTTCTGGTACTTTACATCATCTTCTAAGCCATGCTCAGGATAGACCAATATAATAGAATCTAACTTTTGAAAAGCTTCATCATATCTATTTTGTACAGTCAGTAATTCTGCTTCAGAAAACATTTTGAGAGGTGCATCTGTCGTATCCAATCCCATATTATCCATTATAAAAATAGACATATCAATAGCGTCATTAGATATAAGTCGTGTCGTCGCAGCCTTGAGTATACTAAACTGTTCTTGAGCCCACTCAAAGTTACCTGCGTAATAAAACAATTTTGCATTTTTAAATCTGGCAACCTCTCCGAGATATTCTTCTTTGAAGTTCTTCTCCACTTGAGAGTATAATAAAGTCGCCTCCCATATATCTCCTTGCATCAGATAGTAATCTGCTAATGATATCTTGCTATTGGCTCTGACGATACGACCGACACTTTGTAGATTCACTAATTCTTTGAGTACATCAATGGCTCCGTTAAGATCATTCATATATAGAGCAAGAAAGTCAGCATATTCCTTCACTAAGTATTCAGTTCTGCTGTTGATGCCGAACTCATCTACAAATAACTCATACTCCCTCTGTAAGGTATCTAAGTCCGAGGTTGTATAATTATAATCTTGAGTGATTCTCTTTCTCTTACTTTTAAGTTCTTGTCTCTTAGATTCTATAAACAAGTCACTGTTGATGCTTTTATTTTTAGTCACATATTCATATGCCTTGATGGCTGTATCATAATCTTTGGCATTATAGGATATATCACCTATCGTCTTAACCCGTCTGCCATCTTCTTGATATTTTCTATCCATAGCACGAGCCTGTCGGAGAGCATTCTTATACTCCGCCTTTTCTATATATACCCATTCTAATAATTCTGGATATACGACATTATCAGGTTCTTCTTGGATTTTTTCATAGAGCTGCTTGCGCAGTTCTTCTTTGTCTTCCTGCGTTGTAAGATTTCTCTGAAAGTAGGTTTTAAATCTATCCAGCTGTTTTATGTCCATATTAGAAGCCAGTATATAATACTTGATCATCTTATTGACATCTCCTTTTTGTCTGTAGAGTTCTGCTGTGCTGTAGGCAAAAATTCTATCATTCTGTAAAAGCTCAGAACCCTTATCATAGACCTCTATGGCCTGATCATATCTGGATAATCTTAAAAAAGAGTTTCCTAATTTATTGATGATATTGACATCCGGTGGGAGATTCTGGATAGCTAAGTCATATTGCTTGTCTGCCTCTTCTTCCTTGAATTGTCGTTCTAATAGATTACCATATGTCACATAGAGTTGCATGTATCCAGGATGCTTTTTAATCTCTTTTTTGACTTCTGATTCTGCTCTCTCATAATCTTCCATAGCGATGAGAGATTCTATATATTTCTGGAAATAATAGTCGCTGTTTTGATTCTTTTCAAACAGCTTCTTAAGTATGACCGCAGCCTTCTCATACTCCCCTGACTGAAAGTATTGATGTGCCAATCGGGAGTCTTGACCTACCAAGCTGACATTGAATCCAAGTAAAAACAGAAATATGAGAAAATTCTTCATGACATTATCTTATGATTCATTAACGTGAAGCAAGCTGGATTGATTTCACAATATCAATAAATTAAGGCCTAAAAATGGGAAAGGCCACAACAAATAATGTCATGGCCGTTCAGATTATTTTAAAAGCTTACTTTTTATTCCAAGTTTCGGGTCAAATATAGGGAGTCTGTTCCTTAATTCAGGCATAAATTTGATAAAAAATTCTCACTTTTCTCTATGACAGATACATAGAGTCTACTGTCATATAATATTGTTTGAATAACAGCGACTTAGCTTTAGTTAGATCTATTGGTTAATGATCTGTATTTACTACTAATGTCTAAGTATTTGGTTTTAAATTCAGTAATCTGTTGTACAAGGTTACTTTTAAGGACTTCATCGCCTTTTCTAAGCTGCTCCATTTTTTCAAATTCTGACTTATAGGAGTCTGTTTTCTTTTTAAGTTCTGCTAATTCATGATGCGCATCGTAATGTTTCTTCTCCCAGTACTTAACATCTGCTTCTAACTTGGATATCTTGGCTTTAGATGCACGTATTTCTCTTTTTATTTCTCTGATTCCGTCTATCTCTGCTTGCTGCTGTTCGTATTTAGATTTATAGTCAGCTGCTGATTCTTTGTATCTATTGAGTTTCGACTTTAAGTCATTTATCTCTCTTCCGACTTGTTCCTTTTCTGATTTCCAATTTTTCATGTCTTCCATATCAGTCTTATACTTCTGTCGTTGCTGAGTCAGGTCTTTATCTAACTTCTCATTGATACGGCTTAGTCTCTGGATTTCATTATCTAATCTCTTCTTCTCTTTTTCAGCATTATGTTCTACTTCCTCTACATGAAGCTTCATTTTATTATACTGAGCATCCTTATCAAGACTTTCTTTTTTGATGAGGTCCAATCTATTCTTATAGTCTTCGGCTTTCGTTTTATTCTGTTCTACTTGAAGTTTTTCATTCTTAACTTTCTTTTGTAGGCTATAGACAGTTTGTACAGCTTCTTGGTGTTTTGATTCCCAATCTTCTTTATTATTTCCCTGAATTAGTTTGCTGATAAGCCATCCTAAAAACATGAATACAATAGCTCCTAAAATACCAGAGAAATAAGTAATTGTCCACATAATAAAACTTTATAGATTTTTAATTGCCTAATGATTATACTTCAATATTAAAACATAATCTTTACTTAAGACAGCATTTCTA
>CAZBXL010000031.1:0-39785 GCA_964495785.1 uncultured Saprospiraceae bacterium | reverse complement strand
TCATCACCTGTAGGCTCGCCTGCTGGTGTCAATGTGATTACTGGAGACTGTATCAGACCATCTGTCTGACCATCACCATCTGTATCTTGCTGGATACCATTGTCATCACCATCTACTCCATCGTCATTTGTATTTGTCGTTGTAGAAGATACTGGGTAAGATTCTGGTGCTACGAACTGTACGATGTAATCTCCTGGTACAAGACCTTCGAATACATACTCTCCGTTATCATCAGTAGTGGTCGTCGCTACAATATCTCCTGTGTTAGCATCTACTAACTCAAGCGTTACTGACTTACCTTTCTCACCAAGATTTAATTCTCCTGCATCTTGGATACCGTTGTTATTGTTATCAGAGAATAACTGTGATCCAATCGCTAATAACTTAGGCTCTACTGGCTCATTATCTCCATCATCTTCATCATCTGGATCTTGTGATCCGTCATTTGGATTATCATCAATCGGTCCTACATTTCCATCACCATCTGTATCCGCTGGATTACCTGGTGTAGAATCTGGATCCCACTGATCAGCATCTTCTACTGAAGCTAAGTTATCAAAATCAACACCGTCACCTGGAGCTAATACTTCTGCTTCAAATGTCAATGCTAATGTCTCTCCATTTGCAATACTTAAGCCTGTCCAATCTACTGAACCTGCTGCACTTGACCCACCATTGCTGATAGCTCTTACTGCTCCGTAACCGTTAGGTAATACATCTGCTACTGCAACTCCTGTTGCATCAGATGGTCCGTTATTAGTTACTTCTATTGTGAATGTTACGAAGTCACCAATGTTAGGCGTCGCATCATTAACTAACTTGATTAACTCAAGATCTGATACTTGTGGAGTTGTTGGTTCATTATCACCATCATCCTCATCATCAGGATCTTGTGATCCATCATTTGGATTATCATCAATCGGTCCTACATTTCCGTCACCATCAGTATCCGCTGGATTACCTGGCTCTGAATCTGGATCGAACTGATCACTCTCTGTTATGCTTGCTATATTATCAAAATCAACTCCTGCCTCAGGTGCTAATACTTCTACATCAAATGTCAATGTAGTCGTCGCTCCATTAGCGATAGCTAATCCACTCCAAGTAATTACATTACCTGCAGCTGATCCACCGTTGCTGATATTTGTTGGATTTGCATATCCGTTAGGCAATAGATCTTCTACTGCAACTCCTGTTGCATCTGCTGGTCCATCGTTACTAACTTCTATTGTAAATGTTATCACATCACCAACGTTTGGTGTTGCATCACTTACTAATTTGATTAATTGTAAATCTGATGTTTGTCTCAATCCAAAGTCAATTGTCATGTTACCATTATCATCATCAGCAGCATCTTTGCCACCGTTAGACCCTGGCTCATTAACTGGCTCTGTATCTGCTTCTAAGTAGAATACGCCTGATGTAATTACTCCATCAGTGACTCCATCTCCATCAGTATCTTGTTGCACACCGTTATCATCGCCATCTACATCATCATCTGCAGTGTTACCACCTGTAGAAGATACAGGAGATGTTCCTGGTGCTGTTAATTCGATAAAGTAGTTTCCTGGTAATAACTCTTCGAATATGTATGATCCGTTAGCGTCTGTTGTAGTTGTAGCTACTAAGTCGCCAGAGTCCGCATCAAATAATTCTAATGTTACTGTCTTACCTTTCTCTCCTATTGTCAATTCGTCCGCATCTTGAAGACCATTATCATTATCGTCAGAGAATACTGTAGATCCTACTGATACTAATCTTACTAAACCGAAGTCAATCGTCATATCTCCATCATCATCATTCACACCATCTTTACCACCGTTAGTACCTGGCTCACCTGTAGGCTCTGAATCTCCTAATAATGAGAATACATTAGATGTAATCAAACCATCAGTCAGACCGTCACCATCTGTATCTTGCTGCGTACCGTTATCATTACCATCTACTCCATCATCTGCTGATGCATCTGTTGTAGAAGATACTGGTGCTGATTCTGGTGCTTCAAATTGAATGAAGTAATCACCTGGAAGTAGATTATCAAAAAGGTAAC
The DNA here is from genome assembly GCA_964495785.1 of uncultured Saprospiraceae bacterium. Classification (GTDB taxonomy): domain Bacteria; phylum Bacteroidota; class Bacteroidia; order Chitinophagales; family Saprospiraceae; genus RFSX01. Next base: position 37,735 of record CAZBXL010000031.1, on the reverse strand, counting down.
TACCGTCAGCTGTTGTCTGCGTAGTAGCAACAACATCTCCAGTAGCAGCATCCACTAATTCAAGTGTTACTGTCTTACCTTTAGAATCAAGACCTTCTTCGTCTGCATCTTGGATACCATTATTGTTATCATCTAAGAAAACTGTAGATCCAACTGAAACTAATGGTACTAAACCAAAGTCAACTGTCATATCTCCATTTTCATCAGCATCACCATCTTTACCACCATTAGATCCTGGCTCATTAACTGGCTCTGATCCTGGTAATAAGTTGATGATAGGTGACTGAACTAAACCATCAGTTAAGCCATCACCATCTGTGTCTTGTTGTATACCGTTATCATCACCATCTTCTTGGTTATCTTCTGTATCAGTCGTTGTAGACGATACTGGCTGAGAAGCTGGTGGTGTAAATTGTACTATATAATCTCCTGGTAATAAACCATCGAAAATGTAGCTACCATTATCATCAGTCGTCGTCGTTGCAATGACATCACCTGTCGCTGCATCTACTAATTCTAATGTGATAGACTTACCTTTCTCTCCTAATGTCAACTCACCAGCATCTTGGATACCGTTGTTGTTGTTATCAGAGAAGATAGTAGAACCGATAGAACTTAATGGTACAAGACCAAAGTCAATCGTCATATCTCCATTATCATCAGCGTCATCATCTTTTCCACCATTAGATCCTGGCTCATTAGTAGGCTCAGTACTTGGTGTCAAGTTGAATATTGGAGAAGTGATCTGTCCATCAGTCTGACCATCACCATCTGTATCAGATTGCTGACCGTTATCATCACCATCAACTTGATCATCTTGATCAGAGTCAGTAGTAGAAGAAACTGGTGCAGAATCTGGAGGTGTAAACTGAATGAAGTAATCACCTGGTAATTGATTTTCGAATATGTAAGATCCATTGTTATCAGAAGTTGTTGTCGCTACTACATCACCTGTAGCTGCATCTACTAATTCTAATGTTACAGACTTACCTTTCTCTCCTAATGTCAACTCATCAGCATCTTGGATACCATTGTTGTTATTATCAGAGAATAAAGTAGATCCTACAGATACTAATCTTACGAGACCGAAATCCACTGTCATGTTACCGTTATCATCATCACCGCTATCTTTTCCACCATTAGTACCTGACTCGTTCGTCGGCTCATCATTGATACCTAGAGTGATCACTGGAGACTGGATCAATCCGTCAGTCAGGCCATCACCATCTGTATCTTGCTGTATACCGTTATCATCACCATCTACATCATCATCAGACGTGCTTGTCGTCGTAGAAGAAACTGGTGCTGATTCTGGTGCTTCAAATTGTACGATGTAATCTCCTGGAAGAAGACCATCAAATAAGTAGCTACCATTAGCTTCAGTAGTTGTCGTCGCAACAACATCTCCTGTAGTTGCATCCAATAATTCTAACACTACAGATTTTCCTTTAGAGTCTAATCCGTCTTCGTTAGCATCTTGAATACCATTATTATTATCATCAAAGAATACTGTAGATCCTAAAGAAACTAATCTTACAAGACCGAAGTCAATTGTCATATCTCCAGCATCATCTTCAGTCGTTCCTTTGTCACCGTTAGTTCCTGACTCATTAGTCGGCTCTGTATCTGCTTCTAAGTAGAATACATTAGATGTGATCGTACCGTCAGTCTGACCGTCACCATCTGTATCTAATTGTGTACCGTTATCATTGCCATCGACTTGGTCGTCAGCAGAGAAATCAGTTGTAGAAGAAACTGGTGCAGATTCTGGTGCATCAAACTGTATGAAGTAGTTACCCGGAAGTAATCCTTCGAATACATAGCTACCATTAGCATCAGTTGTTGTTGTAGCCACTAAGTCATTAGTGTCTGCATTATATAATTCTATTGTTACAGTTTTTCCTTTAGCATCTAATCCTAACTCATCCGCATCTTGGATACCGTTATTATTATCATCAAGGAAAACTGTAGAACCAACAGAAACCAATCTTACTAAACCGAAATCAACAGTCATGTCACCATTGTTATCGTCATCACTATCTTGGTCTCCACCTTGGAATGATTCTCCCGTAGGCTCAGAGTCCTCAGTTAATGTAATCACTGGAGATGAAATCAAACCATCTGTAAGGCCGTCTCCATCTGTATCCTGCTGTGATCCGTTATCATCACCGTCTTGCTGGTTGTCAGCTGTATCTGTCGGTGTAGATGATACTGGCATCGTCGCTGGAGGTGTGAATTGTACAATGTAATTTCCTTCTGGAAGGTTACCAAAGAAGTAATCTCCGTTAGAATCAGTTGTAGTAGTCCCTACTACATCACCGCTATCTGCATCGATCAATGTGATCTCTACAGACTTACCTTTAGCACTGATACCTTCTTCATCTGGATCTTGTATACCATTATTATTGTCATCAATAAATACTGTAGAACCAATACTCATACAAGGCTTCTCTTTCATCACCTGCTCTACAACAGTCTCATTACCTGCACAGTCAGTTGCAGTCCATGTTCTTGTCGTAAAGAATCCGTCTACTGTATCCTCAAATTCTAAGCTTACGTCTCCAAGACAATTATCAGAAACTGTAGGCTCGCTGAATACTGGATCAGTATTACACTCATGCTCACCATCTGCACCAACACCAGTAATTACTGGAGGTGTTACATCTTCTACTGTTATCGTCTGGAATACGTCTATATTATTACCTGCACAATCTTCTACTCTATAAGTTCTTGTGATTGTCTCAGGTCCTCCATCACAAACTAAGCTTGTGATATCATCATTTACAAATGTTACTGTTAAGTCACCATTTACATCACAATTATCAGCTTCATCAGTCACGACAGTTACGTCTGGTGCTGGTATCTCATTGAAGCATTCTACTTCAATAGGTGCTGGATTAGATGCAGTAGGATCTGTAACATCTGCTATATTAAATTCTTGAGTAACATCTGTTGTGTTACCAGAACAATCTTCTATTCTATATGTACGAGTGACAGTAGTCGGCTGACCATCACAAGGAACACTTGTCACGTCGTCACCTACAAAAGATACAGTCACATCATTACTACAATTATCATCAAGGTTAATTACCTCACTGATATCTGCGGCAGGCATGTCGCTGAAACATTCTAAAGCAGCTGTAGGTCTTGTCTCTCCTGTAGGAGGTGTTGTGTCTTCTATGAAGAATCTTTGTGAAACTGTTCTTCTATTTCCAGCACAATCCTCTATTCTATATCTTCTTGTTACAACGGTAGGATCTTCATCGCCACCATCACATATAACTGAAGTTACATCATCATTTAAGAAAGTAACTGTAATGTCATTGCTTATATCACAATTATCTATTATCCCAGTTACTAAGTCAGTATCTGGAGCTGGAATTTCTTCAAAGCATTGTAGACTCTGATCAGCAGGAGCATTTCCTTCTGGTCTTGTCTCATCTTTCACATTGATTGTCTGAGTTACTGTAATATTATTACCAGCGCAATCCTCTACTCTATATGTTCTTGTTACAGTTACTTCTGCTCCATCACATACTGCAGTTGTAACATCATCAGAAACGTGTGTTACCGTAGGGTTACCATCACAATTATCTGCCTCATCTGTTACAACATTAGGATTAGGTGCAGGAATATCACTAAAACATTCTAAATTAATAGTAGCAGGGTTAGATGCAGTAGGATCAGTTGTATCCTCTACATTGATAGTCTGGCTTACATTTTTTCTGTTACCACATTCGTCTTCAATTCTATATAACCTCGTAACAGTGGTAGGCTCTCCGTCACAGTTAACGCTTGTGATATCATCCCTTAAGAATGATACAGTAGGTGTAGAACAATTATCTGCCTCATCATCAACGACTAATGGATCAGGAGAAGGAATATCACTGAAACATTGAACAGTAATAGCATCTGGATTACTTCCAGTTGGCTGTACATTATCTATGATTGTAATGTCCTGTGATCTAGTCACTGAATTATCGCAATCATCTATTGCAGTCCATGTTCTTCTTAATACATAATCACAAGGTGCAGTTCCACTTACTATTGATTCATTAAAATCTGTAGTAAAACTACAATTGTCATTTCCTGAGACAGTATTAGCTACTGCTGGAATATTGTCATCACAGAATATTGTCACATCTGCAGGAACACCAGAAATTGTTGGTGCTACATTATCTTCTATTGTAATTGTTTGAGTACAAGTCTCTATTATAGGCGTCACTGTACTATTAGCACAACAAGCCTTTACAGAGAATTCATCTATTTCCCATATGTTCTGATCATCAACTAATCTATCCTGAGAAGGAGCATATCCTAATAATTCAAATTTGAATACTGTCGTTCCATTATATTCGAATCCAGAATCGCTTGAAAAATCGAAGCATTCTTGTGTCCATCCAGAAGTCGTATTCTTATTAGTTACTTTATAGATCTCAGAACCATTCTTAAGGACTCTTACCCCATACTTATGTGGAGGAAAATTCGCTCCAAAATTTTCGTTACTTGTAATTGCTCTTTCGTAAAAGCAAAATTCTGTAAGTTTTCCTACATCGCCTGCACCGAATGCTATTTCAAATGTCGTTGCATCGCTATCATTGTTTCTAAAGTTAGCTGAATCTTGTCCACCTACACATGCTGCAGATTTAGGAGATCCAAATGCACCTTGTACACAAGAACTCTTTCCGGCTTTCTTTACATTTCTGACGTGTGTATTAGGAGAACAGCTCAAGTGATCTGTAGATGATGGAGGAACACCTGCACCAGATAATGGATCACCACCGAAATCACCACAAAGACTTCCTGTTGTCGGTCCACTAAAATTAAAGTGAGCTATTGCTTTAGGAAAACAAGTCGTATTAGTTTCTTGTCCAGTTGCTGTCCATGTTCTTGTAAGAACTTGTGGGCAAGAACTACCATTATATGAATCTTCATATGTTATAGTCGGTGTATCACAATTAAGACCACCTGCTGTTGCTGTACCAGTATTAGAAGGCTCTGTAGCTTCCTCACAACTGATCGTCACGTTAGGTGGACAACTAATTACACATTCTGGTGCTAAGTCTACCTTACAGAAACAAACGCCAGAAGGTAGAACACTTTGTGCTCCACCTGATGCGCATCCTGTATGTACTATTTTAAAATGAGTTGCTCCATTACTTAATGTCGTATTATTAAGTGAGCCTGTTACCCATTGATAATTACCGCCATCTGGAACATCTTGTGTAGAATTAGTCTCTCCTACTTTATTTCCGTTCTTGAAAAATTCTATTTTCCAAATTTCTGCAGTTTGATTTCTAGTTTCTCTATTAACGTATCCATCTGCTGAAACATACTCAGGAATCTCAACTCTCATCAGACCACTATGAAACATTGCTGGAAGACTTATTAATGGTGTTTCATCTTTACTCCCACATAATAATTTACATCCAGACTCGTAAGAACCATTAATTAATTCTATTTCTGCATCCCAGTTAAATGAATCTGGACATGGACAGCTAGCTACTGGAGGTAAAGGAATATTTTCTTCCACCTTACAGAAACAAACACCAGAAGGTAGAACACTTTGTGCTCCACCTGATGAACATCCTGTATGTACTATCTTGAAGTGAGTTGCTCCGTCAGATAACTTAGTATCATTCAATGAACCAGTAATCCATTGGTAGTTACCGCCATCAGGAACATCTTGTGTAGAATTAGTCTCTCCTACTTTATGTCCATTTTTAAAAAATTCTATTTTCCAAATTTCCGCAGTTTGATTTCTAGTTTCTCTATTAACGTATCCATCTGCTGAAACATACTCAGGAATCTCAATTGTCATACTCCCATTATGGAATATAGATGGTAACGCAATCAAAGGCGTCTCATCTTTGCTACCACATAGCAACTTACATCCTGACTCATAACTACCACTGCTGCTAACTACTATATCAGCATCCCAATTAAAAGCATTAGGGCAAGGACAGCTTGTAGAAGGAGGTAGTGGAATAGATGATCCACAAAATGTTGGATTAAGATTCCAAGTTTGATGATTACATCCATTTCTCATGAAGCTTTCATCGAACTGAGAGTTGTCCCAAGGATTGCAACTACCTACTGATCTGAACTTAGCACCTTCAGGTGCATCGTGAACAGTAAAAGTTTCTCCAGGCTGTAACCTATCCAAATGAACATCACCAGAAGGTAACCACTGTGCAAGACATACTTCACAGGTACCATGGTTTGTAACGGTAATGTTTGCTGTACATGGATTGCAATAGTCTGTGTCTACTGCAAATTCTTGGTAGTCACATCCACTAACCATATAGTCAGCATCAAATAAAAGATTACTCGTACCTCCACTTGTGACTCGATACTTTTGTCCATCAGATGCATCATTAAAGACCATATCTGAATAAGGCTCGATAAAAGATAGTGGCACATCACCATTGACCCATAAAAACACTTGTACTCTACAAGGTCCATCATTTTGTATTCTGACGGATGGATTACAAGCCGCTTCTCCAGTCATCCTCATATCGGAGTACTCTGGGGTAGAAGCATGGGCCATAGTGAAGAAAGCTAAAATAAACGAAAACGTCATCATATAGGATAAGGACCTACCTAATGGCGATCCTTTCTTTAGTGACAACATTTGGCACTGGTTCCCACCAGCGAAATTTGGTTTGTACATTCTCATTAAAATTTTCTCAATAATTAAGTTATAAGTCCGTGTAAGACATTGCAATTTGTATAATTTCTTCTGTTCTGACCCTAAACATCCTCTTGAGGGTACATCTATAAAATATTTCTGACAACTAAATGACAATCTCTATATGGAATTGACAATAAGACGTCATATGAAAAATGTTAAAACAATAGGTATACAAGTGTAAATCCACTTTTTAGATTGCGGTATGGCGATAAGCCAAAATTGGATTGGGGTAGATTGTTAATGTAAAAAACCCTAGCTCATCACTAAGGTTTCTGCTTAATTATAAAAATCAGACCCTTAGATCTGATGCGTTAAATTTCGGTTTCATTCTCATTAACTATAACTAAGACAGATAGAACACACTCTACCCCTATCCCAATGTATAATAGTTTACATTTTTTTATCACTTACAAAATTGATGGTAGATATATATGTCAAAAAAAAGCCCTCCGAAATGGAAGGCTTGTATAACTTCAACACTTAACTATTCTATCGTTTTAAAGAAGGTAAACACCCTTCATAATAAAGACATTAATAATTAAGAGTACCCCTATGGGTGTTTTATATTTTTGTTTTTCGAACTATAATCCGAGAATATCGATGCCTTGATTAAAGACGACATCTACAGGAATACCCTCATCAGCCAACTTACTCAAATCAGACTTGAGGTCAGATTTGATAACGCCATATCCTGAGACAAGCTGGCTTACTTTATCATAGTCACCGTCACCCTGCAAGGTTAATATCTTATTGGAAAGGGCTTCCATTGCTTCTTCTAATTTTTTCTCATTTACAATATAATACCCTGTCTCTTTATTCTTTGTGAATGCTCCCATCTCATCAAAGAAATTAAATCTTATCATGTTAGCTTTACCGTGAGCTGAAGATGCGCCAAACCTTACTGAACGAAATATACCAGCCATAAATGTCACGTAGTAATCCATGATATCTTCTTCTAACTCTCCAGCATCATGCAGTTGTTTTATCATATAAAGCCCTAACATATCTGCCTTACCTTCTTCTATAGATGAGGCATGCTCCTTGAGTGCTTTTCTTACAGTAGAGTTTCCATCTATAGTATTTTTGATTCCTAATCCATGAGCCACTTCATGAAACATAGTGTTAGAGAAGAAGGCATCAAACGTGATATGTTTTTGTTGTTCAGGATCAATTAGGCTTTTAGATATAGGAACTAATATTTTTTCAAATTTTGCTTTCATTGCATTTTTTAATTGTAATCGACGTGTACCTTTTACAAGCTGAACATGCTCATCGTTGGGCAGATTAATGGCTATCGTCTTACTGCCTGCATTACAATCTCCAGAATAATATATCACATCATAAGCATTAAGTTCAGTATCACGACCAGGTTCCTCAGCCTTATAAGCTTCGGGTACAGGAAGACCTTTCTGTAGCGTCGGCAGGAACTGAGCATACTTCTCTAATCGCTCACTCCATACCATATCTTTGACAAGTACATATGCCTCATGAGCCGCTTTGTATCCAAAAAGTTGATCTTCATAGGTCTCTATCGGTCCTATGACTACATCTATATGATTATCTTTCATATCAAGCCACGCCATATCACTCTCTTGATACTTGTCATTTTTGAGGGCAATAGCTCTTAGTTTTAGATACTTAGTAAGTGCCTTATTTTCTGAGAGTTCTGCTGCCTCGTTGAGTAATTTTGCTGCTTGATTAACCTCTTTAGAAAAATGATCATGGAATGCCACTTGCTTTAGGTCTCCTTTATTATCTCTCCTAATGAATGTATATAGACTGTCCTTATTAGGTTCATCCCATGACTCAAACTCTTCTTTAGTCATATCTTTAGGATAATAATTAGAGCCGGCAGCTTTCTCTCCTACTCCATCAATAAACGGCTTATTGCCATCTAATCTATCCCATGGACCATAATTAATTTCTGCGAAAGTTCTCAGATTCTTATCGCTAATAGAAGAAAGTAAAGCTTGCTTATCTCCGTAGGCTTCATACCAAAAACATCGATCCATTATTGTTGCGGCTTGGATAAGTTTCTTAATCAGACTCTTTTCAGTTTCTGATATAGCACTCATATCTGTTGTTAATGTGAATGGTGTATACTTCTCGAATAAAGGGCCGAGGTTTTCGCTTTTATAAATATTTTCATAATCAGGTAAAGTCACCATAGATTCCTCTTGAATAGAATCATTGTTTTTTACATCCTTATCAACTGAATCTGATTTGCAACTTATGGCAAGTATAAAGACTGAAAGAAATAACCAAGAGAATTTGAACATGAGTGTGTATTGTTGAGTTAAAAATCTGAGTTGTAAACTTTTTAAAGGTACAGAAAAATGAGTAAAAAAACCATAGTTATCGGAGCATCTACTAATCCATCAAGATATTCATACAAGGCTGTCACAGCTCTTAGAAATCATGGTCATGAGGTGATTGCCTATGGCAGAAAAAAAGGTTCTATTGGGGAGACGCCTATCATTACAGAATTAAATGGGATAGACGAAGTGGACACCATTACTGTATACATCTCAAAAAATAATCAATCAGATCTGCTTAAACTGATAAAAGAGATTATGCCTCAAAGAGTCATCTTTAATCCTGGTGCCGAGAATTTTGACATCATTCCAGAAATAACTGCATTAGGCATAGAATCAATAGAGGCTTGTACGCTTGTTATGTTAAATATAGGAAACTACTAATTTCAATTATTGAGCTCTTCGTTTTAACTCATCACATATGAATTTTAACTCACGACTTAGGTCTCCTGTTACAGCTGTGTTTTCTTTAGCTCGTCTTATCAAGTAAGGAATTACTTCTTCTATAGGACCATATGGAACATACTTAGCAACATTATAGCCTGCTTTGGATAAATTAAATGTGATGTTATCACTCATTCCATATAGTTGACAAAAATTCAAATGAGGGTGATTTTTGGGAATATTTTTTTCTTCTATTAGTCTAGCTTGAAGTAGGTTACTGTATGCATTATGAGTAGCACACACTGAGGATATATTTTCATAATTATTAACACAAAACTCTACTGCCTTATTATACATATTATGTGTCTCCTCTATAGTAGCATTGATTAAATCTGGCAATTTGTTCTCTTCTGCATAATCTCTTTCTTTATCCATATAAGCACCTCTTACGAGCTTAGCGCCTAACTTATAATTCTTAGAGATGGCTCTGTTATATGACGCTTTTAAATAATCTAATTTATCATTCCGATACAGCTGAAATGTATTGTATACAATTACCTCTGATTTGTTATAAGCCTCCATCAGATCATCTACGATAGAGTCGATTGTATCTTGCATCCAACTCTCCTCGGCGTCTATCATTACGCCTACTTTGAGATCATACGCCCGCTTACAGATACTATGAACCCGTTCAAAGAGATTCTTTTTTTGAATTTCTTCAGAAGCTGTGAGAGGACTATCAGATTGCATTTTGATTAGCAACTTGTTATCAGATAGGCCTGTTATCTTAGTTGTAATAACAGGTACAGAGCTATTGCTGGCTGCAAACTCTATGACTTTTATTACTTCGTTCTTGACATGATCGAGCTCTTCTTCTTCAGACTTCGACTCAGCACCATAATCTAAGATTGTAAGTGTGTTATAATCATAGAGTTGATCAATGACTTTCTGTGTATCTAATAGATTTTCACCACCGACGAATTGGTTAAAGATTGTTGCCTTAAGTGCTGTCTTTATAAATGGAAATTTAATTTTAAGTAGAGAAGGAGTAAATAAAGAACCTAAAGCTACCAAGGCCTTATTATTCATCATCTGAAAAAGCCATTTTGATTTCTTGAGTTCCTTATCGGATTTCTGCTCAAAGGCTATCTGCGTATCGCTAAAATTTATCTGACTCGAGGACTCTGTCTCCATTTAATAGTATTATGAATTCCAAATTTGCCAGGACATTTCCGCTTGTAACTTGAGCATATTCAGACCATTCAGAACTTTAGCTCCTCGTTTATGTCCCTCTTCCAAAAATAGGGTTTTTTCAGGATTATATATGAGGTCAATAAGTAAATGTTGTGGACCAATTGAATTATAGGGTAATAAGGGTTTGTTATTAACATTGGGAAACATTCCCAGGGGAGTTGTATTGACTATTATCGAAAAATCAGACAAGCCTGATGACAATAAGTTATCGTAACTATAGTCACCCTTAGATCTTGATACGAAAAAGGTTTTAAATCCAAATTCTTTCAATACAAATTCTACAGCCTTACTAGCCCCTCCTGTGCCTAAAATGAGAGCATTCTTATTCATCATATTGCTGATAAATGGTCTTACGCTTTCCCTAAATCCATATGTATCAGTATTATAACCATGGAGCTGGTTACCTACTGGCTTGATTGTATTAACAGCATTGATTTCTTTGGCATCTCCAACTAATTTATCGAGCAAAGGAATAACCTTCTCCTTATAAGGGATGGTTACATTTAAACCAGATATGCCTTCTTCAAAAAGAACAAATACCTCTGAAAGATCTTCCATCTCATATATCCTATACCGAGCATCAGTGATATTTTCCTTTTTGAACTTTTGATCAAAATATTTAGGAGAAAAACTATGTTGCAATTTTTCTCCGATCAGTCCATATTGACGAATTTTATTCATTCTATTTTCCTCTTCCTTGTATCAATATTCCTACAGTATATATCAATATTTTCACATCCATGAGTATAGACATATTTTCCAGATAAATGAGGTCATACTTTAGCCTTTTGACCATTTCTGATACATCTGATGCATAACCAAATTTGACCTGCCCCCATGATGTAATTCCAGGTCTTACTTTTAATAATTTTCTATAAATAGGATCAGTATCCATAATCTTATCAATATAGTATTTTCTCTCAGGGCGAGGACCTACGAGAGACATATCACCTCTAAGAACATTATAAAATTGAGGCAGTTCATCCAGTCGATACTTCCGCATTACCTTACCCCACGGCGTAATACGATGGTCAGTATCATTAGCTAGCTGAGGACCAGACTTCTCAGACCCAATATACATCGACCTGAATTTTATTATATGAAAAGGCTTATACAATCTCCCTACTCTTTCTTGCATAAAAAAAACTGGACCAGGAGAGGACAGCTTTACTTTTATTGCAACAAAAACGTATAAAGGAATACCGATGATTAAAGCTATTAAAGAGACAATTATATCTATAGCTCGCTTAGCAAACAGCTCATACTTAGGCATTAATTCTTGGTCGACCTCTATCAACCCAGCGCTATATATATGATTCATCTTAACGGCTCCTATCATGATATCATACATATCAGGTACGATCTTTACGTTAATACTATCTCGAATCGTGTACAATTTATTGAAGATAGAATTTATCCTTCGATGATCTGTGGTATCTATTGCTATAATGACGTCTTCTATATTTTCATCTTCTATTACATTTGTGAGATTAGTGACTGTACCTAACTTTGATAATTTCCCTTCTAAAAAATCTTCATTATCATTCTCTAAAGAAATATAACCAACAAATGAATGTCCGAAATTATTTTCTTGATTCTGAAAATTATCAAATAGATTTAAGGCGTTTTCATGATTACCGACAAGCAAAGTATTGTACTTAATCTTACCCGACATTAGTTGGTGCTTAGCCCAAGACAAATACAACATTCTGAATCCTGCAGTCAAAAGAAAGTGATAACAAAAAAGCCTTAAAATAGGATTAAGAAACGAGGTGTACTGATAAGTATTATCATCTAATAATATTGTAAAAAAAAGACCTACAACCCCGACTAAGCTAAGTATAAATGTCTGCCTAAGCGTGGCTAATCTTGAGTGTCTGTAGATGTCTTGAAAATTATCAAAAACTGTATAAAGAATCAGCCAAGCTAAAGGCACAATAATTAATCCTATCAATAGATTTCCGTCTTGGAATATAGAGTTAAAATCGTAAGGCAGATACTCTATCTTCTTACGATATCTAAAGAATAACACCCATGCTAATGACGCTGATAACCAGTCTAATAGCCTGTAAATTAATATTTCTTTGTGGCGGCGGTTATTCATAAATTAATGCGGAACATGCCTCATTAAAATGTTATCAATTTGACATTATCTAACATCACAGTGCCGAAATCATCCTCAGCAGGAAGGTTAGAAAACAAAAGTTTAAAACCTGTAAAATTATTAGCTAATATCTCTTCAGTTAGATCTAAATAGAGCTTATTCCAATCATCCGAAGGACTGACCTGCAGCTTGTATAGGCGTTGCCCTTGATTGCCTATAATGCCCAATATTCCTATTCTAAATGGCACTTCAGATTTATAGTCTAACTCAAGGTAAGCGAGTGTATTATTAATGTCAGATGCCAAGAACGTATTGAGTGTAGCCTTCTCAAAAAATGGGTTATCATCAGAGCTCGTTATAGAGCCAGAAAATGATCCATTTCGAGCATCAGTACTCTGCACAATGGCATTATCAGGATTATCATCTAAGTTTTCAATAATCCTATGCTGCCCTTCAAAATCTTCAATATAGAGAAAATTTATATTATCTCTATAATTAAAATCAAGATCTACAGGAACATTCTCCCCAGCAGAAAATGGTCGTACAAACTGAATAGGTTCATAAAAATTATATGCCACAGGATTGTCAGCTTGAGCATTGTTTCTTACTACTCCAAATACGCTTATATCAGTATCTTCACCCTGACCTAAAACAGGAACTTCCGCTGGAAGATCAAATACGCCTATATTGAAACCGTCAGCAAAAACTGAGACTGCAAAAATTCCTTCAGTATCAGCTCCTTCATCAGATCGAGTTGTCAAATTTACATCATCAGAAAATGATAAGTACATAGGAATCTCATCAAACCCATCAAAGAATGAGCAAGAACTAATCAGTACAAAACTAAGAATGATGGCACTTATTTTTACTTTCATATTGTGGAAGATTCTATTGCAATTTTTTCAATTTTATCAGCAAGTATACTTGTTTCTAATGCCGCTCTACAGTTTGTAAGTGGCTGTTTCTTATTTATAATAGAAGCGTAAAAGTCATTAAGTTCATCTACTATCGCATTGCCCTCAATTTTTTCAGAATTAGATACTGACAAATACTTATCTCCACCTCCCATATTAACTTTCATAGCGTTATCTTGTATCTCCTCCGATAAGCTCACCACTTGTGCTTTCTTATCATCTAAATCTAAGCTTAGATAGGCATCTTTTTGGAAGACTCTGAATTTACGCATCTGCTTCAAACTCATTCTGCTTGCAGTTATATTAGCAACTGCCTTATTTTCAAACTCTAATCTGACATTGCATATATCAAGTGAATCAGATACAAGTTTAAGACCGTTGGCTTTGATTTCACTGACATTACTGGGGACCATACTTAGTACCAGATCGAGATCATGAATCATCAAATCTAAAACTACTGACACATCATTACCTCTCTCACTAAAACCCGACAATCTATGTACTTCTATAAAACGGGGTTCGTTAATAGAATCTTTAATAAATGTGTATGCAGGATTATAGCGTTCTACAAATCCTACTTGAGAGATTATCTCCGGGCTATTACTCAGAAGAAGATCTATCTCTTTAGCTTCCTTAACTGTACTTGTCATTGGTTTCTCAACAAAAAAGTGCTTACCCTTAGCAATAGCTTTTCTAATTAATTCTGCATGGGAGGATGTAGTACTCGCGATTATACAGGCATCACACTCTGACAGAAGCTGATCTGCATCATCATAGGCCATAGCAGACGTCCCAGTATTAACGACGTCATTAGATACTTTAGGGTCATAATACCCTACTAAATCAAATGATGTCTGCTGTAAACACTTAGAATGTATTCTACCCAAATGTCCATATCCAAATAAAGCAACTTTAATCATATTATCAGGCGATAGGATTTTTATAGCACTATTTGTTTAAGTATACAACCAAAAAGATCGTAATAATCACTATCAATCCTGCAAAGCTATACAAAAATAAACGCCTCAATTGTCTTACAAAGCTAATGAGTTCATCTGCTTGATTGGGGTAATTAGATTTAAAGAATGCCTCGGCTTTCTTTATATTCGTGACCATACCAGGCTGAAACTCAATATTATTATTCTTTAATTTATTGTAACTTTTGAGGATTTTTAATCTAAAGAAAATATTGACTATGAGCAGTAGGAGTACCACTGGAACTACCAGATACGAAACGACTACTGAGGTTAAAAAAAATAGCATCATGCAACAATTACAGATTATATTGAGTAAAAGGATAAATGTAATGGCATTTATTTACTTCTTCTGCTTTACAATGATAAGTTTTAGCCAAGTAGAATTAGATTATTATCTACCTGAAATAAGCTATGACACTGAGATGCCTACACCAGAGGATATATTAGGCTATCAAATAGGAGAATGGCACCTTAGTCATGATCAGCTAGTGAGTACACTCAAAACTTTATGTGAAAATAGCGATAAGTGTATCTATCAAGAATATGGTAGAACTCACGAGAATAGACCACTTGTTAATCTAGTTATAAGCAGTGAAAAGAATCTGAACAAACTTGATCAACTGGTCAGCAAACACAGCCAACTTACCTACCCCAATATATCAAACAAAGTCAATAAAGATGACACACCTATCATCATCTATCAAGGATACTCCGTACACGGCAACGAGAGCAGTGGCGCTAATGCATCACCCCTCATAGCATATTATCTTCTTGCAGGTCGTAGTTCTATGCTGGACAATCTACTTGACGAAGCTATTATTGTCTTAGATCCATGTTATAATCCAGATGGCCTACAGAGATTCAGCACTTGGGCTAATAGTCATAAACATACCTACCCAACTACAGATCCTAATAGCAGAGAATTCAATGAAGTATGGCCAGGCGGAAGGACTAATCACTACTGGTTTGATTTGAATAGAGATTGGTTATTTACCATCCATCCGAGTAGTCAAGCTCGTATAAAGAACTTCCATAAATGGAAACCAGACATACTAACAGATCACCATGAAATGGGCTCCAATTCTACATTCTTTTTTCAGCCCGGTGTACCCAGCAGAACTAATCCCAATACACCTCCTATCAACCAAGCCTTGACTGAAGACATAGGAGCTTATCATGCCGCCTCTCTGGACTCTATAGGTTCATTGTATTATACTAAAGAGTCCTTTGATGATTTTTATTACGGGAAGGGATCGACCTATCCAGATATTAATGGATGTATAGGAATTCTCTTTGAGCAAGCCAGTGCACGAGGTCACTTGAGGGAGACTAAGAATGGTCTCTTGTCATTCCCATTTACAATAAGAAATCAATTTGTAACAGCATTATCTACTCAGAAGGCAGCTTTGGAGATGAAGGAGACCCTATTAGATTTCAAGAAAGATTATTACAAGCAAAGATATGATGAGGCTTCTACTGGCTTCTACATATTTGAAGAAGATGATTACTATAAAAAAAGATATTTTATCGATTTACTCCATAGACATGAGATAGACGTCTATAGAAATGAAAAAGATATAAGTATTGACGGAAAAACCTTTAGTACAAAGGATAGCTATATCGTACCAAAAAAGCAGAGGCAAACCACAGTGGTCAAAACGATTTTTGAAAAGGTCCATGAATTTAAGGATAGCATCTTCTATGATGTATCAGCTTGGACAATTCCATTAGCATTAAATATGAAATATGGAGAATCTGACAAGAAAGTAAAGATCAACGAAGACTTAAAGCTGGTAGAGTTACCACGATTTAAAAACAACAACGACATTGATCAGAATGCTTATGCTATAGCTTTAGATTGGTCGTGTTACCTCTCACCATCACTTTTGTATGACTTACAATCAAAAGACATTAAGGTCAGAGTGATACGCCAAGAAACCAACTTTAAAGAAAATAATAGAGCAGTTACTTTAACGGCGGGCGATGTCATCATTCCTCTATCTAATCAAGCGATGAATAAGACAGAATTGATAGATTACATTCTGAATGAATCTAATGAACGCTTTATCAATATACGTGTATTAGATTCAGGATTTAATACAGATGGCAAATCAATTGGGAGTCCATCTCAAAGTATACTACCTCAACCTGAGGTCGCTATGATTGTAGGCGAAGGTATCAATGCCTATGAAGCTGGTGACACATGGTACCAATTAGACTACAGATATAGGATGCCAATCACTATGATAGATAAAACAGATGTCCCATTCGCTGATCTTAGTCGTTACAATATGATCATATTACCAGATGGAAATTATAGTACTGATGATAATGTACATAACAAGATTAAAGAATGGACAAAAGATGGAGGCACTCTACTTGCTATGCGTAAGGCTATAAGCTACCTCTCTAAAACAGATATGCTTAAGCTAACAGTAAAGAAAGAAAAGAATATCAGTGTTGCAGATTCTACACATACAAAATTCAGAAACTATAGAGGGTCTCAAGTTATAGGCGGCGCTATAGTAGAATCTGAAGTGGACTTAGATCATCCGCTTTTTTATGGCTATGAAAACAATATACTTCCAGTATTCAAGAAAGGGACACAATTCTACATGTACAGTGACGAGACAGCCAGCCCTATGAAGTATAGTTCAGTCCCATTGTTATCAGGATATGCATCTAAGAGCAACCAAGACAAAGCGAGTAATGCGATGGGGATATTATGCAGTAAATATGGCAAAGGAAAGATCATATCTATGGTAGACAATCCTAATTTTAGAGGCTATTGGCTGGGTGGAAGTCGCCTTTTCGCCAATGCAATCTTCTTTAATTCGTTGATAGATAGAGATTCCTTAGCAGAATGAGTTTCTCTAAAAAGTAAAAAAAACGGCGAAAAAAGAGCGATTTAGGGCATTAAAGGCTGGCTTTTCATACATTTGCCCCGTTTTTAATCATAAAAAATCAGAAAAAAAATGACTGGGACAAAAATCACAATGTCAAAAAGAGGGAAACTGACAGTTCCAAAAGATCCAATTATACCATTCATAGAAGGTGATGGAATAGGCCCTGATATCTGGGCATCAGCTGTAAGAGTATTAGATGCTGCTGTAGAAAAAGCCTATGCTGGTGATAGAAAAATACACTGGAAAGAAATATATGCAGGCGAAAAAGCCAATGCAAGAAGAACTAACGACTGGCTCCCAAAAGAGACAACTGATGCAATGGAAGAGCACTTTGTATCTATCAAAGGACCTCTTACAACACCAGTAGGAGGTGGCATGAGATCATTAAATGTTGCTATAAGACAGAGATTAGACTTGTACGCATGTGTAAGGCCTGTTAAATGGTACAGAGGTGTTCCATCCCCTGTAAGAAAGCCAGGACTTGTAGATATGACTATATTCAGAGAAAATACCGAAGACATCTATGCAGGTATAGAATATATGCAGGGTACGGAGGAGAATAATAAATTGAAGAGATTTCTTATAGATGAGATGGGCGTGAGTCAGATAAGATTCCCAGATACATCATCATTAGGTGTTAAGCCAGTATCAATAGAAGGTACTGAAAGACTTGTAAGAGCCGCTATCAATGCAGCTATCAAGAATAAAAAAGCAAAGTCTGTAACATTAGTACACAAGGGTAACATCATGAAATTTACCGAAGGTAAATTCAAAGAGTGGGGATACAAATTAGCTAAGAAAGAATATGGTGCTCAAGATTACCAAGGAGGCCCATGGCAAGTGATCAGATATAAAGATCGTGAGATCATTATCAAAGATGTGATCGCTGATGCATTCTTACAACAAATATTATTGAGACCAGCTGATTACGATGTGATCGCTACTCTTAATCTTAATGGAGATTATATTTCTGATGCACTTGCTGCAGCTGTAGGTGGTATCGGTATCGCTCCTGGAGCTAACATCAACTATGAGAAAGGTGTTGCCGTATTTGAAGCCACTCATGGTACTGCTCCTAAGTATGCAGGTCAGGATAAAGTTAATCCAAGTAGTGTCATCTTATCAGGAGTGATGATGTTGGATTATATGGGCTGGGGAAAAGCAGGAAAGTTAATCGAAAAAGGACTCAAAGGAGCTATCAAAGCTAAGAGAGTAACTTATGATTTCGAAAGGTTAATGAAGAACGCTACCCTATTGAAATGTTCTGAATTCGGTGATGAAATCATCAAGCACATGTAAGAAAATTAGAAGATTATATCTTTTAAAAATATATAATGCCTACTCATTTGAGTGGGCATTTTTTATTTAAAGAAAGGCAGTTATAATTAATTCACTCATCATTGTTGCCCACTACCCCCTTTAGAAGAGAACTTTTTCTTTTTTCTTTTAAGGAAATTTGGATGGGATAAAAACGAATCTCTTCTTAAGTGCAATAAGTATATAATTACCTAAAGAAAAATCAAATTAAGTCTAATATATGTCCTCTTAAATCCAAGACCATACTCTCTGTTCAATTTGAATTATATTTACAATATGATAGAAATAGGTACTTATAACACATTGAGAATACTAAGAGAAACCACCGTAGGTTTGTTTCTCGGTGATGATGAGGGAGAAGATGTTCTCTTACCTAATAAGTATGTACCTGAGGAATATGAGATAGATGACATGATCGAGGTATTCGTCTATCTTGACTATGATGAAAGAAAGATCGCTACTAACTTAACACCTCTCATACACCTCAATGAGTTTGCTCTATTAGAAGTAGCTATAGTAGATAAAGTCGGCGCATTCATGGACTGGGGATTAGAGAAACAATTATTAGTCCCATTCAAAGAGCAACCTCAAAACCTTGTAGAAGGGAGATGGTATATTATCTACCTTGATATAGATGAGGAAACAAACAGGCTCTACGGCACTAACAGAATAGAAAGAAGATTAGATAACGAGGAGCTCACCGTCGGACGAGGAGAAGAGGTGGACATATTAGTCTATCGTGAGACACCGCTGGGATATTCTGTTATTGTCAATCATATGCACAAAGGTCTTGTATACAAAAACGAAATACACAAAGACTTAAGAATAGGAGAAAAAAGAAAAGCCTACATCAAGACGATACGTGATGACAACAAGTTAGATATATCAATAACACCGATAGGATATCAAAATGTCAATGACAAAAACAGTAGTCTTATATTCTCTGCCATAGAGGCCAACCAAGGATTTCTTGAGGTCACAGACAAGAGTTCTCCTGAGCAGATTAAAGCTCTATTTGGAATAAGCAAAAAGGCTTTTAAAAAAGCTGTGGGTCATCTGTACAAAGAACGTTTAATTAAATTAGAACCTAAGGGCCTAAGAATGACACCATGGGCTAAGAATGATTCTGAGACCTAAGCCGAATTATCTGTCATTATAGATCCTGGATGATTAATATTTAGATTCTAAATTTGTTTCTAAATTCATTTCTTATATAATTCAATTACCTATGAGTCGAATTTTATATAGCATAATTATTACTTTGATATTATCCTCGTCCGTCCATTCTCAATTGGACTGGAGTGCATTCAAAGAACCTGACGGCCTACTTCAGCGACTAACAATAGACCCGAGAATAAGCATTACCTCAGTAGACAATGACATAGATGTCTCTAAGTTTTTTAGATCACAATTCCTATCAAGATATAGTCTAAGTAGTGTAAAAGAGAATCATGTTTCTAATTTAAACTTACAGCATAATCTCATATACAATGACAACAGCAATGCTCTATCTAACTTAAATTCTGATATCTTTTTTCAATTTGATCATACATATTATATCAGCAAGAGAAGAGGTATCTTTCTTAGAGCACAGCCGACTTTATTTTACGAATACAATAAACGAGAGGGAGAATCAGCCACACATATCAATCAAATAAATGGACCTGTGATGGTCGGTTATGGCAGGCTAGAGAATATCACAAGCCTATACCAAGCCGTTAGGATAGAACGTGATCTATATAGCAATGACATTTACAATCAGGATAAATTATTTGAAGTGGCTCGAGCTCTTAGATCATTAGATTATAATAATGCCTTAGATACCAGGATGAGAATTATAGATAACAATACTAAATACTTAGAATTACTCGATAGCTATGGTTATGCTGTTGATTCGTTTCATGATATTGCCAGAGCATTAGATACTTACAGATTCGAAAGGCCTAATTTTATATTTCAAGGTTATGAAATAAGTGCTGGACTATTACCGAGATTTTCATTCGGAGAAGAAAGTGATATTGTTGCAATTGCAAGAGCTATATACGCTAAAGCGCTTTCGGATAAATGGCATTGGTCTATACAGGGAGAAGCGACATTTGATTTCATCAATTATGATCTAACAGATGACTACTTTGATATAACTAATTCATTTTCCTATCTTCCTACAGCTCGTACTAACATTGGATTTAATCAGAGATATTATCATTCTAAGTCTATAAAAAGTTTAGACATTTTTGTCAGTGTGAATTACTTTGTATCACCCCAGCTAAGTCTATTTTTATTTTCACAAATAAGACATACCAATAATAATTTCCAAAACGATGTATTGAGATTATCTCATGACATGGGGTTGAAATATTTCTTCTTTTAAGACATAAAAAAAGGACCAGAAGTTATGCTTCTGATCCTCTCACTAAATATTTCAAAAAATATCTTTTTGTTGTTATGCTGAGAAGCTTGTACCGCAGCCGCATGTGTCTTTAGCATTGGGATTATTAAATACGAATCCCCTGTTATTGAGTCCATCAAGCCAATCAATTTCTATTCCTACCAGATAGAGACCGTGAGAGGCCTCCATGTAGACTGTAATTCCATTTACATCAAATTCTTGATCTTTCTCTGTCTTTTCATCGAATCCTAATACATATGTAAATCCTGAACAGCCTCCACCTTTAATACCCACGCGGAGACCATGCCCTTCTGGCACTTGTTTCTCATCGAAAAGCCTTTTTAGTTGCTTAACAGCACCATCCGTTAGTTTGATTGGCGCTTTTTGTGTTGTTGAAGTCTCTTGCATAATTTAAATAGAGCTTTTTATTAATCTCAAAATTAAGCTATAATTATAACTTTGTAACAGACTACACGCAATATAAGTTTTTAGTAACCAGAGAAATATATATGGGCACACTACTCTTAGAGATATTAAAGTACACACTTCCGTCATTGATCGTATTTGCGACAAGCTATTACCTCCTTAAGCAATATATTGATAGTCAATATAATATGAAGGCCATGGAGATGAAGTCAAAGTACAGGAAAGATGCTATTCCATTAAAGCTTGCTGCTTATGAGAGGCTGCTACTCCTCTGTGATAGGATTCACCTTCCTAACTTAATATTGAGGTTAAATGATAGAGGAATGAATGCAGTAGAATTAAAAAACGCTATGATCATTTCCTTACAGCAGGAATATGAGCACAATCTTGCTCAGCAACTCTACACAAGTCAGCAGTTGTGGGATATTATAACATTGGCTAAAAATGACCTTATGAGTATTGTCACTAATGTAAGTCAACAATATAAGGAGAGTGACAGCTCTGACAGCTTAGCTCATGCCATTATTAAAGAATATGGTGCAATGGAAAAGAACCCTCTCAAATTTGCAATTAGAGCAATCAAAGAAGAAGCTAAAATCATACTCAATGTGTAGACTATATATTTTCTGCTTATGGCTTGTCTTATTAAGCGCCTGTAAGCGTCTCCCTATACAGCAGGTAGCAGACGTGGATGTCACCTATCTGAGGACTGAGTCATCTACTTCTGTAGACAAAGGTTCTGAAGTAGAGACAATCATAAGACCTTATCGAGATTTATTATCTGAAGAGATGGATCAAATCATAGGCATGATGCCTGAGACACTCAAAAAAGAAAAACCCAATAGCAATATGGGTAATTGGTTCTCAGATGTCTTGCAAGATATAGCCACTGAGAATTATGACAAGCCTGTCGCATTCGCTATACAAAATTATGGAGGCTTAAGAGTACCATCGGTAGCAGAAGGACCACTGAGGAGAGGTACCATCTTTGAGCTGATGCCATTTGACAACAAACTTGTCATACTCGAATTATCAGGAGCTCAGGTCAAGGAGCTCGCGGACCTTATAGCTGGTAGTCGTGGATGGCCAATAAGTCGTGGGCTTTCTATGACAATTAATGAATCTTATGAAGCTACAGATGTGAAAGTCAATGGACAATCAATAGATATGAAAGACACCTATCCCGTAGCTATGCCTGATTATGTCGCTAATGGGGGTGGAGGTGGAGACTTTCTAAAGAACATTGCACAATATGACACGGGTTATTACATAAGAGAAGGTGTCATAGAGCACTTAGAACGTATGCAAGCTCAAAGCATTCCCATCACCGTAGATAATACAGAACGTATAAAGAAATAAATCATGATAGAAAGAAGACAGTTTCTCAAGCATACCATAGGTGGCTCGTTTCTATTAGCGACATCTTCATTTCCATTATCTGTATTTGAAAATGATCCTGACATCACCAAAATAACTGTACTACATACGAACGACGTGCATAGTCGGATAGATCCTTTTCCTATGGATGGAAGCCGTAATGAAGGCTTAGGTGGAGCTGCTAAACGTATGAAGATGATCCAAGAGATTAGATCAAGGCAAGAGCATGTCATATTATTGGATTCAGGAGACATATTTCAAGGCACACCTTACTTTAATTTTTTTGGGGGAGAATTAGAGATGAAACTGATGACGAAAATGGGTTACGATGCTGCGACGATGGGTAACCACGACTTTGATGCCGGTATAGAAGGTTTTGAAAAACAAATGCCGCTGGCTGATTTTCCATTTATCGTCAGTAATTACAATTTTGATGACACTATACTTAATGATAAAACTCATAAGTATAAGATAATAGAGAAGGCAGGTATAAAAATTGGCCTTATCGGTTTGGGCATCGAACTGAATGAGTTAGTCCCAGAAAAACTTTATAGTGGAACCGTATATGAGGATCCTATAGCAAAGGCAGAATACTACGGCCGATTACTTAAAGAAGATCTTAAGTGTGATTACGTGATATGTCTTTCTCACCTTGGTTACAAATACAACAATGATAAAGTGTGTGATGTCGTCTTAGCTGAGAACACAAGCTATCTCGATCTTATACTCGGAGGTCATACACACACATTTATGAGGAAGCCTGATATCAGGAAAAATAAAAAAAACCAAGAAGTTGTCATCAATCAAGCAGGTTGGGCTGGCATATTATTAGGTCAAGTCAATATTTATTTTGAAAAAAATAAAAAAGGAAAATGCGTCAGCTGTAAGAACTCATTTGTTAAATAAATAGAAGTTTTGTTGTGCTTTAATTGATTACAGATAACACTAATTTATATATGTTTTTTTTCGTCCTTCAACAAAAATGATGACTGATTTTTTTTGTCACTTTTAAGCCTCAAACTTTCACATATAGACTTATTTTTCCAATATTTGCCATCCCGAAAATTGGATAAGACAACGACACAACCGACAACCTAAAAACCGATTGTCTTCCAAAACTGAGGTCTTAAATTTCTTTGCAAATTATTATAAAAACAGTAGTTGATGATAGAATCTCATGATTCCGTTTGGAAGAATTGTCTCTCAACCATTCAAGACAATGTTCCAGAGTCAAGTTACAATACATGGTTCAAGCCGATCCAACCTATAAGATACGAAAGCAACACACTCACAATACAAGTACCCAATAGATTCTTTTACGATTATATAGAAGCCCACTTCATAACTATTCTCAAAAAAACAATCTATCAAGTATTAGGTCCTAAAGGACAGCTTGAATACAAGATTGTAGTAGACAATACTCCCAAGACAAAAGCTAAAGATAGTTTCTCTTCTAAAGACATCAAGAATCCTTTCGTGATACCTGGTCTTAAGAAAGTAAAGTTTGATTCTAACTTAATAGAGAAATATACTTTTGATAACTATGTCGAAGGCGACTGCAATAAGCTTGGTCGATCTGCAGGTATATCTATATCTCAGAAGCCTGGTAAGACAGCCTTTAACCCTCTCGTGATTTTTGGTGATGTAGGATTAGGTAAGACTCACTTAGCTCATGCCATAGGTAATGAGATTATAAAAAGAGACAGTACTTCAAATGTTGTGTACCTAACCACGGAGACATTTACAAGTCAGATCGTCACAGCGATTAGAAAAGGATCAATAGAAGAACTGATTAACTTCTACCACATGATTGATACGTTAATCATTGATGATATTCAGTTCTTATCAGGTCGTGAAAAAACACAAGATATATTCTTCAATATATTCAATCAACTACAGCAATCTAACAAGCAGATCATATTAACTTGCGACAGAGCTCCTAAGGATCTCATAGGCGTCAATGATAGATTGATCAGTAGATTCAAGTGGGGACTGACAGCTGATCTTAAGTCACCAGACTTTGAGACGAGGTTAGCCATCATGCAAGAGAAGATAGGAAGTGATGCAGATAGAATCCCATCTAACGTTATGGATTATATATGTTTCAATATAAAAAATAACATAAGAGAGTTAGAAGGTGTGATCATCTCATTATTAGCTCAAGCCAATCTCAATAACCGAAACATAGATATCGATCTGGCTAAAGAGGTGATCCAAAAGTTTGTCACTCAAGACAACAAAGGTATCTCGGTAGAGAATATAGCGAAGTTAGTAGCGGAGCATTTTCAAGTTCCTGTAGAGACACTCAGTTCTAAGACACGCAAGAGAGACATCGTTATTGCAAGACAATTATCCATGTACTTAGCTAAGAACTATACGGAAGATTCTCTTAAGTCAATAGGTGCTAACTTTGGCGGTAAGGATCATAGTACTGTTATCTACTCGATCAATACGGTGAGAGACTTAATAGATACAGATACAATATTTAAAGATCTTGTAGCAGAATTAGAGAAGAAGGTTGAACTGAGCCTCATCCCTTAAGAACAATAAACATTACTCAAACTTATAATGGCATGACTTTCCTCTGAGAGTCATGCTTTTTTGTTAGTATCCAGATCAGTCAATTCGCATATCCAGCAGCTGGATTATCAATCTCCGATTATGATGATTTTGCTTAATTAATTCGATAATCAATTGACGCAATTGTTCTGAGTTATAAGTATTCAAAACTTCTTCTGTCTGTGTCAAAATACCAGGAAGAATAGCTAGTCCTTGCTTTATGCTGTTCTTTATATGACAAATCACTGCAAGCTTATGCTTACAGATAGGGCTAGCGTCATATGGACAATCGCATCGATGTGTAAATAGATTAGACTTTGAGTCCAATACAATATTAACTGAGTAATTCTTAGTACCACTTACGATCGCTAAATACTCGTTAGTCTTATATTGCTCTATGGACTCTATAGCTCCTTTGCTTATGATTTCTTGCGCCTTATAAAGCATAGCTTCTGTGACAAATTCTTCTATATTATTAATCGATATTGACACCCTTTGCTAATTTGTTGATTATTAAACTATGACACTTACTAAGTCCAGAAATCTGAATTTTTATATGGCGACATCTTCTATCTCTGGCTTTAACCTCAGTAGAGGGGCTTTTGATATCAAAGCAAAACCAAATGTCAATACACCCAATCGTCCAATAAACATCATAAGAGAAATTATCAACTTACTTACATCTGATAACTCTCCAGTGATACCCGTCGATAATCCTACAGTACTCAGCGCTGAAGCTACCTCAAATAGAAGGGCTTCAAATTTAAAATTATTACCATCGAAGAATAGTACAGCTAAGGTCCCACTTAATAATATAACCGCATAAAACGTAACTGAGGATATTGCTAAATAAACATTAGAAGCGGGTATTTCTTTCTGAAAAAATGTTACTCGCTGCCTTCGTTTTAGTACAGACGATAACACTGAAATGACGGCTGAGATAGAGGTTGTCTTAATACCACCACCTGTACCTGCAGGCGAAGCTCCGATTACCATAAGAATAATCAATACTAAGATACCACTCGGACCTATAACTCCTACGTCATAATTATTAAAACCGACTGTCGTATGCGCAGAGATACTTTGAAAGATACTCAAGCGAGCTCCATCCCACCCTAACGACGACAATTTAGGATCAGAAAAAAACAATAGAATGGCTCCGCTTATCCATAAAAAAAATGTACTTAACAATATGATCTTAGAAGTCAATGAAATCTTCTTGCGTCTGCGGATCAGTCTGAGCCAAAAATCTAAAAGAACTATAAAGCCTATAGAACCTAACAAGGACAAAACCAGAATCGTGTTAGTGATTATATTATTATCCTTGTAAGCTGTCATAGAATCATCGAATAAACTAAAACCAGCTGTACAAAAAGCAGATATACTGTGAAAGATAGCTTGCCATAAGGGTTTGTCTAAACCCACTTTTGCAAATTGAAAATAAAGAACTATGGCTCCTATAACCTCTATCAATATTGTGAATATGAATACACTATAAATAAATGAAATGAGAGGATATCTTTTAGGCAGATTAAATTCTAACCTTAGCAACCGAGCAGAGACACTAGGAAGCTTAGTGAATTGCTTCATTATAATAAAGGAACTCAAAGCCATATATCCTATTCCTCCTAACTGGATAAAGATCAGGCTTATCACTTGACCTAACATGTTATAAGATTCGACGAAATTAGCCGGTGCCAATCCGGTTGTGCTTACAATTGACACAGAGAAAAAAATATGATTAACAACTGAGTTCTCTGATTTTTGACAAATGGGCAACATCAAAAATATAAAGCATAGAAAAGTCAACAAAAGGTACCCCTTAATCAAAAGTATTACTAAGGATTTATCGTCCCACTTCTTTGATGCAAACCAATTTCTTAATGCTCCCAACCAGAATTAATTTATATAATAAAAAACTATGGGTTCCTTTAGACTCTGACCTCTTAGGCAACATAGCACAGCTAACAAATAAATAAAACTAAAAATAAACAGCTTTGTTAGAACAGACATTAGAATAATAGCTTAAAATCTAAAATCAAATCATAAGTTGCCCAACAAATCAACAGTTTTCTACAAAAAAAGAGCTCCTCATCATATGATCAGAAGCTCTCTAATTACAATTAAAACCTATTCCACTCGTATCTGAGGCATATCTATGTAGACAAAACCATCAGAACATTATTATATAAAACAACATCTGCTTGAAGCAGGAAGCATATTATCTATAGTTTCAAATTTAAAACATAAGAGACCAATCCTTTGATTAGTCTCTCACATTATGCTATTCAATCCATCAATAAAAAGAGTTGTTAATGAATATCTACACCTATATACGTCAGCATAGTAAAAAATGGATTTCTCTCCTCATATCAAATGGAGAATTATGACTAATTTGTGACAACGGAACAAGAGGCTTAAAATAGTCTCGTCACTAATATGGAAGATGTAGATATAGTAAAACAGATCATAGATAGGCAAGAGCAAGGCCTTTCTAACCTCTACGATAAGTATGCCGCCTCTCTTAATGGTATAATAATAAGAATAGTAAGAGACAATGAGCTATCGGAGGAAATCCTGAGCAATACTATGCTCAAAGCTTGGAACAAAATAGATTCTTATGATGCTGAGAAAAGCGGACTATTCACCTGGTTAGCTGCTATAGCAAGGAATTCGGCGATCGATAAGGCAAGATTAAAGAGCTTTAAGAACAATCAGAAAACTGATACCATATCAGATCACGTATACAAAATAGGATTCTCTACAAGCCAAGCTAAATTAGATGTAGAGAGACTTACCAGTCTGATCGAAGATAAGTATAGAATCGTATTAGAGAAAATGTATCTCGAAGGATACTCACAACGTCAGATTTCGGATGAACTCGACATCCCTCTTGGAACGGTAAAAACAAGAGTCCGAAAAGCTATTCAAATTCTCAGAAAAGAGCTTCTATCAGAAAAAGATACTTTCTATGGAGTTTTTATATTTATTATTCTCATCATAATCTTCCTGCTATGACACATAAAGAAATACAGGAATCTGGGTTATTAGAACTCTATGCTATAGATGAGATTACACCTGTAGAAAGGGACATAGTTAATAAGGCTTTATCTCAATCAGCAGAGCTAAGAGAAGAACTATCAAGTATAGAATCTTCTCTCATGAAGTATGCTCAGCTACTATCCGTCAAGCCTTCTACTGATCTAAAGTCGAAAATACTGTCTAAGCTTACATCTGAGACAGTCAAGTCTGTCTCAGAAGACAACTCTAAGAAAGGAGCACCGTCACTTTTTTCTTGGCTACTATTGCTATCATGCATAGGATTAGCAGCAGCTTATTTTATGTCTCAAAATAAGTATCAAGAACTTAAAGATCAACATGAGAAAAGTGTAATTGTATGTGACTCAATTACACAAGCAAAAAATGTAAAAATTGCGCTATTAGAAAATATTCAGAATAAGAACAACAGGATAATAGAACTAAAAGCAACAGAGAAATATCCAGAGACTGAACTCTACTTTCACTATAATCCGGTACTCAAAAAGAATTATATCCAAGTCAAGAATCTTCCTCATCTTGCAAGTAATCAAAGCTACCAATTATGGGCACTTAAGGGTAAGAAGCAACCTATACCTTTAGATGTTTTTGAGAATAATCGAGATAATATATTTGAAGTTAAATTCGTAGATGCACCAGATGCCTATGCTATTACCATAGAACCCAAAGGTGGTAAAGAATCTCCGACTTTAGAAGATCTAATCGGAACAGTCGGAATCACAGGATAAGTTATTAATTTTTGCCAGCGGTCAAACCTATTGACATCCTAACATCTGTTTTGGCAACAGATACCCCAATAAATTCTTTCTTTTAGGATGATTACAGATTAATTAGACTGGTAGATACACAGATCAAGATCAATATGTAAGTATGAGGTTTTATATATAAATGACCTCACCTCTACCCCATATTATCACTTACCAGTGAGGCGTTTCTCTATTTTATATCAATAGCTATTTGAAATGTCCCATGACAAATCATAAAGCTTTTAATGTGTATTGAGCATTAGACCTGCATTGGATGCGATATTATGTCCCTCAATTAGTGTCATATATTATCAACTTGCCTGCAAGATGATCAAGACTGATCCACATCGAGCTATTCATTTGTTTTGTGCAGAAGACTATTGCAACATATTGAGTCACCTATTTAAATCATAGACATAAAAAAATCCCTATGGTGAAACACCATAGGGATTGCATTAAATCATTTCTTGATTATTGCTCTCTTGCAAATGAACCTACTATTAAGTAAGTTGAAATATCTGCAGTGTTAATTGCTTGTAATGGATCGTGTACTACGAAAAATGCATCGTAAGTTGTTGTTACTTCAGTAAAAGATAAAGCAGTTTCTTGACTTACAGAAACCGTACCTCCGTTTCCAACTAATTGGTTAGCGAATACTGCCGCATTTGGAGTTTCGTTATAAGGAGTTCCGTTAGGTGTTGTAGCAGGATCTGCAGCATCGTGAGCGTGAATGTTATAAGTTTCACCATCTATAGTGTTAGTTAGCTCAACAGTAATCATTGATCCACCATCTTCTAATTCTTCTACAGTTAATGTTGCATCTAAATCAGATGGGTGAGCTGATGTTGCAGGATCTGCCTCATAAGCTTCTGAAAAAGAATAATCAAATGACTCACTCTCGGTGTCGCTTCCACATGAAGTAATCATCATCCCAAAAAGAGCAATTGTAATTGCTAATAATAAATTAAGTCTCATAATATTTATAAAGTTTTTAAAATAGTTAAAATTCATAATTAAATACGCGTCAAAGATGCTAATCCGATTTAGTAATCTATATTAATTTTGACATTTAACATAAATCAAATAGTTGGGTGATTGTTCGGTTATTCTATAATTTTTCTCAATGAAAATGTAGAATTACATAATATCAAAATAAAATAGTCTTCAGACATAATAACAGCAGATATAATTAAGTTATATCGTCCATAACAAAACACATAAAGATTATAAGGAATACTCTACTTCACTGATTATATTTTTTTCCAAAACAAAATGTTTTTAAAATCATGAAGAATCTATTAGTTATAGCCTTTATCGTATGTGTATACCAAACTTCCCAAGCACAATTATCTATTGGAGTTAAAGCCAATTATTCCGTCACTACAGCCCCTCAAACTCAAACTGATCTCGCTAAGCTCGTACAGCCGATAGAGATATTAAATATGGAATACTTGGGATCTGAAGATCAATTCTCTTATGGATTATCGCTATATGATGAAAATGATCTTTTATTTCTAAATACAGATATTCTGCTCTCCCACGTAGAGCATAATTATAGAATCGACAATCTTATTGACGATTTGCGTAGGAGTACAAGTTCTCAAGAATTTTCTCACAAACGGACCAACTTGAGCATACCCGTGGCAGCAGGATTCAAGCTCCATAATCTTAAAATAGGTGCAGGACCAATATTCAATTACACGCTATCAAGTGAGAGCAACCTCGACGCAGGCAGCTATATCAGCACCAATGAAGAAAATATTAATATGGGATTCCAGTTCCTCGTGGGATACATCATTCAAGATAGAATCCATATTGATCTGAAGAGAGATATCAATTTTACAGATGTGGGTAATAATTATAATTACAGTGATATACCTGTAGAACTCAACTCAAGTCCACATACATTTAGTCTGAGCTTGGCGATCTATTTATAAGAAGAGCAAAAAAAAATTAGGAGCCTCTTCAGTTATATACCTTTCTGAGGGGGCTTCTCTATTTAGCTCTTTATTGGTTTAGTAATTACTATTGCATAATTGACCTACTGTTGAACTTGGGACAATTCATCTATACACTTTTCTCGTATGGACCATAGCTCATCTTCATCTATATCTATGTTATTCTTTATTCTCCAGTTTTTTATATAAGACTTATGTAATGCTGTTTTTGATATAATGACATCTGATGGACTCATCACTATCTCTTCTAAAATATCGTTCTTAATGGAGTTATAAATTGATTCTTGTCTTGTAACGTCAATGACTTCATAATGATGCCTTATATAACAATGTGCTTCAGGAATATAATCCAATTGGTTATCCTTAATGACCGATCCTATTCCAGGTGTATTCTTTTCGTTCATTTTATAAATACCAATTATTAAGTCAAACTCGATGTATCCATTTTCTCTTGCGACTTCAGCATACAGGATATGCTTAGAGCTACAAGTCCCACAATTTTCGTCTATAACAAGACTAATATTCTTTGGATCTGATATTCTTCTGTAGGGTAATTTCTGTAACCAGTGAGTAAGAGAAATAAAATCAGCAATACCTATGGCAATCAATTTCTGAGAAAGTAAACCAGAACTTATCTTATATTGCGAAAGATCATTCATAAGCTAAAGGTAATACAATGGACGTCATAAATCTTAATGAAAAATTCAACTTATTTAATGAACATTGGACTCCTAAACTATTAGGAGAACTTAATGGTCAATCTGTAAAAATTGCCAAGGTTAAAGGAGAGTTTGTATGGCATAATCACAAAAATGAAGACGAACTTTTCTTCATAATCAAAGGCACACTGAAGATAGAACTGCAAGATGAAACGCTTACATTAAATGAAGGCGAGATGACAATTATCCCTCGCGGAGTAGAGCATAGACCTGTCGCAGTAGAGGAGGTTTGGTTGATGCTGTTCGAGCCAAGTGATACTAAACATACTGGCAATGTAGACCACGAACTGACTAAAAAAACGATCGAGAAGATATAAGAAGACATTCATTGTCAGTCTTTCAATAGATCATGAAAACTAATCTTAATATCTATAGCAAAATATTGACAAGCACTCTTCTAATCAAAAATGCCTATCTATCAATCGGATAAATAAGCATTTAATATAATTCAATATTTAAGGTTATTACAGACAGTTATTTCTCTTCCATACACTGATTGTAATCTAATACAGCCGTGTACACTTGCATTTCAAAATTATTATCACTTCCAGCTGCAGCCATTAATTTTCCGAATCCTTTTTTCTTCTTTCTTTTACTTTTAGGTTTGAATCCATAAACCTCATTATTGATATTCTCAACTACCTTTTCGCAATCTTGAAGCAAAGTAACAAGATCACAATCTGCAGCTTTAGTCAGCTCAGTATCCTCACTTTCAAGATATAATGTTGATCGGCTAATCGCATTCTGACCGTCTTCATATCTTTCGTTAGCCGTAGTCACGAGTTTCTTTGATGGCATAGGGACATAGGAATATACGTTTACGTCTCCTTCCTCTTCTACTTTTAAGAATGCTTTACCTTTCTTTTTCTTAAATGCCCCCATGATCATGATCTCATAAGATTTGAATGTCATATCTACTTTTTCACCCATTTTAGACATCGTATACGTCTGATAGCCATCCAAATCTTCAGGCTTATATTCTTTAATCAATTTCTTCTTTATTCTTTTACTTCCATCACCATAGTCTTCAGCAGTGACAAAATATACTTTAGTGTTATTTAACCAAGGTGCATTAAGATCACCTCCCAATCTTATCATACCATCTTGCTTCTCTCCATTACTCATAACTGAACCCTCTCGCCACGGAATATCTACATATGTCTGAGCAGAAAGAGTAAAAGCCATTATTGTAAAAAAAATAATTAATTGAGTTTTCATCTTACAGTATTTAGTGAGTAAATAAATTATAGTAGTCTTCTTATGAATCACACTTTTTTAGAATCTATTACAAGAATCCATTTTCTACAAGATACAATGCAATCTTATAGAATTTTTGATCGAGCGTCTCCGGTGTCATTCCTCCAGCATCTTGAAACGTAACAAAATTAGTAGGAGACTCTTCACTTTGAAGAGCATATATATCTACCTTATAATTTGGTTCTTTTTGAAATATTGGCACTGAAGCCACTTGAACGTTATTGTGATTGAATACTTTGTAGATATGAGCATATGACCCTGATTTATCTTTTTTAAACTTTGCGAGAAGCTTTCCGTCTTCCTTTATACTTTCCTTAAATATTTTTAAGTCGATAGGATTTCTATGCACTAAGTCTCCGTATTTCTCTTTCGTAATCTCATAGTTACTTATTCGCTTGGTATTATTTTCTTCGATCATATTTTCGACCATAACAATCATGTCCTTGTCCATTCTATCCAAATTAAGTTTCTTTAACAAGTTAGAATACATATCATCTACGGACATGTCTCCCTTAAAGAAACCCATATCCTCAAGATCTTGGATGATTAACTTTCTGAAATGAAATCCTTGAGGCATGATAATAGGAGATCGTTCTCCAGAAGAATGATTAATGCATGCAAGAGTTTTAAACCCAGCTCTCGGAGATGTTTCGTTGGGTAATTGCACATAATAAAAACTTGTATCAACAAATGATAGAAGCTTATTACCATCAATATCTGTAAGCTCACAATTTGGAAGATTATTTATATCTAAAATATTTCCATTATTGATATTGGTAAAATGATACTTAGCTTCTTTATCTACATGAATTTTATCTTTTTTAAACTTTATCTTTTGAGAATAAAGCGATTGACTCACAATAAAACTGAAGAAAAAAGGAAGCAGAAGCAACTTGAATAAGTTATTTTTAGAGGACATATTTAAAGATTAGATTGGTTTATTAATATCGTAAAAACAATATAATAAAAGCGATTCGCAATATGTTACATCATCCATATTTTAACACACTCGCATGCCGTTATCTATCTTTCAATCATAATACGATGAGTTGAGAATGAATTGAGAATATAATGTCTACAATGTCATATTTCTCAGAAGAAATTTTTAAGGTAGTATACAATTCATTTGTACCCTATGACTTTCTATTCCCTCAGCGGCAAGAAAAGCTCCCGTCCAAGCAGCCTGAAAATTAAAACCTCCAGTAACAGCATCGATGTTTAGTATCTCGCCTGCAAACAAAACGTTAGGATATCGCTTACTGGAGAATGTATTAAAATCGACCTCCGACAGATCTACGCCTCCAGCGGTCACGAACTCATCTTTGAATCTATTCTGACCATCAATACTCAAAGTCGTTTTCTTAAGGACATCAATCAAAGTTTGCATTTCTTTTTTAGATAGAGTCGCAAACTTCTTCTGGCCATCAAGCCCTTCTACTCGGAGTAGCTGAGATGCTAATCGTTTAGGCAAACCTAACAGCGTGTGATTACCCATTAACTTCTTAGCATCGGTATCTCTCCAAGACTTAATGTCTTTATCAGTAATGTCAGGTCGGAAATCAACTTTCAACTTACACTTATAATCACAAGAATGAAAATAATGAGCTGCTCTTGCACTAAGTTTTAATATCGCTGGTCCGCTCAGTCCCCTGTGAGTAATAAGCATAGGCCCATCACTGACATGAGCTGTACCTGGCAAGGACAAGCCTACATTCGGCAAAGTAATACCTGACAGACTTTCTATACGTGGGTCTTTGATCTTAAATGTAAATAGCGAGGGCACCGGCGACACGATGTCAAAGCCTCTTTTTTCTAAAATTTTCCATATTGTCAGACTACTTCCTGCTCCTATGAACAGAACATCTGCAGACAACTTATTGCCATTGAGCAATTCAATCTCATGAACATTGTTTTGATTATCATTGAATGCGATATCAGTTACCTTAGATCCCATGTGAATCTTTACACCCTTACTCTTACAAGCTTGCATCAAACAATCAATGATTGACTGCGAGGAATCAGATACAGGAAACATCCGACCATCTGCTTCAACTTTAGTTTTGACACCACGAGATTCAAACCATTCAATCGTATCCTTAGGACCAAATTTTTTAAAAGGCTTTAATAAAGCCTCCTCCCCTCTTGGATAATTCTTAACCAGTTCCTTAGCATTAAAACAATGGTGAGTTAAGTTACATCGGCCTCCTCCTGAGATGGCTACTTTAGACAGCACTTTATTCCCCTGTTCTAAGATTGTGATGTCGGCTTCTGGATATTTTTCTGAAGCTTGTACTGCAAAGAAAAATGACGCAGCACCTCCTCCGATGCATATAATTTTCATCCTACTCATTAATCATTGACCACAATTTATCTTTGAGCCTATCTATACCCATCTGTGCAACTGATGATATAAAGATGTGAGGAATATCAACGTGAATATCAGCTGAGATCATCTCCTTAAGTTCATCATCTAATAGATCACTTTTCGTGATGGCTAACAGTCGAGGCTTGTCCAATAGCTCCGGATTATATTTTTCTAATTCACCAAGTAGTATATCGTAGGCTTTAGAAATATTATCATTCTCTGCAGATACCATAAATAACAATACGGCATTCCTCTCTATATGCTTTAAAAATCTGATACCTAAGCCCTTGCCAGTATGAGCCCCTTCTATGATACCTGGAATATCTGCCATGATAAAAGATCGCGTATCTCGATAAGAGACAATTCCTAAGTTGGGAACTAAGGTCGTAAATTCGTAATTGGCGATTTTAGGTTTGGCTGCAGATACGACAGAAAGTAGAGTGGACTTGCCTGCATTAGGAAAACCTACAAGTCCGACATCTGCCAATATTTTAAGCTCCAGTATTTTCCATTCTTCCCTGCCGTCTTCTCCTGGTTGAGCATATTTAGGTGACTGGTTCGTTGCGGATTTAAAATGTGTATTACCACGTCCCCCACGTCCTCCTGGCACAAGGATGACCTCCTGACCATCTTCGCTGATTTCGCATTCTACCATGCCACTTTCTACATCTTTGGCGATTGTTCCTATAGGCACTTCGAGGATGATATCATTCCCTTGAGCTCCAGTTTTATTACCGCCACCCCCATTCATACCTCGGGTCGCTTTCACATGTTTTCTGTATTTGATGGGTAATAGAGTCCATAGCTGCTTATTCCCTTTGAGGATAATATGACCACCTCGACCTCCATCTCCACCATCTGGGCCACCTGACGCATTCCAGTTATCGCGAAAGAAATGAGCTGATCCAGCACCACCGGAACCTGATCTACAGCATATCTTTACATAATCTACAAAATTCTGTCCTGCCATCTGTTTTTATATTGCTCACAAAATTAGACCTTTAAGCTCTAAACAAAAATCTAATGGATAAAACTATACAAGGATACGTCAACTCTGATATTCGTAATTCAGTTGCAACAATTGAATTTTTCCATCCATCTCATAATTCCCTGCCATCTAACCTACTCAAAAAGCTCTCTGAAACAATCATGGAGTGTGGGCAGAATGATGAGGTGATACTCATCTTGCTTAAAAGTGCTGGAGAAAGGACTTTCTGTGCAGGTGCCAGCTTTGACGAATTAGTTAGTATAGAGAATGCTGATAAGGGTAAAGTCTTCTTTTTAGGATTTGCCAATGTTATTAATGCAATAAGAACCTGTGGTAAATTGGTCATAGGTCGAGTACAAGGTAAGGCTGTCGGTGGAGGTGTCGGTTTAGCTTCGGCATGTGATTATTGTATCGCTAGTAAGTGGGCTTCTGTTAAGCTTAGTGAATTAGCCGTAGGTATAGGTCCATTCGTGATAGGTCCAGCTGTAGAGAGAAAAGTAGGCTTATCGGCTTTTAGCCAAATGGCTGTAAATGCAACTGAATGGATGACAGCCACTTGGGCTAAAGAAAAAGGCCTCTTTAATGAAGTATTTGACACAGTAGAACAACTCGATGAATATATTCAGCATTTCATGGACATCACAGTGAAGATGAATCCAGAAGCTCTTTCTGGTCTCAAAAAAGTATTCTGGGAAGGGACAGAGCATTGGGATGATTTATTGGACACAAGAGCTCAGATGAGTGGAGAACTGGTCCTATCTAAACATTCTAAAGAAACAATAGGAAGTTTTCTTAAAAAATAAATGGCGCAAGAAACTGAGCTTCAGTATCCTATGCATTTAAATAAAAAGATTTAAGAAAATAAGGTGACTTAGTGATCTAAAGGCGTCTAAAAGTAGCTAACACGTTCATTAGCAACCCTAATATTGAAATTCCGAATAAAATGTTTTTCGTTCATAGGTTTGACATTTTATAAAAGAATAATGAGAATTTTTTAAAAGCTTTCCTTGACACGGGAAAGCTTTTTTT
>CAZBXL010000030.1:35452-41126 GCA_964495785.1 uncultured Saprospiraceae bacterium | reverse complement strand
ATTTTATTGTTGTTAGTGGCTTTGTTATAAGAATTTATGAGATTAAGCCAGTCGCTTTCTCTGATCTCATTTAAACTACCATAGGCAAAGGAAACACTCCCGATTGTCGTACCTGCAATAAGTAAAGGCAAAGAATTATAACCTGTTACAACGATAAGTGCACCGACAACCGTCCCTATAATACCGATAGCTTGAGCACTTTTTTGTTTTTTGATTAATTGATTATATCCAAACTGCATTTGGCCAAACATCTCAGGATCACCCATTTTTAACTCATCTATGAAAGTTTGCATTCCTCTTTGATTCAAGTTAAAAGTCAAGTCATTCCACTCGATATATTTTGGACTATTGATAGTGAGGTTGACGTTCTGATCTTGTGAATAAAGTTGTAGATAGAAGAATAGAAATAACGCTGTTGTGAGGCTTATTGATCTTTGCATAATAATGATTTTGTTTGTAGTTAAGTTAGATCATTTTTATTCTATCAATTTATAACTCAGCAGGTTTATTTTTTATTTAACCTTAAGACAAAAGGATCTTCATTCCTTTAAGAATTTGATAACGGTTTTATAGCAAATCAAATATCCTCTCAGGATTATCCAAAATCGACTTTGATAATTTATAATGTTCGGTTTCAGTATAGGCGATCTTTTCTATTTTGTTGTCACTGAAATAAAAAATTTCTGAATCAGGCAATGCCATAATTATAGGTGAGTGTGTCGCGATAATAAAATGCGAACCTGTCTTTTCGACTTTCTCTTTGATAAGCGAGAGTAGACTTAGTTGTCTTGATGGTGAGAGAGCAGCTTCAGGTTCATCTATAAGATAGAGACCTGTCCCAGTAATTCTTGAGGTAAAGAACTTAATGAAACCTTCTCCATGTGACATGGCTTCGAGGTCATGTGAGTATCTGCTGATGAGTGCATTTTTTTCGCCTTCTATTGCGCCGAGTGTCAACTTAATATCTCCGCCAGTAAAACTCTCTTTGACTTCTTCGATTTCTTTGTCTAAGGCTTTGATTTCATTTTTGATATGTCTTGTGAATCCTATGAAGTCTTCAGCTCTGACAAAAAATCCTCGCTGACTTTTTTGCTTAAATCTGATAGATAGATAATTAGCTAATTCATTAGCTGCAGCGAGAGACTCATCTTCTTCTAACCTGTAACTACCTGCTATTGGTATCTCTGAGTACGCTGCAATACCTTCAAGTATTGTAGATTTGCCACTACCATTTTCACCTACAAAAAAGCTGACTGACTTTTCGAATACAAGCTCTTCAAATTCTTTGATCAACGGTAGACTCCAAGGAAACTCCTCAGCTTTATCTTCAGGATAATTTCTCATTCTAATAGATGATATAATCATAGCCAAATTTAGTTTAATTCTAATGTCAACTTCACCGGAAACCGCAAACCGCAAACCCCTTACTCCTTTATACCCTTACTCCCTAATCCTTTACACCCTTACACCTCATTTTATTACCCCTTAACAAAAACAACATTATCAGATTCCATCTTCTCACTTATTAAATACTGACCAATATCATCCATCATCTTAAGTTTACCCTCAGAGGAAATGATATAAGTTGTATAGCCCAATGACTGTAATAAGCTCTCTGCGTCTTTATGTTCTTTATTACCACGATCAGCAGATAGATATTCCATGATGATGACAGGTGTATTGTTTTGTAGGTGGTTTTTCATACCTCTGATGACTTTATATTCAGCACCTTCGACATCGATTTTTATAAGTTGTGGTTTGATGTTGTCATTGAGAAAATCATCGAGAATGACAGACTCTATTTTCACTTCTTGCGGCTTTGTATTTTTATACCATTCCTCATTTTCAAATTGTGATACGTCAAGAGTATTATATTCTGAGTAGAGATTTGGAAATTCGTAAAAGCTAAGTGTACCCTCTGCATCAGAAACGGCATTATTGTGTACGGCCATATTTCTAATCTTGGAAGCATTGTCATTTAGGATTCTAAAAGTTTTGGGAGCCGCTTCAAAGGATATAACGTGACCACCCTCACCAACGATAGAAGATGCAAGCAGAGAGAAATATCCATAATGAGCACCTATGTCTAAGAAGATGTCATTCTCTGTAAGTGTAGAGCTAATATACTTAGCTAATCTAATCTCTGAGTTATGAGACTTTCCTCCAGTGAGATAAATGTCTGTACTAGATGGCAGAAGTATTTTCATATCTGTACCAAAGAAAGTCTTACAGATAAGTTCCTTTTCTTTTTTGGTTCTTTTGTAAGTGATCTCCCTAAATAATATAGCATGGATATACCTGATTGGACGACCAAGCATCCGCATTAATTTAGAAGCAGATGCTATCTTTTCTACATTATTTATATTTGACAATAATGTCTTTTTATCCATAGGGACTTTAGTAAGTTGTAAATTTGAGATATTAAAAGAGAGATACCAAGATTATAAAGCTTTTAGAGTTAACATTTTTTATATGCCATATAAGCTATAATGAAAGACAGCAAATTAGTAGACGCAGAAGCCATATCAAAAACCCTTAGCTCTATCAGAGACATGGGGTTGACGATCGTTTTTACCAATGGATGTTTCGATATACTGCATCCAGGTCATGTAGATTATCTTCAGCAAGCTAAGGATATGGGAGATCTATTAGTAGTAGGTGTAAATGATGATGATTCTATCTCACGGCTTAAAGGTGCTGACAGACCTATCCACACATTAGAAGATAGAACGATTATGCTGGCGGCATTACAATGTGTAGATTACGTTGTGCCATTCTCAGATGACACTCCATTATCTTTGATCCAATCGGTACGTCCTGATATTTTGGTCAAAGGCGATGATTATTCTATCAGTGAGATAGCAGGATCAGAAGATGTCTTATCTTATGGCGGTAAAGTAGAATTAGTGCCTTTGCTGAAGGGCTATTCTACCACAGATATTATAGATAGAATTAAGAATCTCTAAATGAATTTATTAGGTCTTATTTTTGAATGTATGATTCAGTAAAATAATAATAGAGTATGCCCATTTTACAAGAAGTAATCGACTACCTCCACACCATAGCCCCAAACCACTATCAAGAACCATATGATAACAGTGGACTCCTAATAGGAGATAGTACTTCTGAGGTCAAAGGTGTCGTCGTTAGTTTAGATGTGACGGAAGCGATATTAGATGAAGCGATCGACTTAGGAGCTAATGTCATTGTGTCTCATCATCCGATTATATTCAGCGGACTTAAGAGAATAACTGGTCGCAACTACGTAGAGCGTATCGTAGCTAAAGCTATCAAGAATGACATCAACTTATTTTCTATACATACTAATCTTGATAACGTCTATGACCACGGAGTCAACACCCGTATAGCTGAGCGATTAAGCTTAGTCGATGTCCAGATTCTTAAACCTAATCTGGAAATGAATGATAACGCTAAGGTAGGGGCTGGAGTGATAGGAAAATTAGAAAATCCGATGTCAGAAGTGGCATTTCTGGAGGACTTAAAGCAGAGATTGAATGTTTCAATTATAAAATACACAGCACTAAGAGATAGACCAATAGAAAGAGTTGCGATATGCGGAGGTTCAGGTAGATTTTTACTTGAGACAGCAAAAGCCCAAAAAGCTGATATATTTATATCATCTGACTTTAAGTATCACGAGTTCTTTGATGCTGATAATCAGATAGTTATAGCGGATGTGGGGCATTTTGAAAGCGAACAATATACGATCAACTTGCTTTTTGAGATTTTGACACAGAAATTTAATAACTTTGCGACCCATTTTACAAAAGTGAACACTAATCCAGTAAATTATCTATAAGAATTATGGCTAAAGCTAAAAGTTTAAAATCTGTAGAAGAGAGATTACAAGAATTGTTTGATCTACAACAAATTGACTCTAAGATAGACGAGATTAAAGTCCTTAAAGGTGCACTTCCTATTGAGGTTAGTGATCTTGAGGATGAGATAACAGGTCTCAATACAAGAATGGAAAAACTTGATGCAACAATAGCAGATATAGACCAGCGAATAGCTAACCATAATGAAAATATCAAAACTTCTGAAACGCTTATCGAGAGATACAATAAGCAATTAGATGAGGTTAAGAATAACAGAGAGTTCGAGGCATTAACTAAAGAGATAGAATTACAATCTCTAGAGATACAATTATCTCAGAAGAGAATCAAAGAAGCTCAAGTTGAGAAACAAGTTAAGACTGAGCTCAAAGAAAAGAATACAGAAATCTTAGATGCTAAGAACGGCGACTTAGATCAGAAGAAGCAGGAACTCGAAAAGATTATCGAGAAGACTGATAAAGAAGAGAAAAAACTGACTAATAA
This sequence comes from uncultured Saprospiraceae bacterium, assembly GCA_964495785.1. Classification (GTDB taxonomy): domain Bacteria; phylum Bacteroidota; class Bacteroidia; order Chitinophagales; family Saprospiraceae; genus RFSX01. The sequence goes on along the minus strand of CAZBXL010000030.1, from coordinate 36,786 downwards.
ATCTAAGAAGCAAAGAGCACTCATCGGTGAGCGATTACTTAAAGCTTATGACCGTACACGTACTGCTTATAGAAACGGATTAGGAGTCGTTACATACAGAAGAGGTTCTTGTGGTGGATGTTTTAACAGAATCCCACCTCAGATGCAGATCGAGATCGGCATGAGAAAAGAAATTATAGCTTGCGAGCATTGCGGTCGTGTCCTCGTAGATCACCAGATAGCAGGTATAGCTAACGAAGAAGAAGCATAGATTAATTGATGTAAAAACCGCTTAGTTATATGTTTAGATTTGAAACTTCATATATACTTTGGTTTCTTCTTTTAATACCCTTATGTTTTGCAGTTACATGGTTTTACTTTAGGTGGAAAAAATCTGCCATCAATAATGCTGGAGATTACACAGTCTTCTCAAGACTGTTTCCCTCGTGGTCACAAAAAAAAGAGTGGATTAAGTCCACTTTAGTAATTATCGGTTTTGGTTTATTATTAATGTCATGGGCTAACCCTCAGTGGGGCACACGTAAGCAAAAGGTTAAAGCTAAAAGTTCAGATGTTATTATCGCCTTAGATATATCTCAGAGTATGTTAGCAGAGGATATATCGCCGAGCCGTATGGAGCAATCTAAGCGTTTTCTTAAGGAGCTAACAAAAAAACTCCACGGTGAGAGAATAGGACTTATATATTTTGCAGGCAGTGCATACCTGCAGATGCCATTGACTAATGACTATGGCTCAGCGATGGATCTTATTACCGCTGCTAACCCTTCACAAGCAGGCACACAAGGGACCTCTATCACTGATGCCATTAACTTATCACAAAAGATTTTCGGAACAGATAATCCGACACAGAAGGCATTAATTATTTTGTCCGATGGTGAGAATCATGAATCTGAAGCGATAGCGGCTGCGAGAGAAGCCAGAGATAATGGCACATTTATTTTTACAGTAGGCGTGGGTACTCAGGATGGAGCTATGGTGCCATTTACGAGTAATGGTAGAAAAGTCTACAAGAAAGATAAGGCAGGTAACCCAGTCAAAAGTATTCTCAATGTGGCTTTACTTCAAGATATTGCGGATGCTGGAGGTGGAGAGTTTTACATGGTTGACCAGACATTATCAGCCCTTAAGTCCTTAGATAGTGATATAGATAGAATAGAAAAAAAGGAAGTCGAACAGAGATCATTTACAGACTACAATAGCTATTTTCAATACTTTTTATTGCTGGCTATTTTATTCTTTGTTATAGAATATTTAATCAGTAATAAATTGAACAAAAAAGGTGGAATTTCTCGTTTATTGGACATATGATTAATAACATTTACATCATCATTTTC
>CAZBXL010000030.1:20457-35352 GCA_964495785.1 uncultured Saprospiraceae bacterium | reverse complement strand
GTGGAATTTCTCGTTTATTGGACATATGATTAATAACATTTACATCATCATTTTCTTATCATTAGTAGGTGTAACTACTGGACATTCTCAAACGTCTCACAAGTTATTGAGACAAGGTAATGCCAGCTATGATCAAGGTGACTATGCCATAGCGGAAGAGATGTACAGAAAGTCTAATCAGAAAGAAAGTAATCTCAAGTCGAACTATAACCTAGGAAATGCGACCTACCAACAAGAGCGTTATGAAGAAGCTATAGATCATTATATGGCAGCGATATCTAAAGCAGATAGTCCTGAAGCTGAATCTAATGCTTATTACAACTTAGGGAATGCATATTATAAAAATCAAGATTTAGAAGAAGCCATTAAAGCTTATAAAAAATCTATATCCCTAAATAGTGATAATGAAAATGCCCAGTATAATCTGAGTATGGCTAAGATCATGAAAATGATGCAGCAACAACAGCAACAGCAGCAAGAATCAGACGAGAACTCTGAACAGCAGGAAAACCAAGAGCAGCAAGAAAATCAAGATCAGCAGAATCAACAACAAAATCAAGATAGCCAAAGCCAAGAAGAACAAGAAAACCAAGAGCAGCAAGAGAACGAAGAAGAACAAAATGGAGAGGAACAAGATATCCAAGAAACATCATTTGATAGCACTCGATTAGAAAAACAAAGTTTAGATAGTATTGATGCGGCTAAGCTTCTTCAGATCATACAAGGTGAGGAACAGAAAGTGCAGGAGAAGCTGAGAAAGTTTAATTCAAACAAGAAGAAGCAAGACAAAGATTGGTAAGACTTTTAATGAATAATAGTTTATATAAATGAAAAAAGGAATATACATTTTGAGTTTGCTTCTGACTCCTTTTTTTGTAATGGGTCAGACTTTTGAAGTTACGATAAGTACAGATTCTGTTCTTATAGGCAACTATATAGAATTAAAATTTAAAGCACAGAATCTTGAAGGAAAATTTGAAGCGCCACCTTTAGAAGGATTTCTAATTGTAAGTGGTCCTAATCAGAGCAGTTCTGTTCAGATTATTAATGGTAGTACGTCTTCGATGCGTTCATGGAGTTATTATATAGAACCTACAGAGCAGGGACAGATCATTATTCCTCCTGCATATCTTATCACAGAAGATAAGACCTATGAGTCTGAGCCTGTTGAAATTAATATATATCCTAATCCGGAAGGGGTTATCGTAAAACCTCAATCGGGCAATTCCTTCTTTCAGCAGTTTCAAAGTCCAATGTTTGATTTTGATATTATGCCACCACTCACAGAGCCTAAAGAAGAAAAACCTACTAAAAAATCAACGAGACAAATAAAGCGGATTTAAATGTTGAAGCACATATTCTTAAGTACTTTATTCTGTCTAATCTACGTAGTTGTTCAAGCCCAAGCTACCAATAGATTTTATGTACAGGTAGATGCTAAGAAGATCATAGAAGGTTCTTATATAGAAGCAAGTTTTGTGCTTGAGAATGGAGAAAGCTTAGGTTTTACACCTCCGTCATTCAAGGGATTCGATGTACTCTCTGGTCCTAACCAGTCTACGTCTATGACCATAGTCAATGGCCGACGCAGCAACAAGATAAGTTTGTCTTATACCTTACGGCCTAAGAAAGTCGGTATAGTACAATTAGGTTCTGCTACAATCAAAACCAAAGCAGGAATTAAAAATACAGAACCTGTTAACATAGAAGTTGTCAAGGGGAGTAAGAACTCTAACCAATCTGGAGAGGACGTATTCATAATATCTCAAATATCAGACTCTATAGCTTATGTAGGTCAGCAGCTTGTATTAGATTATAAGTTGTACACACTTCTCGATGTAAGGACAGTGAATATGCTGACCGAGCCAGAATTTGATGGATTTTTCAAAGAGGAAATAAGGGCCAACAGATCAGGCTACCAACGAGAAATATATAATGGTAAGGAATACTATACTAAATCAGTAAAGAGAATGATCCTGTTCCCTCAGCAGACAGGAACCTATAATATAGAGGCTATTCCGATAGAGTTAGGTATTGCTAAAAAAGGTAGTCAGCAATCTCGAAGTTTTTTCTTCTCTCAAAACTTAGTTAAGAAACAAGTCGCTACAACACCCTTGACAGTTATAGTTAAGAATACGCCACCTACACAACTTAATTTATCTGGTGCTGTAGGTAATTATAGGATGGAGGCAAGTACACCTAAGAGGAGTCTTACGACGGATGATGCCATTATTGTAAAAATGAAAATCGTAGGTAACGGTGATAGTAAGACTGTTATACCACCTAAATGGCCTGCTAATGATTCCTTAGAAATATATGACCCTAATATCTTAGACGAAGAAGTCTATCGTAATGGTGCAGAAATAACGCATGCTAAGATATTTGAATACCTCCTCGTACCTAAGGTAAAAGGCACATACAAGCTTAGAGCTGAGTTTACTTACTATAATCCTGATAGTTCTGAGTACATCACCCTATCACAAAGGCTGCCTACAATACAGGTTCTGAAGGGTTCAAATAAGCCCGTGGCGATTAATACAGATGTAGAAAAACCTATAGATGGGATTATGGTCAAGACAAAACTGTCGTCGTCCGTAAGAAAGTCAACTTATGGTTCGTGGTGGCATAATACTATTCTGGGTTTAATAGGACTATCTTCTATAGGTATGGTAATTTATTATAGGTATAAGAATAGGTCAGGAGATAATGACCCTGAAGAAATCAAACGAAAAAAAGCATATTCTGTAGCCATTGCAAGATTAGATAAGGCCAAAATTCTGTTAGGCGGAGAGGATAGTAAGGCATTCTACGAAGAGATAACGATAGCTACTAAAAAGTATATTTCTGATAAGTACAAAATACAAGCAATGCACATCAACAATCGGGAAGTCTTAGATCAGCTAAGATCAAAGAATGTAGATGATAGCATCATATCAAAAATAAGTGAAATATTCAGTGATTCTGAAATGGGCCTATATGCACCAAGTTCTTCTGCTTCTAAAGATCAAATCTATAAAGACACTTTAGAGGTCATTTCGAAATTAGAAAGCTGATATTTTTATATCATAAAAACCTACTTTTGTACCTTATTATAAAATGAAGCTATGGCTAAAAGGACAAAGGTAAAGGAGATACTCCTATCAGATAAGAAAGATTATAAAGCAACGGTAAAGGGCTGGGTACGGACTTTCAGAAATAATCAATTTATTGCATTAAGCGATGGTTCTACGATCAAGACCTTACAGGTGGTTGTAGATAGAGAGAATACAGAAGAGAGTCTTCTTAAGCAAATCACAACCGGAGCTGCTATCACGGCAGAGGGTACCATCGTCGCCTCTCAAGGTGGCGGACAAGCTGTAGAACTTGTAGCAGATACCATCGTGGTCAATGGCGTTGCTGATCCAGAAAAATATCCACTACAACCTAAGAAGCATAGCCTTGAGTTCCTCAGAGAAATCGCTCATCTAAGATTCAGAACTAACACATTTGGTGCTATATTCAGAATAAGACACTCAGTATCATTCGCTATACATCAATTTTTTCATGAGAGAGGATTTACATACATACACTCTCCGATTATAACTTGCTCTGATGCAGAAGGTGCAGGAGAGATGTTTCAAGTAACAACACTTGACGTGAATGATGTACCTAAAGACGAAGAGGGTGGAGTAGATTATAAGAAAGACTTTTTTGGTCGATCTGCTAAGCTAACGGTATCGGGACAACTCCAAGCGGAGTTAGGTGCTTTAGCATTGTCAGAAGTTTATACTTTCGGTCCTACGTTCAGAGCTGAGAATAGTAATACAAGTCGTCACCTTGCAGAATTCTGGATGATAGAACCAGAAGTTGCTTTTAATGACCTGGATGATAATATGGATCTTGCAGAAGATATGTTGAAGTATGTTATTAAATATTGCTTAGATAATAATGCAGATGATATTGAATTTTTAGAGCAGAGGTTACTTAATGAAGAAAAACAAAAACCGACTAACGAAAGATCGCCTCTTGCTTTGAGAGAGAAATTAGAGTTTTGTATCAATAATGACTTTGAAAGATTAACGTATACTGAGGCGATTAAGATTCTTATGAATTCTAAGCCCAATAAGAAAAAGAAATTCCAATTTGTGATAGAAGACTGGGGAGCAGATCTACAGTCAGAGCATGAGCGTTATCTTGTAGAGAAACACTTTAAGAAGCCAGTAATCTTGACAGACTACCCTAAAGAAATAAAAGCATTTTACATGCGTATGAATGATGATGATAAGACAGTGAGAGCGATGGATATATTGTTTCCAGGAATAGGAGAGATCGTCGGAGGCTCACAGAGAGAAGAAAGATTAGATGTGCTAAAAGCAAGAATGGCCGACTTTGATATTCCTGAGCATGAGATGGATTGGTTTTTAGATACAAGAAGATTTGGAACTTGCGAGCATGCAGGTTTTGGTTTGGGATTTGAAAGGCTCGTTTTATTCATTACAGGTATGAGTAATATCAGGGACGTTATTCCATTTCCAAGATATCCTGGAAGTGCAGAGTTCTAATAAAATAGATCACCTATGAAAATTTCATTTTCATTTATATCGCTGTGCATTATTCTACTCACCCTTGGGAGTGGTTGCAAAGGTCTTAAGAAATCAGATGACGGTGGCTTACTGCGATACACTAGCAATGATAATCTTAAGACAGCTAACATTAGTGACTTTATTGATAATGATAAGACAACGATCATATGTGTACGTCATGCAGAGAAACAACTGGGTACTAAGAATCCCTCATTAACCCTTGCTGGCCAACAAAGAGCTCAGGATCTCTCTGATTTATTTACTAATATCAAAGTTGACGCTATCTACTCTAGTGATTATAACAGAACGGTAGAGACAGCGCAGATTTTATCAAATCAAACTAGGTTACCGATACAGCGCTATAATCCTCGCGAGCTCGGAGAACTTAAAAACAGAATATTAAATAATCATCAAAACGAAGTCGTCCTTGTCGTAGGACATTCTAACTCTACGCCCACCTTTGTAAATAAATTATTGTCAGAAGATAAGTATAGCTCATTTGACGAAAGTGATTATGACAATATATTTATCGTGACAGTAGATTCTGCTGGCGGTATCGAGTCTGTTCTATTAGAATATGGTGCCGAGAGTGCAGCAGTTTCATATTAGAAGATACTTCATGTCTTATACTTTCGTTAATGTTATGTCAGAGGCCATCTGACATAACATTAGGTATTACATTTGTATAAGATATTATATCCATGAGAGTAATCATTCTTTTCATCATTATTTGTCTTTCTTCATCCGCATATAGTCAGGATAACGGGTGGGTACTCACTAAAACTTCTGGTGACACTAAGGTGTATACGAGAAAGAAAGAAGGTGAGAAGTTTAAAGAGATAAAAATTCTGACGCGATATCAGACGACGCTTAATACAATCATGGCTGCTTTTGATGATACAGAAGCACACAAAGATTGGGTGTTCAAAACACCAGAGTCTTACACGGTAGAAAAGATCAATGATAATACTTTAATCTACTATATAAAATCAGACTTACCATTTCCTGTTTCTGATAGAGACTTAGTCATCAAGTATAAATGGACTCAAAACCCTGAGACTAAAATCATCATAACGGAGTCTGTAGGAGTCGTAGGCAAAGTCGAAGAAATAGATTCTAATGTGAGGGTCAAAGATTTTGTCTCTAATTATACATTAACTCCTCAGCAAGACGGATGGATAGACATTAAGTACTATGCTAAAATGGATCCAGCAGGTAATCTCCCAGCTTGGTTAGTTAATATGGCCGTAACTAAAGGTCCAATCATTACAATGGAAAATCTCTTTACATTACTGGATTCTGGCAAATACGATGATGTAAAAATAGAAGGCGTCAGCGAATTAGATGACTAGCCTATAGCAGAGAAAACAGAGTCTTAAGCTCATCATCTGTTAAGTGACGATACTGACCCACCTTTAGTTGGCCTAAAGTAATATTCATAATTCTAACCCTGTGTAGAGTGACGACCTTGTAATCAAAAGCATTGCACATTCTCCTTATCTGTCTATTGAGACCTTGCGTTAACGTAATACTGAATGAAGTTTTACCTAATCGTTTGACTTTACATTTTTTTGTTCTTGTACCCATTATACGTACTCCATTACTCATACCCTCTATGAATTCTCCAGTTACAGGTTTGTTAGTCGTGACGACGTATTCTTTTTCGTGATTGTTTTCTTCTCGTAGTATCTTATTGACGATATCACCATCATTGGTCATGAGGATAAGTCCTGTAGAGTTTTTGTCCAGCCTTCCTATGGGGAATATTCTTTTGGGATAGTTGACGTAATCTACGATGTTATCTTTTTCTTTTTTGTCAGTAGTACATACGATACCGTCAGCCTTATTGACAACTAAGTATATATTCTGTTTCTTTTTTTTCTTTTTCTTGATGACCGCTTCAAAGTCAACCGTTACTTCATCATCAAAACTGACACGATTTCCTTTCTTAGCCACCTTACCATTGATATGGACTCGACCTTGCTCGATATACTTGTCTGCCTCTCTTCGAGAACAATAACCTGTATCACTGATAAATTTATTTACGCTGATTTTATCTTGCATGCTTCAATAATACTGATTAATGATTTACAGTTAACTAAAATTATGGTCTTTTGATCATATATTGATTAGTGCCAATTTGCTAATGTTGGTATAAGTTATAAAACTGTAATTGTGTTATAATAATCTTGGAAGGAAAAGACATTAAGTAACTAAGATATTAATAATATCAATATTAAAAAATGTCGTCTGCAAACATTCTGTTTGTTATAAGATAGATAAATTATATTTTTGCATGGAAAGATAAATGTAAAATATTATATTACAATCTCAGTTCAAAGTAAATTAAAAAAATCATTATGTTTAAGTCCAAAGTCCAAAGTCCAAAGTCCAAAGTCCAAAGTCCAAAGTCCAAAGTCCAAAGTCTATATTTAGCGGCAATTGCTTTTATAATATTTTTTGCCTGCACAAAGGATGAAAGTAAAGACTCATTATCTAATTTTAATATTAATGATGTTCACATAGAAAAAAGATCAAATTTTGAAATTTATAATGCTTCTGAGTTTAGACCAATAATACTCGGCGAAGAAATGACTAATCCTTATACTCTCGAGATTGTCAATCAAGCAAATTCTTTACTTTACAATTACGTAGAAACATTAGTTGCTACCCATAATTATATAAAGTTTCTACCTCAAGATCAGGATGATTTAGCAGAATTAGACGACTGGTCATATACTGAAAATATAGTGACATTAGATTACCCAATGCATTATGAGGTCTTAGAGATGGGTGATTACTATATAGATCCAGAAGTTAGTGACAGCACGCTAACTTATCAATATGCAAGTGTTCCTGTAGATGTGATACTGCCTTCCGTGCAATATGAGAAACTTGAAGAATTATATCTTGATGAGTCTAACCCTTTTTTGTTTATCAAGACTTATATTATGACTGGCCATCAAAATAAGTTATCAAACATTATCAAGGGGGGATTACCCATGAGCGTCATGTCTTCAAATATAGTAGATATCGACGGAGACTTAATATGTGACTTAGCTAATCCGCCCCCACCACCTAATTGTGGGGACTGTAGACCAGTTTATATTGTAGAATGGTTAGGCGGAGGTGATTTTGACTGCAGGTGGGAGTGTGATTGTACTCCACCAAGACCTCCAGTACTTAATGGTTGTGGCTGTCCCGTACCATCGAACCCAAGAATACCTGCAGGCTGTGTTAAAGTAGAGAATGATTTTGCAGATGAAGAGGTAAAAATAGTTAAAGTAACAGTCAGAAATGGATTTTTTATGTCAGATGTAGAATGGACTGATAGGGATGGTTGCTGGGAAATGAGCAGGGAATACGGCGATTTTATTCTCGTACAAGTTAAATTTGAAAACTTTAACCTTAAGGTTAGAGATTTGTCTTATTGGTCAAGTCTAAGGGTATTAAGGGACCACACTAGGGCTTTTCCAATGCCCTATAACAGTACATTGATAAGATATGATGCAGTGGCTGATAGAAGGCAATGGGCGGCTTCCCATACTCATAATACCGACTTAGACTACAGAGATAGATCCACTACAGATGGCATACCGCAGCCAAGATTAAGACTAAATTATACATTGCTTAGTGGAGGTGGAGCAGCATCCGCTCCTATGCTCCAAGGTAATCCAATTAATTCTTACTTAGGAATGCTTTTAGCATTCGGATGGCCAAATGCAGTCTTGGGGATATTGTCTGGTGATATAAAACCTGACATTACCAATCAGTATGAGGACTTAGAACCTGCTAGTGAATTCAACGCTATTACACATCATGAATTAGGACACGCCTCACATTATTCCATAGAAGGGGAAGGTTATTGGTTTCATTATAGGAATCATATTATACACAATTTTGGATATGGGACATTTCCAGGCTTTAACATAGGTTCTTCACCAGGAAGAGTGGCATTAGGAGAGGCTGTAGGTAATTATACAGGAAATTTATACGGAAATACAGGTCTGGGAGGGGAAAATGTTGATTTTATTAGAAATTATATTCCTGTTGGGCTCATGTTCGATCTTAATGATGGTGGTCTAGGGAGTCAAGACGAAATCGTTGATCCTAACGATACGACCATAAGAACTTTTGATAATGTAGAAGGGTTTACACCAGCAATGATTTTTGAGGCTTTAGAAAGTACCACTGACATTGACAATTATGGAGAAAGTTTAAGGAATTTGCACCTTGCCAATACTCCTACAAATCCTAATGACTATGATGATTTGATAAGAGTTTATGATGTTTTCAATTAAAAATATTGTTAGATGAAATACTTACCATTATTACTCATTTTTTTTGGTTGCTATGATAGCTTAAGTCCTGAAGAATACTTTGAGTTATGCCCCTATGAGTTGAAGTATGGCGGATCACACTATTTAGAGGTCCCAATATCTGTAACGCCTCATCAGAAAACATATAGTGTAGGTGATACGATGAATGTAAAAATGTTTTTTAGTGATTCTATCTATGATTTATCTAGAGAGACCAGTTTTAAGATAGAAAATTTCCCATTCGAGCCAGCTAATCAGCTTTATAGAATAGAAGAAGATGCGTGGCAGTCAGGTTATCGGCTCAATGAACTGATTGTAGATGAAGAAAGATACAATACACGATACAATTTTCAATCGAGAGTTTCAGATGATTTCCGTGGATTCACTGTATATGAGAATGGTTATTATCACTTTGAGTATGACTTAGTATTTGATACACCAGGAACATATATTATAATGACATCCGACCAATACATGTTTAACTTGGGAAGCGGACTTTCTGATTTAAATGAACAGACCAATGCCATAGAATTTGAAGGAAGATGTCCAGATACTAATTTCTTTATCTGTAGTGTCATACAAGGTGATCCACATTACTATGATTTTCTGGATGAGTTAATATACTTAGATAAAGAAATACAAGCAGATAAGCTTGCAAGAATCGAAAATTTAGATGATGAGCATTTTGGATCTGGTGGTATCCCAATAGATTGGAATGGGATTTTTTGTTTTGAGGTGGTGGAATAATGAGACCAGGATGCTGGGATTATTTTTTATTTCAAAAACTGAACTGTCATTTTTGCAATACGATCTTCTAATTTCTCTGAGCTCATTTTTTCTCTCAGTCGATCTACCATGATAGGAAAGGCAAATGGGGTAGGGTTATTAGGATATTGAAAAATAAATTTCTGATTCTGAATTCTTGTCATTGCTTTCTTCATACGAGCTTCTTCAAGTTGAAAAGTCATGACCTCTTCAAAGGTCTGCAGGTATAACAAATTATCAGAATCGTAATCCCTAAATACATCAAAGAGGAGTGATGAGGAGGCCTGTAAGTGTTTGCTTTTTTTTGCCTTACCAGGAAAACCTTGAAATATCAATCCTGATATACGTGCTATATCTCTGAACTTCCTTCGTGCAAGTTCTGCTGCATTGATACTTGATTGTATATCTGTAGATAGACCTTTGGTTGAGAATAGCTCTTTGGTTATATATGATTCTACATCGATTCTTTTATCACTCAATAACTCAAATCCGTAATCATTCATAGCAATAGAAAAACTTATAGGCATAGCCTTAGATAAGCGTTGGGCTATTAGTGCACCCATACCCTCATGGACGTATCGTCCTTCAAATGGAAACATCAACAAATGGAAGCCATCACGAGATTGAAAATATTCAATAAGGAATTCGTCCTTTGTTGGTAGAACGCTTTTTTTGATCTGCAGATCCAGAAGGGGCTTAAGTTTATTCAGCTCTTTTTCACCTTTGGTATCTCCGTTTTGGTACTGATATAATTTTGATCTCAGCACCATGGATAATTCTGAACTCAAAGGGACTCGACCTCCGAGATATGCAGGTATTCTCTTAGTGACCTTTTTACTCTTTCTTACAAGGACGGTCATATCTTTTATCATCACATACTCTAATGGTCTTCCCGCAAACCAAAAACTATCTCCGACATTCATATGACTTATAAACCATTCTTCTACATTACCGATACGACCTCCCTTTAGATATTTGACATTAAGCATTGATTCACTTGGTATTGTTCCTATACTTAAGCGATGTCGCTGTGCTATTCTTCTATCTGTAATCCTATATACGTTGTCTTCTATTTCTACTTTTTGGAATTCGTCGTAAGCCTGTAGGGACTGAGAACCATTCACAATAAAATTTAAAATCTTATTCCATTCTTCTTCATTTATGCTCTCATAACAGTGTGTATTTTTGATTTCTTTGTAGATGATATCAGGATTAAAACCTTCTGATACCGCCAATGTCATAAGATACTGTATGAGCACATCCCAACTACGTATATGAGGAATACGTTTTTCGACATTCTTGATTGTTAAGGCATCTCGTAGGGCTGCTGATTCTAATAATTCAAGACTATTAGTCGGCAAGAAATAGATTTTGCTGACTTGTCCTGGGGCATGTCCAGACCGACCTGCTCGTTGCATAAATCTGGCTACACTCTTAGGACTTCCTACCTGAACAACTGCCTCTACAGGTCTGAAGTCTACTCCTAAGTCTAAGCTGGACGTGGCAATGACTGTCTTAAGACTTCCATCATACAGTCCATCTTCTACCCATGATCTTATTTTCTTAGATATAGAGCCGTGATGTAATGCCATGACTCCTGCCAGACTGGGATCTAACTCTAACAATCTATGATACCATAACTCGCTTTGTGCTCTGGTATTCGTGAAGATGAGTGAGGTTTTATTCTCATATATAATAGGCAGCAACTTATCTGCGAGTCGCAGGCCGAGATGTCCCGACCAGGAATACTGTTCTACATTATCTGGAAAAATGCTTATGACTTTGGTTTTCTTTTTGACATCAGAGACTATAAGTTCTCTACCTTTTATGTCATGTGATCCGAGAAGAACATCTACAGCTTCTTCTAAGTTACCTATAGTAGCAGAGATACCCCATATAAGTAGATCAGGATTGAGGCCACGTATTCGAGATATTGCTAGCTGGCATTGTACACCTCTCTTGCTACCCATTAGTTCATGCCATTCATCAGTAATGATTGATTGTACAGAACTATAGAATTTAGGATATTTCTTTTTAGCCAGTAATACGTGTAGACTTTCTGGAGTCGTGATGTAAACTTCTGGAGGGTGGGACATTTGTTTTTTGCGTTCTGAAGTAGACGTATCTCCACTTCTGATTCCTACTGTCCAGTCTAAGTCTAAGCCTATTATGGCTTTCTCTATGGAGATTTTTATTTCTTTGGCTAATGCTCTTATTGGGGTCACCCATATAATAAGAGGTCCTTGTCGCCGACTACTTTTATCTGTGCTTAATGACATGTGATAAGCAACTGCCCCTAGGAATAGAGCGTAAGTCTTGCCGCTTCCTGTAGGTGCATTGACGATACCGCAGTGTCCAAGAGCACATGCCTTCCAAGCTTGCTTCTGAAATGGAAACGCTTTCCATCCCATACTTGAGAACCAACTATTAAATTTCTTATTATAATTAAGTTGAGACATAGATTACTGTAAAGGAATATCTTTTAACTCAACTTACCAATATTAAATAAGTTCTCCTATAGGTAATAGAAAAAGACCACATCTACTTGTAGCAGATGTGGCTCTTTCTTAAGGTATGTATGCTTCTTTATTAATTTTTTTTTCTATGGAGATAAGATTTTACAGTTTTGTAATAGATCCAACTCTTTGAACCTGTGATCCATCAATGATATCAAATTTAAAAATATAAGAGTAGACTCCATTTTCTAATTCTTTTCCATTATATGTACCATCCCATCCTTCATATCCGAAACTGTCTCCGCTTTCAAGATTAAATACTAAGCTTCCCCATCTGTCAAATATTTGGACGCTATTTATTCCTTCGACGGCGTAATTGTAACCAACTGTAAATTTCGATTCTTCGTTGTTCATTTTTGGAGAAAACACATTAGGTATGTATATCTCTATATTTATTTCTACTTCGATAAATATGATGTCGTACGTATCACAACCGTTAGCGTCGATAGCATATACTTCATAGTAAGTATCTTTTATAGGTTGTATATCTAATAGTTCGTAATCCTCACTGACGACATCGCCGTTCTCATCGATCCATACTATATCTGTAACACCTTCACCTATAAAGTCTGGTATAAGATCAATAGTCTCACCTAAGTCTATCGTAATATCTTCTCCTAGAGATATACCGTCCGCTGGTTGGTTTACTGTAAGTTCTAATGTGAGAATACTGTCGCAAGAATTTACATTACTAACTGTAGTCTCATAAATACCAGATTCATTTACAGTAAGATCCCTGAATCTAAATTCCTCACCTTCACATATAGTCTTGTAGGTTGTGGCTCTTGGAATGAGTTCCATCTCGAGTTCTAACGTGACGATACTATCACATCCTGTGTGAGATGTAAGGGCCGTTTCATATGTACCAGCAACGTCAGTTGATACATCATACCACTCGTAAGTGCTACCCTCACAGAATGATTCTGAAATAGTTGTATTTGATTGTGGAATGACTGTCAAGTCTATAGTGATGAGACTATCACAACCATTAGCATTAGTAATTGTACTTTCATAAATGCCAGAAGTCGTTTCATTAATCCCATCTAAAATAAATGTATCGCCATCACATATGGTTGCTTCAGAAGTATAAGATGTTGCAGTGTTAACGGTAAGAGTAAGTGTTACAATCGTATCACAAAAACTACCTGAGGATACCCTTGTCGTGTAGACACCGCTTTGGTTTTCATTGATGTCATATATACTGTAGCTATCACCTTCACAGATACTTGCTTCTAATTGTAAGTCGACTTCTTGTCCTACCAATAGTTCCACTTGGATAAGGCTATCACAACCGTTAGCTGCTGGTATTATCGTAGAGTATAGACCAGATGTTGTTTCTGAAATATCTAATAAATTATAAGTCTGACCCTCACATATACTTGCTTGTATATGGTTTGTTTTTTGTTCTAATACTGTCAGTTCTACTGTAATAAGACTATCACAACCTATTGCATTAGGTATGGTCGTAGTATAGATTCCTGAGTTGCTTGCTACTATATCTAAGTACCTTAAAGTATCACCATCACATATTGTTTCTTCTGTATAGAATTCTGAAGATGCAAGAACCGCTAAGTCTACGTTATACAATGTGTCACATCCATCAGGATTAGAGAATAGAGCTTGATATTGTCCTGCAGTGCTGGCTGTGAGATCATGTAATTCAAAGTCAATTCCTTCGCAGACAACTGCCGATATATCTGCTTCTATATAATCGAAATAAGACAGCGTGAGATATACAACGCTATCACACCCTTCTGACGGATAGCTGGCCTCATACTCTCCTTCAGCTGTGAGAAGCATTCCATCCCAGTCATAGGGTTCTCCATTACAAATATTGATGGTATCGTAGTAGAATTGTGGTTGCTCAACAAAAACGAAAAGGCTGGTAATACTATCACAACCATCTACTGCCGGTGAATTATTCTGAAAAAATCCTTGAGTAGAAATTCTAAAATTTCCAAACTGAACAGACTCTCCTTCACAAATTGTTCTTTCACCAAGGTCCACTTCATAGGTCTCTATGACGACTTCATAAGGTTCAGAAAGGAAACATCCATCGCTATAACTTATCATAGCCATGTAGGTACCTTCTACATTCGGAATGTTTTCGGTCAGATTTATTCTGTCAAAAACTTCTCCGGGTATTGCAATACCGTTATGGTACCACTGGACACCTGTAGCGTCAGTATCGTCTACGATTAGTCGTAGATTGTTTCTACATATTGAGCCGAAAGTTAATTCGTAGGGAACAGAGCCCATACACTGACATTCATCATCATTGATGTCAATCATATTGTCATTATCATCGTCTATTCCATTGTCGCAAATTTCTTGTGCATAAAAAGAACTTGCAAGAACGACGAAAGTAAATAACAGTAAATTTTTTACATAAAACATACCTTAATTGTTTTTTAGCTTTGGGGAAAGCCTTTTTTACTTAATATTTAATTCATACATAATTTTTAAAAGGGTGAACTAATGGTATTTTATTTTTTATTATTCATTCTCACAGCCATTAATATCAGTGACTGTAATACAATATGTGTTTCCTCCTATTAGGCCATCTAATGTGACCTGACCAGAATGACTTAATGTTGTGCTACCAGAATGAGTTCCATCGGTAGAATTCCATTCTATGGTATAAGGTGCTATTCCTCCATTGACCTGAACAATAGCTTCACCTGCACTTTCTTGGCAGTTATCATCTTGGTAGCTTAAGACACTTGCTTCGGG
>CAZBXL010000030.1:0-20357 GCA_964495785.1 uncultured Saprospiraceae bacterium | reverse complement strand
TCCCACTCAGCTCCTGTTTCTCCTATAGTTAATGTTTCTGGCCATACTTCAGAACATTGATTATCAATTCTCGATATGGTAACATCGGAATAAACTCCTGCACATAATCCTGATATAAACACAGTATCGCCATTAGTGTAAGGACCTAAATTTGTCACTGAACCATTATAGGTATATGATAGATTAAAGTCACCTGTAACAGGGTAGTCTGGATTTATAAATATGACACCTTCACATGATCCCTCACAGGTATTTTCACTTTCTAAGCCTACAAAGTCTAAGGCACAGAGGTTACATTCACCGTATATATTAACATCGTCTATTCTTAAAACTTCATTACGTGTATAACCCTGCGTTAGTGTAAATCTAATTCGGGTATCTGCATTAGCATATGGAGTAATATCAAAAGTAGGTACAATGAACCCATTGCGTATTCTTCCTGAATAAGTAAAAATAGTTGTCCAACTTGTACCATCATATACTTCGACAATAAATTCATCAGAATTTTCTATACTTCCTGTTTGATCTAAGTCAAAGCTTAATTGAGGGTTGTCTATATTTAATAAATTGACGCTACGTTCTACATAAACCGAAGTATTACCGGTATGATTTGTTAGTCTTAATCTATTGCTATGGATACGAATCCGCCCAGTAGAATGATTGCCATCATCATTATATTCTGTCCAATATTCTCCACTCCAATCTTGAGTACCGTAAGTATTATTATAGCTTGCATCACTAAAATTATCATAGTAATAACAATAAGAAAGAGGCAAGATATTAGCACTTTGATATAATGTATCAGGACAACCAACTTCATTAGTAACGATAAGTTGTAGTCTTGAATTATTAGATAGGAAGTCAACGACACACGTCACTTGATCAGCTCCACTTATAATCTGTGCATCACCTTCTATCACTGACCATTCATAAGATGAAGCAGGGGGACCAGAATACTCGATACCTGATGATCCTTCTACAATTACCATATCACCCTGTATGTCGCCATCTGGTAATGCATATATTGTTACAGATTCTGTTGCAGTATTAACACAGCCATTATTAGTTGTGACAGTAAGACTGATGATCACTGTAGTATCCGTAAAAATATCTGGCCAAATTACTTCTTCAATACGATCATTAAAATCACCATCTGCAGTAGTTCCGCCTGCAAAATCCCAAGTATAAGTCGCATCAGTAATTGCTACCGCTTCATACGTAGATGATAAATCCGAGCAATTAGAATCTGGTAATATAATTTCTGCTGGTGCATCTGTTACTGATACGGTTACATCAGCAGTACTTTCACACATGTCATTATCGGTAACTGTAACAGTATAGGTAGTGGTAACTTCTGGACTTACATCGATTGTTGCAGTTGTGCTCGATGCAGGATCATCCCATATATATGAAGTGCCACCTGAGGCAACTAATGTTATATTACCTCCCATACATATTGTGGTATCGATACCTGCAAATGCGATAGGATTAGGATTAACTATTACTTCAAAGTTAACCTCACTTGTACAACCATATTCGTTGGTAAGTATACCAGTATAGGTTCCTGCATCATCAAGACCAATATTAGAAAATAAAACGATCTCGTCGGTCTCATTATCTATATTACCATCCTCGTCAGTCCAGACCCATCCAGTGTCATTATCAGGCCCACCATCAAATTGGAAATCAGTGAGACTGTCTCCCTCACAAAACCCTATTGTACAATCTCCTGAGAAATCTGTCCAAGGACCCCAAATATCATTTTCTCTGATTCTATATCTCTGGCAGAATATTGGCGTAGGATCTGTATTTTCTGTGACTATCGTCTCAGCAGTTGCTGTACATCCATTGTTATCAGTTACGGTTACGGTGTATGTGCCAGGTGTGGTTGTATTTATAACTTGTGTAGTTTCTCCTCCTTCCCATTCATAGGACATTCCAGCAGGATTTGCTGTCAAGTCTACTGAGGTAAATGAACAAGTAAGTGGTCCATTATTAGATGCTGAAGCTACAGGTGGATTATTTACTGTTATAGTGATGCTTTCGCAATCTGAATTACCACAGTTACCTTCTCCTCTTACATAGTATGTCGTTGTCGCTGTAGGATTAACAGTAATCGTTGTACCAGTTCCTACAGCTGTGCCACCGCAAGATCCTTCATACCATTCCCATTGTGCACCTGTACCTAGACCACCATTGATGTCAAATCCATTGAGTAGCTCGTCTATCGTTGGCTCAGTACCATCTACGACATCAAACCTAGGATATACGAATTGTTGTCTCACACTTGTGTCCGTACAGTAGAATAAATATGTTCTATGCAGTGATTCAGTTGTGCCAGGTAACCATTGATAGTCATTATAGATGTCTCCTATTTTTCCATTTGAAACAGTATATCTTCCTGAGTCCGTATGATTAGTTGTTCCAAAAGCATCAGTAGGATAGATGTGTCCGACCACAAGCATCCATTCATCTTCAGGCATATTAGTAGGGGGATGAGAATAGAAGAAGTAAGGATTCGTTTGAGTTGTCCCATCAGATCTTCTTTCTAATCCGTTAGTCGATCCATAGCCTCTTGATCCCAAATAAAATCTACCGTTATTTCCAATCACTTTTCTATTTACCCATACAGAAACTCGATACATTTTGCTGTTATCAATTGTAATTCGAGTTGAGTTCCATCCACCGTCTGCATTAGAAGCAGCTTCTGGTCTTGCCTCCCATACAACAGTTTGATTACCCCATGGATCGGTATCTGATATCCTATGATTTTCGGTTACAGAACCATTTACATTAAATGATCCAATATTGCCCGTGCCTACTGTCCAGCTTGAATAATCTATGAGACCACCTGAATCAATGTCTTCATTGACAGTAAGAGTCGTAGATTCATTTATACAAATAGAATCTTGGGTAGCGGTTATTGAAGAAGCTATTGACATTGTTTCTACAATTACAGATGCTATATTTGATATTGCAGATCCGCAGCCATTACTTGAGTAATCGGCTATGAGCCTATAATAGGTTGTCGCTGATAATGCGGTTGCAGTGTAGTTAATATTAGTAGCTCCAGGTATATCGTTCCATACATTACCACTTGCAGATTGTTGCCATTGATAAGTAGGTGTTCCTATGCCACCCGATACTGTTCCTATTACAGTAGCATTTTCTCCTACGCAGATTGTTTCTCCAGTAGCAGAAGCAGTAGGAGCTGGTAAGACTGTAACGGTTACATCATCAGAATCTGTACACCCATTACTTGCCGTAGCAGTCAAAATATAGGTGGTTGTAGTTGTAGGTGAAGCATCATAAGTTGAATTTGTTGCTCCATTGATATCAGATCCAGAAGTACTCCATTGATAAGTAATTCCTGCAACTGATGTAGAACCAATTGTAGTGGTAGCACCATCACAGATGGAGATATTATTACCTGCATCAGCTGTAGGGGCTTCTATATCTTCTGTCACTGTTGTAGTAGCAGTAGTAGAACAACCATTAGTGTCTGTGATCGTTACTGTGTATACACCTGGGCTTGATACTGTTTTTGTTTCTCCAGTACCTCCGCCCGACCATATATAGTTCATGCCTGAAGGACTGGCTGTCAATATTACATTAGCTTGACTACATGTAATAGGTCCATTATTAGTTGCTGATTCTATTATTTCATTTATAGTAACAGAAGCCGATGTGGAACTTGTACATCCATTATAGTCTGTTACGGTAACCGTATAGGTGTCGTTAGTAGATGCATCAATAGTAGCAGTCGTTGCTCCAGTATTCCAAGAATAAGACATGTCTAAGTCTGAAGCCTTAGCACAAAGACTTATGTCCGTAAACTTAGAATATCCATCTGTCCATACACCACCACCAGAATGTATTGAGTGATCGTAATATAATGTTCCAGAAGAAGCGATTGTACTTGTATACATGACTACATCATCCATTAAATACTCGACAAGTGTTCCAGTTCTTCTGATACAAAAAGTTGATCCTTCATAAGAAGTTGCTGAGCTGTAGGCATTGCCCTTGGATGTACCATTTTCTCTTATTTGCATCAAGTACTGTGATAAATCTTCTCTTATGTATATGTAAATGGCATATTCCATATCGGAAAAAGAAACATTAGCATTAGGGTTATCATTAAGCCCAAACATTTGGGGAGAATTATCTGTAAACTCATCCAAAGTAAAACATAAAGTTCCATCCCCTGTCAATCCTGACTGACTGCCATCCATATATGAGTTTCTCCATCCTGTATTATCAGCTAATGGTCTCTGAGCAGTGATATTGGGATATCTCTCGCAGACATCTGGATCAAGAGTTATGCTTGCACCTTCACAGATGATCTCATCTGATAAGGATATGGTTGGTGTAGGTTCTTGCTCTAAATAGAAAGTACCTAAATCTGTAGGACATTCTGTACTACCATATCTTATAAAAGCATGATAAGTTCCGGGAGAAAGATTGGATATTGTATAAATTCCTGCACTTGTTAATCCTGTTCCTGTATAACTTTGTCCACCGTCAATACTTACGGTAACTCCATTATTATTTCCTATTGTTATATCAAAAATGAGTTGACCATTATTATTATCGCAAGATGGATTGACAGTTGTCGTAACAACTTCAGGTGTTGGTCTTGTATGTACATTGCTTGTCTGAATATCAGTACATCCATTGCTACCTGTCACAGTAAGACTAACTGAAGATACCTGAGTACTTCCGCTTGCTGGAAACCCTGAATAGACAACATTATGTGGTCCGATACCTGTGGCAGATGCAGGCGTAGCATAATCACCAAAAGTCCAATTATAAGTTGTACCCGCTCCAGCATCTGTAGCTACAAATGTTCTTACATCATCTTCGCATGCTTGCGTAGGAACAATGAATTCTGCAAGTGGTGTAGTTAGGTCCTCAGTAATAATCGTACTTGCCGTAGTAGTACAGCCATTGTTATCAGTGACAGTAACAGTATACGTACCTGAAGAACTAAATGATGCAACTTGCGTAGTAGCTCCTCCTGTCCAAGAATATAATAATCCGGCAGGTAAGGCAGTGGCATCTACGGAAGGTTGATTACAAGTCAGTGGACCATCATTAGTTGCAGATGCTGTAAATGTATCATGTACAGTCATTGTTACAATGTTACTATGTGTCCATGGACAAGGATCATAACTTACGGCTCTTCTATACTGAGTGGTTTCTGTAACCATCCCTGGATCATAATCCAAGCCGTTAGCTCCACTGATATTAATGAAAGATCCGGATGTACCTACTCTATATTGCCAAATGTATTGAGGTGTCTGTACTTGACATCCGCCTGTAGCTGGAGTTCCCGTTATAATGACAGGATCGAAGGCACCGCAATTGTCTTGGTTGTCAGATATGGTTCCAGGATCAGATACATCTTCATTTACATATTTGTAGATGTAATTACTTACCATCCATGTTCCATTAGTCCCTGTGCATTCAGATCCCCTTCTTACATATCGTCTATATCTAGTTGATACAGTAATAGCTGGAGGATCATATGATAGATCTGTGGCTCCAGAGATAAGTGATGCTGGTGTTATCCAGTTTCCTGTATTACAATCCCTTTCCCACATGTACCATCGTACCTCTTGAGTACCGCTACATCCTCCGACAGGTGATGTTATATTAGTAATTTCTTCTGGATCATAATCACCACATTTTGTTTCATTAGATCCAATAGTACCTCCATCAGAATAGTGGACTAAGACTTCTTTAGTAACAGTATTAGATATGACATATGCTGGGTTACATCCAGTTCGAGTATATATTCTTCTATATTCAGTTGTGGTTGTAATTGTCGGCGGATCATAAGACATGGTATTAGCAGTTCCACTGATATTCGTCCATGTACTGAAAGAATTATTAGTACAGTCCAATTCTCTTTGTTGCCATATCCCCCAGAAAGTTCCACAACCTCCTGATGGCTCAGAAGTAGAAGTGATAACACCTGGATCATAAGTTCCACACATAGTCTCATCACCTGTAATTATACCGGCATCGGTAAAGTTTTCATTGACGGTTTTGATTACTCCTGGTCCTGGCACCCATGCACAATCTCCTCTTCTGGCATGATAAGCATAGTGAGTCGTCTGAGTAATAGGGCCTGGATCCCAAGTCGATGTATTAGAATTAGCTTGTAGAGCCCATGATGACCAAGTACCTGTAGCACAGTCTTGAGTTCTTTCATACCACCTATATTCTATATCAGCTCCACACCCACCAGAAGGTAAAGTAGATATAACTATCGCTTCAGGATCATACCCTCCACACATTGTTTCTGCTGTTCCGATAGTGCCCGTATCTGTTATATTTTCTACTACAGTTTTTGTTACTGGAGTTGCGTATACCCATCCTGGAGTACATCCAACTATTCGTCTAGATTGTCTTCTGAATTGTGTAGTTACAGTTATTGTCGGTGGATCATATTCAAGTCCTGTCTCACCACTTATGGTAACCCATGATCCCCATGATTCTGTACTGCAATCATATTCTCTTTTTCGCCATAAATTAAGGTTAGTACCTCCGCAACCTCCTGATGGCCCCGCAGAGCTAGTCAGCGGTGCAGGGTCATAACTTCCGCATTGGCTTTCAGCCCCAGCTATAGATCCTGCAGAGGTATAATTTTCTACTACTTCTTTTATTACCGTATTAGAATATACCCATGTAAAACAATTAGTTCTTCTCGCTAGCCTTCTATATTCTGTAGTCTGAGCTATGATGCCCGGGTTGTACGTTGAGGACGTGGCTGATGTAATATTACTCCATGCAGACCATGATGCTGTGCTGCAATTATATGTTCTCATTTGCCACTGATATATAGACGTACCTCCATTACCTCCAGAAGGTAGGCTACTGCTTGTAATAACAGCTGGGTCAAATGAGCCACAAGAACCTTCATTACCAGATATGATACCACCATCAGTATAATTATTATATACGGTTACGATCACTTCATCTGTATCATTACATCCGTCATCACCGGTTACTGTTAGTGTATATGTAGTCGTAGATGTAGGAGAGGCCATTGGCTGTGCTATGTTAGGGTTATCTAAGCCAGTAGTCGGTGACCATAAGTAAGTATATGGTTGAGTTCCTGCTGTGGCACTGCCATCAAGTTGTACCTCCAGTGGTGTATTACCTGTGCATATAATTTTATCAGGTCCAGCATCAGCGGCGACATCGACACAAGGACATGAGATTTCTGAAAATACCGTTCCAGACATTACCCATGATTGTCCACAAGAGTTTCCATTAGGGTTATTAGCTCCATTTGATATAATCTCTATCGTTACGTAACTACTATTAGCAGGAACATTTGGTAATGACAATTCTATGAAATCAAAGCAGCATGAACCTAAACTTAAGTCAGGTCCGTAAATTGTTTCAGAATCACTTACTCCTCCTGTGCTAGAAGTTGCGGTTACTGTGAGATATCTACCGTCATCAGTTAATTCCGTGAAAGGTATAACTAATTCAATATCTCTTACTTCTGTATCAGTAGGGATTGGTAATATTATTGTTTCAATACCGCAGTACCCACTTTTTTCGGTAAAGAGGGTTTGATAACCATGTCCTGTATCTACGTTTCTTTCCGCATAGACAACAAGTGATTGTAGTCCATTACCTGAAGAGCAAGTCCCACATGCTGCAGTGTGAGTTATATTAGTAACTCCTCCTGTGACGGTAGCTGTATATACGTATACACTTGAGCTACCACCAGATACAACTACCTCAGAAAAACTTATATTTCCACTCGAAGAACTTGCAGTCAAGGTAGAACCAGGATAGCAACCTTTGTATACGATTTCTAAAGTGGTTTCATTTACATTAGAAAGATTAGGGACATTGACAGTTACAGTTCCACCATCACATCCAGCACCATAATGATCTATAGTGAGCCCTTCATTACAATTGTTTTCTGGACCAACATTTCCATCACATTCTGACCCTTCCTGGTAATTGGTTATTACTTCTCCAGGAGTAAGAGCTCTATTATAGATGGCAGCCAAATTAATCTGACCTAACCATTCTCTGGAGGCTCCTATTTCATTGGCAATGGCTAACTTGTAACTATTGTCCCAAGTTGAAGTATTACCAGATCTTGTTCCACTATACTTTTCTAATCCATCAATATATATTTTTTCTACACCAGTATTACCGTTCCATGTATATACCACATGCTGTAAATTTAAAGTAGATACTGGTGGTTCAGTAAGGGTAGGGTATCCATTATTGCCAGTCGTTGTAGTTTTATGGCGTATTGCATAATCGAATCCTTCTTGACCCATTGTACAATTTCGATTCGATGAACCATCAGAGATGGTCATAATTCTAGCAGGACCTCCTTGAGTCGTATTAAAAGGTCTTACCCATGTCTCTAAAGTAATCTCGTTAGAATTTATTACTGCATTGCTTACTTTAGAAGCAGCGGCAGCAGATTCTATGATTGTTTCTGAATTTATTTCTAATCCACCTGTTACCCAATTGGTGTTTGAAGGATTAGCGATTGTAAGATTAAGTGGTGTTCCTACGCCTGATACGTCATTAACTATAGACCCAGACCCTTCATTAAAGTCATATACAACTTGGATTCCATTGGTTACTCTATTACCGCATGAGTAGGAGGTATTGTTACATTCTGATCCTTCTGAATAGTTGGTTTGTATTTCACTTGTAGTCAGAGGCTTGCTATATATAGCTGCCAGCTTTATTTCTCCTAACCATGTCCTATCGCTTACAAACTCATTACCTATTGCAAGTTTAAAAGTTTGATTCCACGTCGAAGCATTTCCTGTTCTTGTGCCAGAATATTTCTCTACATTATCGACGTATATTTTTTCTATTCCAGTGCTACCGTCCCATGTGTATACGACATGCTGTAACTGACTTGTAGAGACTGGATTAGCATTAACTGTGGGTAATCCATTAGACCCTGTTGTTGTTGTTTTTGTTCTAGCTGCATAATTACTTGTCTCTTGACCTAATGTTGCATTTCTCTCTGCAGAATTACCTGAGATGGTCATGATTCTCGCCGGTCCAGTTTGACTTGTGTTGGCAGGCATTACCCAAGCTTCCATACTGAAAGCGTTAGAGGCTATAATGGCATTAGTTACTTTAGAAGCTGCAGAACTAGATTCTATTATAGTGCTAGAGTTTATGGTGAGTCCATCTGAGCTCCATGTCACATTAGAAGGATTAGCGATTGTAAGATCTAATGCCGCCCCTACTCCTGATACATCATGTACAGTAGATCCACTTCCTTCATTAAAATCATATAATACTTGTAGGGCTGTTGTAATTCGATTTCCACAACTACCGCCTGACGATGATGCACAGAATGTTGTTCCATCACAGTCATTATCTACACAATCTATAAGGCCATCTCTGTCATCATCAATGCTATTGTAACATACTTCTGCCGGGACTGTGTTATAGCAATTTTCGTCTAAGTTGGCATATATGTCAGCATTGATTTGGCTACCATTTTCTGTTATGTAAAACCATGTCGACATACCAAAATCACAATTATGAGAGTTTCCGCCATCACCTATCTGAAGTCTATACCCTATAGATGGCATGAGTACTGTAAGTGTTCTTCCTGTATTACATCCGATACCAGTTATAGTTCCATTGCAATCATAGTAATCTAAATCTAAGTAAGCATTAGGGCAACTAGGATTAACCTCATAATTACCTTGAAATTCTGACCAAGTCTGTCTATCAAAAACATTGAGATCTACATACCAACCATCTTGTGATCCGCATGGGGCGTTATAAGATGAACCCCAATCTGCATCTCTTCCATTTATAATATTACCTTTTATGGACATAGTACCATCACCATTATCACATAGCATGAGATCACTATTATCATAGTCCATCCAATGGGTTAAGTCTCCTACATCATCAATAGAAAAGATGTAGTTGTTATATGAAGGTTCTATTTCGCAGGAGTTGTTAGCACAAGAAGGAGTGCTAAAATTCCAATCCTCCATGCATAAATCATCTACGAAGATTTGGTCAGATCCTGCATGTTTCCAAACTACAACATTCACAGTCGCAGCGTTATCGGGGGCTGTTCCAGAGATATAATGCACTTCGTAACTTGTGGAATTAATGGCTGTATAGTATCCCTGTAGCCAATTATTAGAACTATCATAGTAGTCTATCCCAAAGGAAGCATTTTCATTGTTTCCTAATCTTTTTATATAGGCTTCGGCAGAATGAGATTCTCCAGGACTTGTTGAGAAAGTTTGCCATAAGCCTCCTGTACCACTTGTGATTGTTGCTGCTGTGCTTCCTGAATATGAGTCAGTTGTAGTTGATGTATTAGATGAAGTTCCCCAGCTATTAAGACCACTTTCAAATCCTGAATTTGCTAATAAATTATTAGCGCATGAAGAATTTGTACAATCTTCTGTAAGTTCTAAGCAGTCCATATACAAAGTTGTACCATTACCTGATCCTAACCATACTTGTATTATATCTGCACCTGATGGTATGGTTAAGTTTATACTATAAGCATTATAAGTTGTGCTAGTGACATCTACACTTTCACTTGCAAGAGTAACCCAGTTACCAGAGTCTGTATCGATTGCGTTAATCTGCACAATACTCCAACCTGAGCCGGGATTATCTCTAAAAGCATCAAAGTCCAGAGTATAGGTACAGCCCTCGCTGATAGAAGTAACGTTCTGACTTATGCTACCCCCAGGACTCGTAAAGGCATTACAGATATCGCAATTAGCGTTGAGTGGACTAGCAAACGCAGGGCCCACTGCATCCCATAAGAGTAAATCAATTTCAAAACTGGAATTATATAGAAGATTTTGAGAAAAAACTGTTGAGCAGTTAAATACTAACGCTAAGAAAATTATAATCGTAAACTTATATAGTTTACGTAGTTGAATGATTTGATATTTTAGAGAATTATGAATCATTAATACATTATATTTTAATGAATTTAATGACACGCTTCTCATTGGTATTAAAGGCCCAAACCACGTAAAAGTATATTCCCGGCATAAGGTCTGAAACATTAATCTGCTTACGATGCAGAGATTGATCCCACAACAACTCGACTTTTAATTCTTGTCCGAGTTGGTCTACGATATATGATTGGCCATATATGGTTTCGTCAGGAATACTTGCAAGTATTTCTATTTGATTTTCTACTGGATTGGTTTTAAGAGTATATTTTCCGATTACTTCCTCTACGGCTACTGGTTCAAGCCTTTCAAGATTTATTTCAGCTCTTGGCTTAATCGCGAGTACATACCCTATTTTTTTATCTTGAATGCCATGATGAGGTATTTCTACATACATGACGTCTGTATTTCCAAATTGGTGAAGAGACTGAATGTTATAAGTCTCTAATGTTTCGTATGAAAGAAGATTTTTTTTCTTTCCTATAAGTTTAATGACAGAAAGATTAGATATAAAGTTGTCATCAATTTTTTCATAATTGCTTTGCTCTAAAAGGCTTTGTAATTCTTCATTACTAAAGTATAGCCTTACGATTGATTGTTGTTCAGAAGTATTGATCTCCCAATGTCTCTTGAGTAATTTTCGACCATTGAAATCTTGTTCTGTAGTAGTAAGTTCGATACAAGCTTCGACGCTTCCTACGTCTATGCCATCGTTGATATCTTTGATATGTATTATGTAGTCAGCACCTTGATAGATATATGTAGCGCCGTTGTCGGTGATTTTGCAATATCCACAGCAATCATAATCGGCTAAGAATAGATTCTGATTAAGTGGATGCTGTTGTATGATATGAATGACTGCATCTAAAGTACAATTGTTAGAGTCCGTTACTGTAACGGAATAGGTACCGACGCCAAGATTGTATAAGGCCTCGCCGATAAAACCAGTATTCCATATACATGTGTAATCTGGAGTACCGCCTAATACTTGAAGCTCTATAGCACCTTGGTCAGAGTCCTTACAATAGACATTAGAATAAATTGCATCTATAGTAAGTGGTTGTCCCGTAGGTGAGCCATCTAAAGTTATGTTCAAAGGTCCGGAGCATTCTTGCGCCGAACCTATTGAACATAATAAGATTATTATAATATTTAAGAGGATTGTTTTCTTCACTTGGGGTATTCTTAATAGAAGGCCCTTAGGGTGGGCCTTCTATTTTGAAGTTATATTATTATCCGCCGATTATACAACCGTTAGCGTCAGTAAGTGTGAATGTGTAAGTTTCACCCCCTGTTGCTCCAGTAAATGTAACTGTACCTCCAGCGTTATCTATTGTAAGACTTGGTTGGTCTAAAGTAGCACCGTTAGATCCAGTCCATGTGATTACGTATGGAGCACATCCTCCTGATGCTTGTACTTGAATCTCTCCAGCGTCCACTTGACATTCGTCATTCTGTACACATGTACCAGCGATGATTGCATCTGGCTCTGTAAGTGTGATGTCACAAGTAGATGTACATCCGTTGCTATCTCTAACAGTAACAGTATGCGTACCTGCAGGAACAGTAAATGTAGCGTCAGATTGGAAGTTAACACCGTCTAAGCTATACTCATATCCTGGAGTACCACCTTGAGCAGTTACGTTAATTGTTCCAGTTCCACCATTACAAAGTATGTTCTCACCACATGCTCCTGGAGCAGGACTATCTAAGCTACATGTAACAGCATCTGGTTCTGTAAGTGTGAATGTCTGCTCATCAGTACAACCATTTGCATCTGTAACAACAACTGTGTAAGTACCTTCAGCTAAGCCAGTAACATCTTCAGTAGTTGCGCCATTAGACCAAGCGAAATTGTAAGCTCCAGTACCACCTATGACACTTAAGTCAATAGCTCCTGTAGGGGCACCACTTGCAGCATTACAACCAGGCTCCGTTATATCGCCACTTGCAACAACTGCATCTGGCTGAGAAAGCGTATATGTTGCTTGGAATAAACATCCATTTG
The DNA here is from genome assembly GCA_964495785.1 of uncultured Saprospiraceae bacterium. Taxonomy (GTDB): domain Bacteria; phylum Bacteroidota; class Bacteroidia; order Chitinophagales; family Saprospiraceae; genus RFSX01. The sequence continues at coordinate 7,388 of CAZBXL010000030.1, read as the reverse complement.
CATCAGATATATCGATAGTATAAGTACCAGCAGTAAGATTAGAAACATCTTGAGTTGAAGCACCATTAGACCATGCGTAAGTGTAAGGTGCAGTACCACCAGTAACCTCAATGTCTATAATACCATCAGGATCACCACTCAATGCATTACAAGAAAGATCAGTTACAGAAGCAACAACTTCAATTGGATCAACATCGTCGATTGTCCAAGAACCTTCAGCTGTACAGTCATTAGCATCAGTAACAGTCACATCGTATGTTCCTGCAGCTAAGCCACTAATATCTTCTGTAGACTCTCCATTAGACCATGCGTAAGTGTATGGTGCAGTACCACCGTTTATTGTTAAGTTGATGCTTGCATCAGCAGATCCGTTAGCAGAGTTACATGATAGAGGACCTAAGTCAGCAGCGATCTCAACAGCTTCTGGTTCATCAAGTGTAAATGAAGCACCATCAGTACAGCCGTTAGCATCAGTTACGACAACATCGTAAGTTCCTGCAGGTAGACCTGTAAGATCTTCTGTAGTAGCTCCGTTAGACCATGCGTAAGTGTAAGCACCAGTACCACCAGTAACAGTAAGATCAATAGCTCCATCTGGAGCACCACTTAATGAGTTACAAGCAAGCTCTGTTTCAATTCCAGAAACTTCAACTGGATCTGGCTCTTCGATTTCGAAGCTGAATTCCATAGAACAGCCTTGATCGTCTGTTACAGTAACAGCGTACGTTCCAGCACCAAGTTCAGTAAGATCCTGTGTGGTAGCACCATTATCCCAAGCAAACTGATAAGGCAAAGAACCACCTTCTATGTCAAGGGTAATAGAACCAGATAGCGGTCCGCTACCATTGTTACATTCTGAATCTGTCTCGGTACCAGTACCCGTAAGTGGTGTGCCTTCAGTAGAACCTTCGATAGTTACAGAAAGAGGACCTACACAAGATTGTGAGTAGGTAAAAGAAGCAATGCATGCCATTGCCATTACGATGATTAATCGTTTCATTTTTTATTGTTTTTAATTAGTAAAATGGGAGGGTACTAAAAAAGAAAAACTATGAGCGCAAACTCACTAAAGGGTATTAGTAGGCACTAATTTGATTGTTCTTATTACTTAGACAGGAAAAATAACATATACCCTACCTTACATTTGAATTTTTTTTTCAGAAAGTACACTTTACGTCATTTTTACTGAATATTACGCTGCTTTAGTGACCTTTTATGACAATTTTTTCCAAACAGTATAAGTCGTGAGGGTATCTACAAGATGATTACTTTATGAATAATCTTAATTCATCGAGAGAGTTAATTTGGTCTGGGGTCTTATCTTTTCTCCATCTCAGTATTCTGGGAAAACGGAGTGCAACCCCTGATTTATGCCGACTAGAGTGAGCAATACCCTCAAAGGCAATTTCAAAAACTAATTTTGGATGTACACTTGATACAGGCCCAAATCTTTCTTTTGTATTTTTCCTTACAAACTGAGTGATCTCTTTAAATTCCGCATCTGTAAGACCCGAGTAAGCTTTGGCGAATGGTACAAGGTTGTCTCCATCCTTAACAGCAAAAGTAAAATCTGTATATAGATTTGCTCTACGACCATGTCCTCTCTGAGCGTAAAGCATAACGGCATCAATTGTCATAGGATCAAGCTTCCATTTGTACCAATCTCCTTTTTTTCTGCCTGTTTTATAAGAACCAGAGTTGCTTTTGAGCATAAGACCTTCAGCATCTTTGTCACGAGCTGCGGATCGGATAGATTTTAGATGAGACCAACTTTCGCAATCTATTATTTCAGATAGATTTAATGGATACTTGTCATCTAATTCTTGATACAACTTTTCTAATATTTTACGTCTTTCCACTTGAGGTAGAAGTCTGATATCTTCACCATTAATTTCCATAATATCATATAACATAATTGAAGCAGGTAATTCTGATAACATCTTTTTAGATACAGACTTACGCCCTAATCTTTTTTGCAAATCATTGAAATTGCCCAATTTATTGTCTTTATGCACAAGTATCTCTCCATCTACTACAAAACTACCTTCATACTCCTTTAGAGATTCAAATTCTGGAAACTGTGCATTGATTAGTTCTTCTCCTCGTGACCATAGATAGACATTACTTTCTCTCTTAATGAGTTGTCCTCTGATACCATCCCATTTGTATTCAGCAGTCCACTGATTAATATCTTCTAATGTTTCGACATCTTTATCTAATGCATAGGCTAAGTAAAAAGGGTAGGGCTTAGATAAGTTTTGAGTGAGGTCCTCTGAGAGGAGTAGATCATTGAATGTAGTATCAGAAGGGTCCCAGTTTCCCATGAGCCTGTGAGCTATGATAGATTCTTCTACGTCTAGATATTTTGACAGAGATTTTACTATGGTTTTTTGGGATACACCCATTCTAAACCCTCCAGTTAGTAGTTTATTAAATAAGAACCGACCTGTTGTATCTAAACTCTTCCAACTGTGAAGAATAATCTCTTTTTTCTCAGCTTCTTCCTTTGTTTTTATTGTTTTGATGAGATCTATCCATTCTGTAAGGGACTTTGATTCTGTAGTTATTTGTTTGTTAGGGATGACTTTACTGATAGTTTCTGCTAAGTCTCCTACGATATGATAGGTTTCTTCAAACAGCCATAGTGGAATGTCAGCGTACTCTGCAGCCCAGGTTCTAAGTTGCGTTGTTGTGACTCCTCGCTTAGGTCTTTTGTGAGAAAATATCCCGATCGTCCATATTTTGTCTTTATCAGATGCGACTTTAAAATACTCGACAATAGCATCAATTTTTTTCTTGGTACTTGTAGTGCCATCGACTTGATTAAATAATTGTGAGAATTGTTCCATTTGATTTTTCTTAGCTGTTTTGTTCTAAGACTTCTCCTTCAAACGATGTAGACAGAACTTCTGATTGCAGACCTTTCTCCCGCAGCCACCGAGAAAAAATTTCTGTATAGCCATGTGTAACGTATACAGTATGTGCACCACTAAGGTCTACGGATTTATTGAGTGTGTTCCAGTCTGCATGATCTGATAAGACAAAGCTGTTGTCGGCATGTCTTCTTCTCCGGGTTCCTCTTAATGCCATCCAACCAGATGCGACACCTACAGAATGATTTTTTATTTTTTTTGACCAAGATGAATCTATGGCGCCTGGTGGACACACTATCAAGGCGTTCTTAAGAGTGTCAGAGCCGAAGTCAGTTAACTTCTCTGTGGCTTTTAAGGAGATACCACTAGTCCTTATCGCTTCGTTCGTATTTTCTACGGCTCCATGTGTGTAGATGGGTCCGATATGATGATCGACATTTTGTATAATTCGTTGTGCCTTTCCGAGAGAGTAAGCGGATATAATACTTGGCTTATTGGATTCTATATTAGAAGACCACCACTGATTTATTTTGTTAATAACTGCGTCTTGAGGTTCCCACTGAAATGCCGGGATACCAAAGGTGGATTCTGTTACATAATAATCACACTTAATAGGTTCGAATGGTGTAGAAATATTATCATTCTGTAGTTTGTAGTCACCCGATATGACCCATACTTCTTTGTCATCTGCGATTCTAATTTGAGCAGAACCTACAACATGTCCAGCTGGATGAAAAGAAATATCAATACCATTTATATTTGTCACTTCTCCGTATTCTACACTTTGTATATTTATATTTCCAAGTCTAAGTTTTAATACATTGACTGAGTTGTGATGACTTAGGTAATGAGAGTTGCCAGGTCTGGCGTGGTCGGAATGGGCATGAGTTATGAGAGCTCGATCTACTCGCTGCCATGGATCGATATAGACATCAGCCGCTGGACAATAGATTCCTTTTTTAGTAAATTGGATAAGTCCAGGCAATATGTTTTTGTTTAGTTATTAATATAGTCGGCTATAAGTTGGAATTCTGGAATGTATGCTTTGAATTCTGAGTTGTCCATGAGTCGGCGCATGGTGTAGTAGCCTGCCATCTTCCCCATAGATGTAGCTAAAGGACACCAAGAAGAATAATTGTACAGTTCATTTGGTTTTATAATTGGTTGTTTTCCTATGACACCAGATCCTTCGACTTCCTTTACATCAAGATTGGCATCTTTAATATGCCAGAATCTACGCATCAATTGGACTTCAAATGGACTCGTGTTTTCTATCTCTACAACATAAGTAAAAGCAAAATATTGATTAAGAGGACGGGATGATGCTGATTCGTAATATGACCCTATTCTTATAATAATACCATCTGTTGTTTTTGTTTCTACGGTCATAAAATAAAATTGTCTTCTATCAGTTTTTCTGCATTTATATAAGTGTCCGCAAGGACGTCGTTAAGTAATATGAGGTCAAAAGAATTTTCAAATAGTAATTCTCTCTTTATACGTTTAATTCTCTTTTTGAAGCTGTCTTCAGATTCAGTATTCCTGTTAGTCAGTCTTTTGACTAATTGTACAAAGGAAGGTGGCTTGACAAAAACTGTAAGGCATTTTTCTCCGTAGATTGATTTTATATTACCAGCTCCATGTACATCTATATCGAAAATTATTTTTCTACCTAAGTCCTTGATTCTATCAATCTCAGAATAGAGTGTGCCGTAGTATTGATTCTCATATACTTCTTCCCATTCTATAAATTCTCCTTGGTCTATTTTAGTTCGAAATTCTTCTTCTGATATGAAATAATAATCGACTCCATCTACTTCATGAGCTCTTTTCTGGCGTGTCGTTACCGATACTGAAAATTGAAATAGTTCCGGGTACTTAGATAATATATGTCTGACGATAGTGGTCTTACCAGCACCTGAAGGCGCCGTAAATACGGCCATGTCATATTGAGATTTAGAATTCAATGCTTTATAATATATTTAGAAGTTGTTCTTTTATTTTTTCAAGTTCATCTTTCATCTGAACAACGATTTGTTGAATATCAGAATTCTGTGCTTTGGCGCCCAGTGTATTGATCTCTCTGCCCATTTCTTGAGATATAAAAGAGAGCTTCTTTCCCTTAACATCATTGCTGTCATTATCTATCTCTTTTAGAAAGTAAGTACAGTGCTGGTTTAATCTACTTTTCTCTTCGTTGATATCCAGTTTTTCTAAATAAAAAAGGACTTCTTGTTCAAATCTATTTTCATCAACATTTTCTTTAGCCATATGCTGAGTCAGATTTTTTTGTATCCTCTCCTTAAGGTTTGTAACTCTTTGATTTTCAAAAGGTTCTACCTCTGATAGTAGCGATTGTATTTTCTTCACTTTAGAGGTAGCGTCTTCATATATGGAAGCACCTTCTTGTGCTCTGAAGTTGTTTAATTTATCAACTGCCTCTATGACTATAGATTTTATAATTTCCCATTCATCTTCGTCGAGAGGCTTGTCGGTATTTTGTAGGATGTTAGGCAGTCTTATTATAGATTGTAGAATATCTCCCTTATCAACACCCATTTCATTAGAAAACTCGGATAGTTCTCTAAAATAACTGGCCATCAAACCTTTATTGAGAAATTGATCATCTCCTGTACCCATATTTTCTATGGTGAGGCTCGCATCAAATTTTCCTCTTAATCCCTTGTCAAGTATGATTCTTCTTAACTCAAGTTCTTTGTTCATAAGTGAAGTCGACGACTTGAATCTAATGTCTGTGGTCTTTCCATTAAGAGACTTTACTTCAAATCTGTATATTTTATCTCCACTTTCTCTGGTAGCTTGACCATACCCTGTCATCGATAGAACCATATTCTTGTTTAGATTGCGTATTTATGAATAAATTTTAGGCAATATAAGGGAAAAGATTGTGCCACAGATTTTTATTCTTATTCTACTGAAATTGAGGATATTACGGATGATTATCGCATAATTAATTCAATTCGCTAAAAAAGACGAATAATAGTTTCGATAAATGATATTTTTTCCGACATTTGCACTCCTTTGTCGGAAAAGGTGTATAAACACTTATTAATCAACAAATTACGAACAAATGAGAAAAGCTGATTTAGTCAATTCAATAGCAGAAAAAACTGGTGTACCTAAAGTAGATGTGCTTGTAGCGTTAGAAGAGTTTTTCGTAGAAGTTAAACAATCATTATCTGCAGGAGAAAACGTTTACATAAGAGGATTTGGATCATTTGTAATCAAGAAAAGAGCAAAGAAAATAGGTAGACATATAAAGCAAAATACGGCTATAGAAATTCCTGAACATTACATACCTGCATTCAAGCCTGCAAAGATATTTATTGACCAAGTCAAAGACAAAGTACATTCAATGCCTGAGGCAGATAAATCAGCAGATGCAGAATCAAAGTAAAGCCCAAGGAATAGCGATTGGTATTTTTATTGCATTATTTGCTTTACTATATTTTGGATGTGATACGAAAAGTAAAGAACATAAAGATCTGGAAAAGTCCAGAGCTGATAAGATTGAATTAATAGATATAGATAGACATATCAGAAAGCAGAAGGAACAACTTCCTTCAGATATAGCTAATGATATAGCTAATATTGAAAGAAGGATTACAGAAGCCTCAGCAGAAGATGACAAAATAGAGGGTTATAAAGACCTCGCATCAATATGGTATTCTGCGGGATATCCTCTGCCTTCAGCATTCTATGCTGAACAGATTGCTAAGATGGAAGATACAGGAGATGCCTGGAGTATTGCTGGAACAACTTATTCTCTTGCAGTCAAAAAGACTGAAGATGATACAGAAAAACAATATGCAATAAGCAAAAGTAGAAGTGCTCTGAATAAAGCTATAGATAGAGATGAGAGTAATATTGATAACAAAATCAATTTAGCTCTAAGCTATGTAGAAGTACAGGATCAAGATAATCCGATGAAGGGAATCTTGATGTTAGTTGATCTTAATAAGAAGAATCCTGATAATCCCTCTGTTTTATATCAGTTAGGAAGACTATCTTTGGGAACTAATCAGTTAGACAAAGCTGTTAGTAGACTGTCTCGGGCTGTTGAGATTAAAAAAGATTATAAAGCAGCGTACTGCCTACTTGCCATAGCCTATGAAAAATCGGGTGATCAACAAAAAGCTATGGAAGCTAAGAAATATTGCGACACAATTAAAAATTAGAATATATGCCTTGCGGTAAAAAAAGAAAACGTCATAAGATCTCTACTCATAAAAGAAAGAAGAGATTGCGTAAAAACAGACATAAGAAGAAAAACAGATAATTATAAATAGGTATCTGTAATTCTACAAGTCTGGTTATATCATAATTTGCCATATGCCTTCTCAGGTGATAATGGTCTACAACCTCATATGTGCTTATCCTAGAGTACCTCACATATTTAGGGTGATAGAAGATTACAGATCCTTTAAAAATAAAGGCTTTGGACAAAGAGTTATTAATTAATTCAAGTCCCACAAGTGTAGAAATTGCACTTAT
>CAZBXL010000029.1:0-42581 GCA_964495785.1 uncultured Saprospiraceae bacterium | reverse complement strand
ATCCTGACTATACATGACTTGCAACTAAAAAAGCCCCAAGATTTTATATCCTGAGGCTTTTTAATATTTTACTTTAATTCTATCTATAGCCCGATGACTTCAGGTGCCATTCCCATACATGAAAATCCTCCATCATGGAATAAGTTCTGCATTGTTACATATTTAGTCAGATCAGAAAATAAAGAAATGCAGTAGTCAGCACATGCATCTGATGAGGCATTACCTAATGGGGACATCTTGTCTGAATAATCAAAAAACTCTTGAAATCCTTTGACCCCTTTGCCTGCTGTAGTAAGTGTAGGTGACTGGCTTATGGTATTGACTCTCACATGCTTCTTCTTTGCCCAGTGATAACCAAAACTTCTCGCGAATGACTCCAATAGAGCCTTAGACTCTGCCATCTCACTATAGTCTGGAAAAGTCCTCTGTGCTGCGATATATGTTAGAGCAACTACACTACCCCAGTCATTGATTGCATCTTTTTTATATGCCGCTTGCATTAACTTATGAAAAGATATAGCTGATATATCGAATGTCTTCTGCATCCATTCATACTTGATATCAGTATAGTCTCTCTTCTTTCTTACGTTAAGAGACATACCTATAGAATGCAGCATAAAATCAATCTTACCTCCAAATCTTTCCGTGGATTGATCTATTAAGTTATTGAGGTCTTCTTCTGATGTTGCATCAGCTGGTATTACTACAGTATTCGTCTTTTCCGCTAGTTCATTTATAGCTCCCATTCTTAAGGCGATTGGTGCATTAGTCAAGACTATTTCTGCGCCTTCTTCTACTGCACGTTCTGCTATTTTCCATGCTATAGAATCAGAATCTAATGCTCCTGATATAATTCCTTTTTTCCCTTTTAATAATCCGTAAGCCATGATGTTAATTTGAGAGGTTTATTGATTTAAATTGTAATTATAAATTGTATTAATTGAAAATTTACTGAGCTGCACTTATAAGTTCTTTGGCATTTTTCATAGCGTAAGTTGTAGGTGGGTCACCACTTAACATCTTAGCTATTTCTTCAATTTTTTCTTTTTTGCTCAAGTGCTTGACGTGAGTAATAGTTCTTTCTTTTGTATCCTCTTTATAAACATAAAAATGGTTATCTGCCTTAGAGGCTACCTGCGGAGAATGAGTTATACATATCAACTGATGGGAGCTTGATAATTCTTTTAATATTCCCCCTATCTTACCTGCGACATCACCAGATATGCCTGTATCTATCTCATCAAAAATCATAGTTGGCATATCCATTTTTCTTGCTACCGTCGACTTAAGACTTAACATCAATCTAGAACTCTCTCCTCCAGACGCTACTTTTCTGATAGGTTGGAAACTCCCCCCTTTATTGGCCTTAAATAGCATATTTATATTATCGCATCCATCTTGTCGTAACTCATCTAATTGCTTACACTCAATGAGTATCTGTGCAGATGGCATGGCCAAATCCGACATTTTTTCGTTTACCTCTTTCTGAATTTTAGGGATAACCTTTTGACGCTTTTTTGATATCGTTATGGCTTGATGATTAAGTTCAATTTCTTGATTCTTTATAACTTTCTTTAGTTGTACTATAGAGTCTGCTCTTGAATCATGGCTCGATATTCTACTTTGCAGATTCGTAGAGATATCTAAAAGTTCCTTTATCGAATTTACTCCATGCTTCTTTTGTAAGTTGTAAATAGTACTTAACCTATCTTGCAGTTCTAATAGCTTGATCGGATCATTCTCTGTGGTGCTGTCTAAGTGCATAGCATTTCTATAGATACTCTGAAGATGATCTTCTATCTCAGAAAATGCATCTAAGTTCTCATCTATTACGGTATTGACACCTCTTAATGACTCCCACTTAGAAGACAGCTGTGCTATCACATCTTTAATATTCTGATCAGAGTCGATTAAGGTATACTTGGTTTCTTCAATAAGCGTATTAATATCATCTGCCTTCTCTAACATAGCAGACTCTGATTCTAATTGTGACTGCTCTTCTATACTTAAGTCAGCTTCAGTAAGTTCCTTTAATTGGAATTGCATAAAGTCCATCTCCTTAATCTGAGATGACTCAGAATTTTTTAATTCAGTGAGTTGTTTGACATGCTTTCTATACTCTTTGTACAATGCTCTGTAACTTTCGACTTTGGATTCGTGTCCTGCAATGGCATCTATTAATTTTACATAAAAGTCTGACTTGTATATATCCGTAGATTGAAACTGTGCATTAAGATCAATTAATTCTAATGAGAGTTTCTGAAGTACATTTAATGTCGTCGGTGTATCATTAACGAATGCTCTGGACTTTCCTGAAGGAACAATCTCTCTACGTATGATCAACTCATTCTCGTCATCTAAATCTGATTCCTTAAGTATCGTAGATATCGCTGAGGGAAGTTCTGTGAATACCGCTTCTACGATACATTTTCGATCATGATTATATAAGACTTTAGAATCCGCTCGTTTACCCATCAAAAGACCAAGGGCACCTAAGATAATAGACTTACCCGCTCCTGTCTCACCTGTGATAATATTAAGGTTATTATCTAAACTAAGTTCTACATCATCGATGATGGCGTAATTAGATATGCTAATCGTTTTTATCATATAGAATTATAATTCTTCATCGCTTCAGTACCTAATTTTTTTACCCATGCTTTTTCTTCGCTTTCAGAACCTCTGAGATTAAGCGCTATCATAAAGACGATATCATCTTCAGTTCTCCATAAGTATCTATGCATATCATAATTATAAGCACCAGATACACCTAAGTCTTTGTATGGTTTGAATCTGGTACTTTGCATTGTATTAGGATTAGTCTCTCCTTGATTAATTTTAGCTTGGATATAATAAGCTGCCCAATCATCTATCTCCTCAGGTAAGGGGTTTTCTTGAACTTGAATAAGGACTCCAGAATTAGGGATGCCATCATGATCCCATCTAAAGAAGCAAGCTTTAGCATGTTCTGAAGCAGAATTGGTCCCGTCCTTGATCGTAATTGCTGCCACCTCTATTCCTATAGTTTTTGCAATAAAATTTTCTGTCAAAAGCTCACAGGCATTAGGTAATGAATTACGTTTTATAGGTATCGATTTCTTTTTAGGAATATATTTTTCGGGATTATCTATCATTTCCTGTATGGAAGATTTTTTCATCTTATAATCTTCAGGAGAAATTTTGCCCTTACTGGCTTCTAATTCTGCAAGTTCGCCTCTGGCGTTATCAATAATATTTTGCTTCTCATTAGCATCTACTATCATGGCATCTTGCGCAGTAGTATTGGTTTGCGCTTTCTTTGATAGAGGCTTTGCTTTAGCTGATGAAGTTGTTACAACCTGATCTGTTGCAGCAACAGGTGTCGACTCTGTTACCTCTTTAGTATTGGCTTGATTAATATTGTTATTAATGCCTTTCTTTTCTTGAGTGCCAGAACTATCACTAACACACGCCGAGAATGTCATTACAATGATCAATAAAATATAATTGATTGAGCAAAACTTCATATTAAAACATGTTATCGAGAAAATTAATCCAAATTAGCTGCTAAATTAAAAATATACATAAATATATAGGCTCGTTTATGTAGAATGATTGACAAGCCTAGTTTATCTTTAATTAGATTCAACATATAGAAGAATATAGTTGTTTGGTATAAGATTATCGTGATTAATGAATTATATTGAAAGCCAATAAGTTAACATGTAGAATGCAGTTAATTTTATTTCCTTACTTAACTAAAACGAATTACACATGCCAGTATTTTTAATCCCCATTGTCTTTATCGCTCTTTTCATCATATTGTCCAGTCTATTTACAGTCAAGCAACAGACTGCAAGTATCGTCGAGAGACTTGGACGGTTTCATAGTATTAGAAATTCAGGACTACAGTTTAAGATTCCTTTATTAGATAGAATATCTGGTAGGATTAATCTGAAAATTCAACAATTAGATGTGAATGTTGAGACTAAAACATTCGATGATGTATTTGTGAGAATGAAAGTTTCAGTTCAGTTTTTAGTCCTTAGAGAAAAAATATATGAGGCTTTCTACAAGCTTCAGAATCCTCATGATCAGATAACTTCATATGTATTTGATGTCGTGAGAGCAGAAGTTCCTAAGATGAAGTTAGATGATGTATTTGTTAAAAAAGATGATATCGCTAACGCCGTAAGATCTGAGCTTCAAGAGGCGATGAATAATTATGGTTATGATATTGTAAGAGCTCTTGTAACAGATATAGATCCTGACAATCAAGTAAAAGAAGCAATGAATAGAATCAACGCTGCTGAGAGAGAAAAGATAGCTGCTGAATATGAAGGTGAGGCTGAGAGAATACGAATCGTAGCTAAAGCAAAAGCTGAAGCTGAAAGTAAAAGACTGCAAGGTCAAGGTATAGCAGATCAGAGAAGAGAAATTGCAAGAGGTCTAGAAGAAAGTGTAGAGGTCCTAAATAATGTAGGCATCAACAGCCAAGAAGCATCTGCGCTTATCGTCGTGACTCAACACTATGATACATTACAGTCGCTTGGAGAAAATACAAACAGTAACTTGATACTCCTTCCAAACACACCTAATGCTGGCGCTGATATGCTCTCAGAGATGACGACATCATTCGTCGCCTCATCTCAAATCGGAGAAGCTATGAAGCTTAAGAATAAAGAGCTGGAGCAAGAAAAAAGAAGAATAAGAGAGTAAGCGGATTATATATCGAGAAAAGAAAAATGGGGTGTTCTGATATCAGAGCACCCCATTTTTATAATCTTGTTACTATGTAAGTAATATCGCTTATTAGAATTATTCCTTCTTAGTACCTGTAAATGTACAAGGTAAGGCTATCCCATTTTCTAATATGGGAGACATTCTAAAAAATATCTCATCACCTTCAAAAAATAATTCTATACCCATAGAACTGCTCAATGCAGCTGGACCAAAAGCACCATTCTCGTCTACAGGAATGGATAATGTACTGATTAATAAATTACTGCCATTATCTGGATCTACAGCGACTACTAAATCTTGCTGTACTGCAAATGTCGAATCCAAGGGCATGCCTGAAAATTTAAGACAGTCATAAGTACCCGTAAACTCTTCCAGATTTTGACTCATATCTTCACCTCCACATGATAAAATCAAAAAACTAAAAATGACTAATGAAAAAGCTGTTCTAATATTTGACATAATTATAAATTTTCTCTCTTATATTTTTTCCAGAGGGCTTTGTAGTTTTTAATGAGTTCTTTGACAAATTTATCATCAAAACTAATTACCTCATCATCTTCATTACATTCCTTCCATACTGAAAGACAGGCAACAGGCTTCTTGCCGTTGGGATTATAGATAGCTAATTCATTTAGAAATGGATTAAACTCAGACGGAGGTAGTATCAAAAACATTTCCTTAGCTACGTCTTTAGGTATCGTCTGATCTTTTTGGTACTTCGTGATATGCTTCATTACAGACTTCGTAGCAGGCACGATGTATCTGTATTTTGCTTTACGATGTAGATTATGTTTTACTATATTTTTAAATTCATCATTCTCTGTATCATAATGTAAGTCAGGAGAGACAACCCATACTTCATCGGCCTTTTTTTCAATGCTTATTAATTTCTTAAGTTTCATACGAACACTCATTTTGTTTTAAATTAAAATATTAGATCACAAATTTAGATAATTAAGATTACAGTTATCTTGTCTTTAACTAAGGCGCTATCTTGAGTTATCTATTGTATGATAAGTTTCTGACTGCTCCGTTTATTATCAGCTATGATGACTACTGTATATCTTCCTGACTTAAGAGAATGAGTAAATGTCTTTTGATTTTTAATTGACATTACTGACCTTCCATTTATATCAAAAACATACACAGTAAAGTCGTTGTAATCTGTATTGATATTAATTCTGTTATCAGAAGAGGCCGGGTTAGGAAACATCTCAAATTCAACATTATCAGACTCCACTGTAGAAGATACTATATTAAGATCTATGCTAAATATTGATCTTCCAAATGTACCAGCGACCATTCTGTAAGTCGGTGCATGTATTTTGATATCATTGACTATCGTTGTTGCTAAATCAACACCTAATGGAGCCCACTCTGCACCTTTATTGAGTGAGATCCATACACCCATATCAGTAGCTATATATAAAATATCCTGATCAAATGGATCATACTCAATGTCATTAATAGGAAACTGTGGTAGGTTACCAGAGATATCAACCCACGTGTTACCATAATCAGTTGTCATCATTATTTGAGGTTGGTAATCAAGGTACCTATATCCTGAATACGTTACTATAGCTTCATTATCAGCGAGCGGATTGACACTTATCTTAGTGACATATCTTTCTGGCAAATCAGTATCTATATTATTCCAAACAAGGCCACCATTTCTTGTGACATATAATGTCCCATCATCGCTACCAGTATAGATAACATCAGGATCAGTATAAGATGGTGCTATAGTAGTTAATGTTCCAAAAGTATTACTCCCAGATGGATGCTGGCCTTTAGTGAGATCATCACTAATAGCTACCCAGTTATCTGCTCCGTCCGTCGTTTGATATACCCGTTGGGTACCATAGTATAACACATCAGGATTCTGAGGCGATAGGATGACAGGGGTATTCCAGTTATTTCTATCATTATTATCTATACCATTTAGAGCACTTACGAAACTTAAACCTCCATTAGTACTCTTACGGAGTCCACCAAATTGAAACTCAGCATATATAATATCGCTATTACGTGGATCTACATTAACATGGAATCCATCGCCTCCCAGCAACCTTTCATAATCATCCGTACTACCAGTAAAAGTACCTATCGTATTATTGTCTTGTGTCCCACCGAATATTCTTTCTGGCTTCTGAAAGTCAATTTCTATATTATAGAATTGGGTTATTGGGAGATTATCAAAAAATGTAAAAATTGCTCCCCCATCAAAAGACCGATAGACTCCTCCATCATTCCCTACAAGAATATCATTGGTATTACCATCAAAAAACTCTAACGCATGCATGTCTACGTGCATTCCTGAAAGCTGGCTCCAAGAGTCAGCTCCAGATTCCTTTTTGAAAGCATTCAAACCTAAAACATAAGCCTCATCTTTGTCTATCGGATTACACCTAATATTACCAAAAAACCAACCAAAAGAACTGAAGGTGTTAGTAGGAAGATCAAAAGAAACTGGCTCCCAAAGCTCACCCTGATTATCAGTTCTGTAGACGCCTAAGAGAACATTTGTAATCGCGTTATCTGTCATAGTGGCATAGAGTACATCAGGATCAGACTCACAAATTGACAATCCAATTCTTCCTCGAGAATCAGAAGCAGAAGGCAATCCATTTTCTAATCTCGTCCAATTATTTCCGCCATCCAAAGTCCTATAAATTCCTGTTGTAATGCCTCCATAGTTCCTCTGATAAGGTTGTCTGGTACGCTCCCACATAGCTGCATAAATGATGTTATGATTCTCAGGATGTACGGCGACGTCTATACACGCTGTACTATCACTTACAAAAAATAATTGCTCCCAAGTCTCTCCTCCATCGACAGTCTTATACACACCTCTATTGGTACATTTCCCATAGAGCTTTCCAGTAGCTGCAGCTACTACTATATCGGGATTCTGATCATCTACAACTAATCTTCCTATATGGTTACTTAATTCTAATCCAGCTGATGTCCAACTTTCTCCACCATCAACGGTCTTATAAACACCCGATCCAAAAAAAGCTCCTGAAGTTGCGGATCCATTTGCTTCTCCAGTACCCGCATATAGAACTTGAGGATTAGATTTACTTATTGCAAGATTACCAATAGACTGAGACGGAACATCATCAAATATTGTTGACCAATCTTGCCCTCCATTAATGGTCTTAAAGATCCCGCCCATAGATGTGCCTATATAAAACTCATCTGCTCGAGTAGGATGCCGTGCTATATCAGTGACCCTTCCACCTATATTAGTAGGACCCTCTGACTCCCAGGAATTTTCATTTTTCGATAACGAGTGATTATGACTTATAATACTTCGGACTTCCTTTCTTACTTCTCGTACAGCTTCTTGATTTATATCAAAATGTGGGTAGACTCTCTGCATATATAAATGATCTTCCGGAGACTGGGGTATCTTTTCTTCAGAAGTGGAGTCACAGGATACTGTAATCAATATCACGAATAAACAGAAAAATAGGAAGGTGTTTTTATTATATGTTATCATTCTATGAAGTTAGTCTGATTAGAAAATATAAACTGAGAGTTAGGCAACTAAATAACTCAATTGTCTTGAATAACAAGATCAGAATAAACGTCCTGGATCATCTTGCAATACCCATGGATTAAATGCTTTAAGGTTATACATGAACGATATACGATCCCAGATTTTAGTGCCTGAGTAATTTGATTTTAGTGCTGCAGAATTTATCAATGGAACATATATACCTATAGCGTCTGAAATCTCGATTGATAATCCACCACTGTATAGAAACTGACCTTGTAAGGGGTCTGCCGTGACCTCCTTGGTACTTGTGTATGCAAGATCAATGTATGGTCTGACATTTATATCTTGAAGAAAATTCAATGGTAGATCTATCTTAAGATTGGCAGTAAGTAAATAATTATTACTAAATCCTGTCGTAAAACCTGCACCGAAAGCATTCTTAAATCCACCTTCAGCTATCGTCACCTGAGAACTGGGATCATTATTATTCTGTCCAGATCTTGCAAAATATAATTCTTCAAAAAGATGATCAGTAAATCCCTGAGAAGTTAATGCAAATGAAGCTTTAGAAAAAACGTTAGAGTAAGAACTACTTTCTCTTTCTGAATTTTTTATAAAATACCCTCCAAAGAATCGGATATGAAATTGAGAGTTCTCATTATAAAAAATACTTCTATCATTCGTCACAGATAACTTTAAATAATTTGCTCTATCGCCGAATGGTTTATCATAATTTTCATACTCTAATTGTATGAGCATATCACTCTGAGAAAGTCTTCTACGAGATGCCATATTGAAATTCAGCTGATGTATGACGCTCCATTCGCTATCGACAAATGGATTACCATCGTCGAAGTCTAATATGTCTTGATTAATAATATGGGCTTTATATTGTAGGTAGGAATTTTTGAATATACCCTGAGACATATGCATCGTTATCTCAGGAGTAATTTTATGATAAGTCAAGTTAAGATCTTGAAAATTTCTATATGAAAAAGTCTGGCCAAAAAGTCCTAATGTCCATTTTCTAAAATTTGATTTTTCAGAAAGTAAATCTTTTTCAATTTTAAAATTACCAGAAAGTCTTCCTGATTTCAGACCATAATTAGGAGCGACAAACCATCTTGTATTTTTGATAGGGAAAACACTATTGGTTAATGCAGTACCTAACATCAGACCATCGTATTGATTAAATAGAATAGATGGGAAAACATTAATAGAATGCACATCATTATTTTCTAAACCGCCCAAAAAATTAAACTTTACAGGCTTTCCGATAATAGGCTTATTGGTGTATTTTACATTATCGGAATAATTTACATCTACAAACTTTACCTCTCCATTAATGGCTATTTTCTTTGCTTCTTTGTGAGGTATATTTACGAGTTCTGTAGAATTGGGTTGAGGACTATCTTGCCATTCTTCATACAATAATTTTCCTTCTCCATCGTATGCTGTAATCGCATATGGAATAGAGAATGAACCTCTATTTTCAATAATTACGTCGTAGCCACTATCTGTAGATTTCAACTTATTTATACTCAGATTAATATGATTCTTTGTGCCGATGTAATCACGAAAAAACCAATCAAGATTCTTATTCGATACTTGTTCTAATGCAGATTGAATATCATGAGGCATAGGATGCTTAAACTGCCACTCGTTAAAATATAATTGAATACCTTTCTTAAAAACATCCTCTCCAAGATAATGAGCTAAGTACTTATATGACCAAGCCATTTTTTCGTAATTCATAGATATATAGTTGACTACGTCAAAGTCCTTAGACTCTTTATCTATGATCGTATTTCTGTTAGTTCTCTCAAGATTAATTATAGCAGATTGTAATATAGAATAGTCTCTATCTTTCTTGCGCCATAAGTCTGGAACATCATCATATGTGGCATACTTATAATACTGATCGATATACTTTTCTTCGTAATAGGTATTTATACCCTCATCCATCCACGTGTACCGACGCTCGTCACTGGCAAGTATAGCCTGAAACCAATTATGACCGATCTCATGAGTTATCAAGTGATCTAAGACTTGTGGTGTATTGTCAGAGTCTATAAGTGTAATCATTGGGTATTCCATACCACTGCCATTACCTGAATTTTCTGCAACAATAGTGACCTTAGGATATGGATACAGACCTATCTCTTCTGAATAGAACTCTACTGCCCGCTTAGCGAAGACCATCATTTCTTCCCACTTTTCATTATCCTCATGGACAAAAATATTAACGCCAATATCTTCCCCTTCTACATTAACTGATCCTCTGTATGGCAGATAATACTCACTACAGAACCATGCAAAATCGATGACGTTCTTTGCTTTGATATGCAATAACTTGCCACTACTGCTATACTCGGTACGACTCTCATCAATGATACCTGTAGACTCTATAGAGTGACTTGCTGGTATATTTAATTCTACATCATAATCACCAAATTCTGAGTAATACTCCCCTATCTCAAGATAGGGCATCGGATGCCATCCTCTATCATCATACACAGCTGGCTTAGGATACCATTGTGTCATACGATAAAGCTGGTCCCTATATCCTGCTCTTGAGAATGCATATGGAATTTTACTCTTGAAGTCTATATCAAACTCAACTGTCGCGTTGGGTTTGATTGGTTCTTTTAATTGTATAACGACAATATCTGCTTGGACTTCCTCATCAATAACATGAGGTTTGTGAGCTATTGCAGCTCCTTGATATTTGAATTCTAACTCAGTATAGCCACCCATACCTACAGAATCTGAAAAATAAAAATTACGATTACCTATCTCTATTGATTGTTGTGCATAGGCAGATTTCTTATCTGAATACGCATTCCACCATACATGAAAATAAATTTCATCAAGTTCTTCTGGTGAATTATTAGTGTAACTCAATATGATGTCTCCTGTTAACGTTTTATCAAGCGTATCAAGAGTGGCTCTTATTTTATAATCAGTCCTCTGCTGAAAATATGATTGCGCATAAACTGTACCTTGTAGCACAAATTGAAAAATCAACACAAACAATACTTGCTTAAATAAGGTCAACATATAATGATTATTAGTCATAAGTTAAATATACAAACTTAGGTATCTATGTATAGGATAAAGCTGTTTATTATTTTTTTGGGATTATTGTCATTGTGGAGTTGTAAGTCTAAGGACAACATAATTGCTTCATCTTCTGAATTTAAAGAATCTCTTAATTTTCCTCTGGACTGGATAGGCGATTATGAAGGTCCATTAAAAATATACAATACGAAAGGCGGAATAGATACCATCTCTATGAGGCTTGTCATCGACTACCCTAATGCTCAGGGATATTTTCCATGGACGATCATCTATGACAATAATGATGTGAGGCCGTATGGTCTGGAAGTAATTAATGCAGATAAGGGTCTATATAGGATTAACGAATATAACAGCATTGAATTAGATGCATATCTTATTGACCGTCATTTGATCACAAGATTCTCAGTCATGCAAAATGATCTTATCATAGACTACGAGCATACAGGTGATGCGATAACAGCACAATTTTACATATCGGGAGTAGAGCATCAAAATATAACAGGTGGTGAGGTCATCGGACAAGACACTATTCCTAATGTCAACACATATCCACTAAGTGTTTACCAAAAAGCCATTCTTAAAAAGAAAGATTAATTATTATTGTGATCACTTTATACAAACGGTAAATTACCTATGAATACTGAGCAAATAAAAGCACTAATCGAAGAAGTCAAAAAAATTGCTATCGACGCTGGAGAAAAGATTATGGAAATCTACAATGACGTTGACAGCTTTGAAGTAGAACAAAAAAATGATGACTCACCTCTTACAAGAGCTGATAGAGAAGCTAATACAATAATATGTGATCAATTAAATAAACTTGCTCATCAGTTCCCTATCATATCTGAAGAAAATAAATTGGTGCCTTATTCTGAAAGAAAAGACTACGATTATGTCTGGATGGTAGATCCGTTAGATGGCACTAAAGAATTCATAAAAAGAAATGGAGAGTTTACTGTAAATATTGCACTGATTCACAATGAAGCATCTATAGCTGGTGTGGTCTACACGCCAGTCACAGAAGAATTATATCACGCCGTCAAAGGTGATGGTGCATACAAAGTGCATAAAGGAGAAGAAACACCAATCCATTGCGCCTCTTATCATGCTCAAGATGAAGGACTATCTATTGTATGCTCGAGGTCTCATCTTAACGATGCCACACAGACATTTATAGACGAATATAATTCTCCTAAAAAAGTCTCTAAAGGAAGCTCTCTTAAATTTCTAATCATAGCAGAAGGTGAGGCACACATCTATCCTCGACTGGCACCTACTATGGAGTGGGATACAGCTGCAGCTCAGATTATACTTGAAGAGTCAGGAGGCATCATGCATAACGTCACGGATAATCAAACCGTTAAGTACAACAAAGAGAATCTTCTGAATCCTCACTTTGTAGCATATGCTAATAAGACCTCGTAATGAATAAGATTACTTCTAAGAACATTTTTTTAATAGCCTGTGCCGTATGGATTATCGGTATGATGTGGTCACGATTTGCCATAAGCTTAGGTATGTTATTAATGTTAGTAGCGGGACTATGGAATGGTGATATAATTGAAAAACTAAAAGGCTTTTTTACAAACAAATATTATCTATCTATACTTGGGATTTTCTTGATCTACCTTGTGACAGGTCTGTATTCTGATAATCAGGATTACTTTATCCAGCGTATGAGGATCAAGCTACCCTTCTTGTTTTTGCCATTCGCTTTTGCTTCTGTAAGAAATGTAGACAAGGAGACCATCAAGCAAGTTATGTACATCTTTGTAGGAGTGACATTTGCTGGGGTGATTTGGTCTCTCAGTCATTTTCTTTTAGATGTAAATGTATATGTAGAAAACTACAGTAAAGGCCAGATACTACCTACTCCTGTACACCATATCAGATTTAGCATCATGGTGTCGCTCGCCATAGCGATGTGTATATATCTCTTAATGGGAAAGCTTAGATTCAAAGAAAAATACTTTGTCGTCCCAGTCATAATATTCTTATCGATATACCTTCATATTCTTGCCGTGAGAAGTGGATTGATGACTTTCTACGTCATGATTATCTGCGTAATATTCTACCAACTTCTAAAACGTAGAAACATCAAACTTATGGCAGGACTAATACTGATGACAAGTATTGCTATATTTTTATCTACACAATACATTCCTACAGTAAAGAAAAAAATAGGCTACACAAAATATAGTCTCGAATTATTCAGAAAGAACGAAAATATCCGAGAACTTTCTGACTCAAGAAGATTAGGAAGTATTGCTGCAGGTATACAAATATCAAAAGAACATCCCATTATTGGTGTGGGTTATGGTGATCTTATGGATGAAACTAATGCTTACCTAAAACAGAATTATCCGGAGCTCGTAGATCTCGAATTATTACCACATAACCAATATGTCCTAACCCTAACAACAGCTGGTATTATAGGCCTGATACTATTTATTCTATTTACTATCTACCCTATTTTTTATCTTCAAGGATATAAGGATTTCTTGTTTGTCACTACACAACTGATGTTGTTCGCTTCATTCATGGTAGAGCATACCATCGAGTCACAGATCGGTGTCTCACTCTATATATTCATTATACTATTCTGCATGAAAAATATGGAAGCGAAATCAATAAGCACATGACCAAACTTTCTACAGTTATAATCACATATAACGAAGAAGATAAAATAGAAAGATGCATAAGATCTGCTCAAGTGGTGAGCGAAGAAGTTATCGTGTTAGATTCATTCTCTACTGACAGCACAGTTGAGATCGCCGAATCATTAGGAGCCATTGTCCATTCTCAAGAATTTAAGGGATTTATCAAACAACGTGAAGACAGTATACGCTTGGCAACACATGAGCTCGTATTAGCACTTGATGCAGATGAATACCTCAGCCCAGAATTAGAATTAGAAATACTTGATGTTAAAGAAAATATGTATACAGATGCATATAAACTTAATCG
This sequence comes from uncultured Saprospiraceae bacterium, assembly GCA_964495785.1. Classification (GTDB taxonomy): domain Bacteria; phylum Bacteroidota; class Bacteroidia; order Chitinophagales; family Saprospiraceae; genus RFSX01. The sequence continues at coordinate 28,306 of CAZBXL010000029.1, read as the reverse complement.
ACTAAGTAGTATAGCTGGTCACTGGATATACAACGGATCATGGCATCCAGATTATATCATAAGGTTATTCAAAAAAGATAAAATAACAAATGGCGGAGAATCTCCACATGATAAAATAATAGCACATAAAGGCAGCACTGTAAAAAAACTAAGAGGAATACTCTATCATGATGCTCATGATACTATAGAAGAAAGAATTGAATCTGTAAAAAAACATAGTCAAGTGGCTGCACGAACAAAATTCGATAAAGGTATCAGATCTAATAAAATAAAAGTATATCTAAAAACCGCATGGAAGTTTTTAGTAGAGTATATACTTAAGATGGGCTTACTGGACGGATATTATGGATGGATCGCTGCCAAGACCACTGCGCAGTACATCTACTTAAGAGAAAATGAAATTATAGAATTACAAAAGAAAGAAATTGAAAATGACAAATGATATAAACTATTCTACACCATTAATAGATCGTGAAATATTTTTTGGTAATCCGACTATTGCCGGAGCACAGATTAGTCCTGATGGGAAATATATTACCGTCATTAAACCACTTGATGGCATAATGAATATATGGCTGAAGAAGATAGATGAAGATTTTGAGAAAGCGATACCAGTTACTGAAGATAAAAAAAGACCTATCAGATCTTATTTCTGGAGTCGAGATAGTAAGTATATCTTATATGTGCAAGACAAGGGTGGTGATGAGAACTTCAGAGTGTATAGAATTAATCCTCAAGAAGCGTCAACAGATCATATCCCTGAGGCGATGGATCTTACACCCTATGAGGACATACGTGCTATGATTGTTTCTCTCCCTAAATCTGACGAAAGTAAAATATACATAGGCATCAATGATAGAGATAAAGCATGGCATGACTACTATGCGATAGATATAGAAACTGGAGAAAAAAAACTTATTCTTGAAAATACAGAACAATTGAATGCTGTATTGTTTGATCTAAATGGAGAACTTAAACTTGCATCAAGGTCACTACCTGATGGAGGTAATGAAATACTTAAAAAAACTGAAGATGGATTTAAAAAAATACTATACTCTAATTTAGAAGAGTCTCTTAGTCCAATAAAATTCACAAGAGATGGCCAGGTTTATTTTGTTTCTAATGTAGGCGAACCCGATCTGTCAGGACTATACTTATATGACCTCGATAAAGACCAAATGAGTCTCATAGAGTCTGATCCTGAAAATGAAGTAGACATACATAATGTATCTTTCTCCAAGATAACAGATGAGATAGTGGCTACCACATATCTTGCCGATAAAAAGAGAATCTATTGGAAAAACGATAAATACGAAACGGACTACAACTATTTAAAATCAAAATATCCAGACTCTGAAATAAGTATCACATCAGAAAGCAAAGATGAATCCATTTGGATATTCTATGTCAATGGAGATTCTGATCCTGGCAAAGCATATATGTACAATCGAAAAGATAAGTCGATAACATACTTATATACGCCACGGCCAGAATTACCCACAGAACATCTCGTATCCATGATACCTGTCAGGTATAAATCCTCTGACGGGCTGTCTATACCGGCTTACCTTACATTACCAAATAATCAAGAAGCTAAAAATCTACCAGGTGTCGTATTAGTACATGGTGGACCATGGGCCAGAGATTACTGGGGATATAATAGTTTTGCACAGTTCTTAGCTAATAGAGGCTATGCTGTTATACAACCTAACTTTAGAGGATCTACTGGCTATGGCAAAAAATTTTTAAATGCAGCTATCAATCAGTGGGGAGAAAAGATGCAAGACGATCTTACTTATGCTGCTCAATATCTTATAGATAACGGATACTGTAATTCTGGTAAGATAGCCATTATGGGAGGCTCGTATGGGGGGTATGCAACTTTAGCAGGACTAACATTTACACCTAATGTCTATGCCGCCGGTGTATCTATTGTGGGCCCTTCTAATTTGTTTACATTATTAGAGACAATACCACCTTACTGGGAATCTGCAAGGGTCATGTTCCATAAGCGTATGGGTAATCCGACTACTGAAGAAGGACGTATGCAACTAAAACGTCAGTCTCCTTTCTTCCATGCTGATAAAATAAAATCACCTCTCTTAGTCGCTCAAGGGGACAATGATCCGAGAGTCAAAACGAGTGAATCTGACCAGATTGTCATAGCTATGAGAGACATAGGCCTACCCGTAGAGTACATTAATTTTCCTGATGAAGGCCATGGCTTTGCCAAGCCTCAGAACAACATGGCTTTCATTGCCGTAATGGAAAAATTCTTAGCTAAACACTTAGGTGGCCGATATCAAGAAGAAGTACCAGAGCCAATATCTGAGATCATCGAAAAGGTCACAGTTGATATATCTCAATTAGTTATGCCGACAATCGTATCTCATGATGAGAAAAATAAGGCACTCCCCTTACCATCTAAAAATATAATAAGTGGAGAGTTTGTCTATACGATTCAACTTAATATTCAAGATCAAGAAGTTAGTTTTGACAGTACAAGGTTTGTTATCGTTGATGATAAAAATATTATGATTAATGATTTTTCCAGTTCTGCTATGGGTGATCTCAGAGATGATAGCGTTATTAAAAAACCTTCTGGCTTAGCTGTATCGAGAAGAGTAGAACAAGGTCCTCTCCTAATAGAGTTTACCCATACCAATAAGATCATCAATGGTCGAGTACAAATGAATGGCCAAGATCAAGCAATAGATTTTAAATCTGATAACGATTTTGTTATGGATGGCCCTTCTTTAGATGTGTATCTATCGTCAATTGAGTTAGATGATAATCAGCAACACCTTATAAGAGTCTTTAATTCTCAAAGCCAAAAAATAGAGCATTACAATTTTTCTAAAATTAATCAGACAGAGATCAATGGTCATCAATGCAATGAATGCTTATTACAGTCTATCGAAAATAAATCGAAAAAACATACGCTATGGATATCATCGGGAGAACATCCATTGTTGATAAGAAAAGAATCAGTGTTACCCGAAATGAATGGTGCTAAGATGACAGTCTTATTAAAATCTATATCAAAATCAAATAACGACTAAATATCAAACACCTATTTTCTCTTGACAAAGACACTTAAGAATTCATCTTTTTTACGTCGTGATACAGGTACTGTAGATTCATCACTCATAACGACAAAACCATCCCTATTATAAGAGGTAACATGTACAGAGTTTATTAAGTGAGATTTGTGACAACAAAAAAATCCGTAAGCATTTAACATGTCTTTGTATATTCCGATGTTGTAAGAACTGATGATACAAGCACCATCTATCAAGTGTATTTTAGTGTACTTCTGCCACCCCTCACATCGTATAATATCCTCGACCTCTACGAACTGATATGCTTCTGACCCAGGTATAGCAATCCTTGATTTTTGATCTCCTATATTTTGAATATTATGTTTGAGAAGATCATAGTCTTTCAATTTTTCTTTAGTATTGATCCGTTCCTTCGCATTGATAACGGCTTGGACAAGATCCGAAGTTTTGATAGGCTTAAGTAGATAATCTACTGCACTTACTTTGAGTGCATCTAGTGCATACTCATTGTATCCTGTAGCAAATATTATTTCAAAATCAATTTTATCAAATTTTGATATTAGATCAAATCCTGACTCATTGGGCATAGCGATGTCCAGAAATATAAGATCTGGATTCCTATCTTTAATCATCTCATAAGCTTCTTTTGCATTACTTGCTAATCCTACAATTTCTAACTCAGGGCAATTATGATTAATCTTAATCTTTATGACTTCTCTGAGTTTATCTTCATCATCTACTATTATAGTTTTATACTTCATGGTGTTGTAATTTAAGATAAGTGATGCCTATGTGGCTTCATGCATAGAATGATTGTAAGTAATGGTAATTGTTGCAGCCGTACCTGCAGGATTATCTTCTATATATAGATCTTCTGTTTCTATATTGATAATAATATCCTCAAGAGTATTTAACGTAGTGATTCTGTCATTGACGATTTGCATACCTCTTGGTTTATGAGACTTATTTCTTAATAGTGCCGCTTCTTTTCTGCCTATTCCATTATCTTTGATTACAAACTCAATTTTATTTTTGTGCTCTCTTACGTAGATATTTAATTTACCTTTCTTGTCTTTTAATGTGAAGAGCCCATGGTTGATCGCATTCTCCACAAAGGGTTGTAATATCATCGGCGGTATAACATTCTCCATATCTACATTGTCTTCTATGTGCCAAACAAAATCAAATAATCCGTCAAATCTTAATTGCTCTATATTAATGTAGAGATCCAAAATTTCTTTTTCTTCTTTTAGAGTAATGAACTTAGCTTTAGAAGATTCTAATATCTTACGCATAAGTAATGCAAAGTCTGCTAAAAAATTGTCTGCTTCTTCTGTCTTCTGAGTCTGTATAAAATATTGTACAGCACCCAATGCATTAAAAATAAAGTGAGGATTCATCTGAGACTGAAGAGCACTCAATTCTAATTCTGCTATTCTTTTGTTAATTTCTATCTTTTCATCTTGCTCAAAAAGGACTCTTGTAAACTTGTTTCTATAGAAAATAATTAAAAGAAAACCTATGACGCAAAAGGCTAACAATGATAAAATAATCAACTTTGTCAAATCATATTGAGGATCAAATTCTAAACTCTCATTGAAGAGATTATTCCTATTCTTAAACTTTAAAACGGGAGCTTTATTTAATTCCTCAGGCTTTATCAATAAGCCTCTCTTGTCACTACTAAAAACATTAACAGGTACTTCATTGACATTGAGATAATTAATGGGATTATCAAATATGGAGTTCGCATAATCTGGAAAATCCACGTTCAGAATTAAAGAATCAAAACCAATTTTGATACGGATCGGATTAGCATTTAGGTCTACAACTTTTATATCATTCTTATAATAAGCTGTCGCATGATTAATGTATAGTCCTTGAGAAGAAGACCAGGCTAAAACCTCTTCTGGATTAACTTTCGTGAGACTATTCAAGGTTCCAAAATAAAGGTTGCCATCTCTATCTTTAGATATAGCATTTGTATTCATTTCTCGATGAGATAACCCATCAGAAAACATGACTTTAGATATAATGCAATCATTCTGATCTATGACATTAATACCATTAAAAGTACTGAGCCATATATTACCGACATCGTCTTCTTCAATCGCTGCAACGATATCATCACTTAAGAAATTAGCTTTATCATAATGACCTAAGACTTCTTTAGTATCAGGATCAATAATGAATAGTCCATTGCCGTAACTCCCGACATACATTTTGTCATAGCATGCTTTGGCACATAACAAATACTTGTCACCTACAATTGACGTGATTTTTTGAATCGACTTAAAATCGCTGTCTATAATGAAAAGTCCGTTGGTTGTCGCAAGCCAATATTCATCTTGATATTTCTCTACTGAAATCACAGAGGGTATAGATTGTATCAATGTCTTTCCTGAATTAGATTCAGTATTCCATAGCATCACTTTTCCACTTACATTTCTATCTTTTATCCTTTTATCTTCTCCTACTAAAAGCAATTCTTCTTTACCGACGAAACGGAAGTTACTTACAGAAAAAGGAATCACCTGCTTTTTTAAATCCGTAAATGTCGTATCAAAAATATATACGATAGATTCGTCATCAGTAAAGTTAGCTGTGGTACAATAGCGCTTATTCAGCTTATCATAATACATCCTTTCATTACTAAAGAAATCAACTTCTTCATCAGGGAAGAGTAACTCTACATTTCCTTTCTTATCTATCTTTCTTAAGCCATAATTCTCATCACCAAATATGACATCAGGACCGCATGCTGATACTCCCATAACCAAGTATCCAAATCCACTTGATGATGCAGATTCATCTCTATAAAAAACTTCTATACCTTTTCTTCTAAATGAAATAATATACAATCCATTAAACGAGGCGACCATACATCGGTGATCTATATCATCACAATAGATGTCTTTCACTTTATCATTATATTCCAGAATCCCACTATAGTCCTGAATCCGACCATCTTTACGCAGCACCTTTATGTTGATACTTTCATTATTGACATAACCTAATACAGCAATGACATTTCCATTTTTATCAACTTTCAGTACATTACAATTTAACCCTTTCTGAATGGTTGAGTCACCTATTATTTGTGGCTCGCCAGAAATCAATTTTAAGAAAGATCCATTGCTGATTATAATTGTATCATTGTTTCTAATAATACATTTTGCAAAATCATCATCTAATAATTGTTGCGCCAGATAATTTAGTTGTAGCTGCCTGTCATTAGTGCTATCGTATTTTATATACTTAGAAGTTAATTGCGCAGGCTTGATGTGTAGAGCATCTATTTTTTGTTCGGTGTATGCAATAAGTCCACCAGAATTATCTGTGATAACATCAGTGATATCGGATAAGATTTTCTCTGCACCTTCTGGGACTTTTACACTTTCAAAACTAGTCCCGTCATATCTCTGAATAGAATTATTTGAAAAAAGATAAAAATAGCCGAAAGTATCGCGAGCTATTTTATTGACAATACGTTCATTCAATCCTTCCTCAAGATCCTTTAATTGTACTTGTGTAACATCCTGAGCAGAAAGTTTGCACATAAATAGGATTACAAGAAAAAATACAACTGATCGCAAGATTGAATATTTGGGTTATCAGAAACTTAAAAATAATCCAACAATATTATACTTTAATCAGATCATCGGTATTATTCATCAGACTAATGGTATCATTTTGTGCACGTAAGTCATATCATAGTGATACAAAAGATTAGACTTTGGTTACTTCTTACTCTCTCTGAGTAAAGTAATTTATCCCTAAGGCACAATGATTAGTAAATAAGATTATAGTTGGATTTATAGCATATTTAGCTATGTCACATGCATAATAAAAAAAGAGACTACCAAATAAATGACAGTCTCTTTTTCATACTTAACCCTTAATATTATTGAGAATTAATTCACCTTGAGATTAGTGAATTGTATCGTTGTGTTGTTTTTAGTAATAAAGCCAATTTTGTAAGCTCCCTGCTCGAATAGTTGCTTTGATATCTTGAGTTTATTAGACATAACTGGTAGCTGATACATCAACTTTCCTGACTCATCAAATATCTGTAAGTAATTAACATAGTCAGCAGTTACAAATTCTAATGCCTCTAACTGAGAGTTATATTCTGCAGTTTGAAAAAAATCTTTCTGCAATACATTTACAACATTGAGTTCTACTGCCGTTGTATTGATAATCGATAATTCTGACTCAGGAGTGACTGTAGCGAATGATGAAGTTATCACTGTGATTCCGATTACTAAACTTGCTATAAATGTTTTCATGACTTACTTATTTAAATATTCGATACAAACATAAGAGCATTCTATACTCGATCAAACAGCCATACCACTACATGACGATAACTTCGTAGTCACAACGACTCTACATCGAAGATTAAATGATAATTAGATGCTAAGTAGTAGACATTTAAGTTTTCAATATCTTATAAAAACGTGACTTGATGAGTTGGATTTATCATTACATTGATAAGATATGACGTGCCATAATCAGGACGAGAGTCTATTTCTATGGTTCCTTTGAGGTAATTGACTCTTGATTTAATATTTTCCAGCCCCATACTTTTATACTTTAGTTTAGTATCGAAGCCTACTCCATCATCTTCTACATGTATTATGATGTGCTTACCTTCTCTGTTTAACTGCACAAGTATTTCTGATGCCTTGGCATGCTTAATGGCGTTATTCATTATCTCCTGTACTATTCTGAATATACCTAAAGACACCATTTGATCCAGTTTGGCTGGGATATCGTAATGATGAAAATGAATCTCTGGACCAGAGCTTGAATTATATCTATTAATGAGATCATTTAATGCGGCTATAAGGCCGAGCTTATTTAAGGCCACTGGCTGAAGGTTCTGAGATATAGATCTCACCTCCCCTACTGCTGTATCTAATAGCTGTGTCGCTTTCTTATACTCAGGTATCATATCCACCTTTGATTCCTTACTTCTTAAGTTATCCACTTGTAACTTGATCGTAGACAAAAGTCCGCCTAAGCTGTCATGCAAATCTTTGGATATACGTTCTCTTTCTAACTCTTGCCCAGTAAGCATAGATTGCATAGAATTGATTTGTATTTTGTCCTGTAGCTCCTTGATCTTCTGCTGGTTTATCTTATCGTTTTGTTTTTTGATTATAGCTGCATTATTAATTTTCTCTTTGTAGAATCTAACTATGTAATAGATGAAAAGTACGAGCAAGCCAAATGCTACACCCAACACGTATAGGGCTCGTTTCTGTTGCTGATTATTCTCAAAGGCGTAGTTCTTTTCTAATTCTAACAAGCTTATTTCTCTTGTCTTTTTTTCGCTAGTATACTTATATGCTAAGTTATTGAGAGCATTAATTCTTTCTTCACTCAGAATACTGTCTTGTAGCACTGAGTACTTTTGTAGGAAGTTATATGCTTCGTTATTCAGATTAATTAGCTTATAACATTGAGCTAAGTTTTTATATATCTGAAGTCGTCTTTTACTATAAGGTTGATTATTAAGATACGGCAGACTTTCTTTGTAATCGAGTATAGCCGAAAGATATTTTTCTTGAGCTAACTTAATGTCTCCACGCTTAGCTAGACAGATAGACTCTCCTTCTAAGGATCTTTCTGCTATACTCATATTGTAACATTCATTAGCAAGGGTTAGCGCTATATCTAATTCTCTTACAATCTCATGGTACTGGATTTTTTCTACAATATATCTTCTCTTGATATTATGATCTGAGATGCTATCAAGGAGCACTTCTACATTATCTAAGGATGTCTTAACTGACTCGATTTCGAGATTCTGAAAGTAAAGTTCTGCTAAGTACAACTCTACTTCGGCGAGAGAAGTCAATTCATTTTTAGAAAGATAATATTCCTTGATCTTGGTCAGTTCTGTCAGAGCATCATTATACATTTCGTTATTGAGAAAATGTTTAGCTAACTCTGATCTGACTTTGATAGTGCCAAGTGTATCGTCTATGACTGCATAATAATCTAAGCTCCTTGTCAGATACTCAAAAGACTTTCCAGATTCTCTGCGTACTTTTTCTTCATACAGACCATACTCATAATACACTTTAGCTAAGGCAGCATAATCATTTATTTTACGAGCTTCTTCTAATGCCTCTTTATACTTTTCTCCCTGGTTAACCACATTGTCTTGTGCTATCGATAATTGGCTTATCAAACTAAAAAACAGGAATAAAGGTAGAATTCTGAGCATAATAATAACTGAGACAAAAATAAGAATGAAAGTCAGGGTATGTATAGCATGGGCATAAAAAAAACCCTCATCGTTATGAGAGTTTTTTTCAATTTTGCAATAGTCAATCCCAATGAGTTATTCTTAATCGGTAATTCGTTATTGGGTTTTGTTAAAGGTCTTGTGTTTTGGTTTCTTTTAGGATTTTTGAGAAAAAGAAACCAAATAAGATGACGACATCAAGAAACATGTCTTAGGCTCTTATTCGGTTTCTTTTATAACTAACTAACCTTAAATGTTAAAAAGAAAAAAACCAACTAACTTTTTTTTCTTATGACTCATTAGCCATAATTATAATGTAAAGTTGAATAAAACAAGCCTGCAAGCCATCATTGATAACACCCAATTTCCATATTAGGGAATACCCCTAATTTTTAAAACGTATATTAGATTAACTTTGAAAATCGATCAATGACAGTAGATGTCTCTATTTTAAATTCTTTATAATATTACCATAATGACTAAAGTTCTTATCGCTGACGACCACGCTATGTTTGCAGATGGAATTGCTTCCATACTCAAAGCCGAAGATGATATACAGGTTGTAGGCCAATGTCTAGACGGACCATCGGTTATAGACTTCCTTAAGAATAATCCAGCAGACATATTATTGCTTGATGTAAATCTCCCAGGGATGAGTGGCATAGAAGTCTGCAAAAAAGTAGTCAAAGATTTCAGTGAAACTAAAGTGCTCGCTATATCGATGTTTAATGAAGAGAGTTTCGTTACTGAGATATTGAATAATGGTGCTATGGGATACATTCTTAAAAATACAGGAAGAGAAGAACTCCTTAAAGCTATCAATACTATACTATCTGGTACATCTTATTTCAGTAAGGATGTCACGGAAACTATTATGAAAGGTCTCATGAATCAAAGAAAAGGTGGATCTAAAGAATCAAGAAAAGTACTGCCTAAAGTTTCTCGTCGTGAGAAAGAAGTGCTTGATCTAATTATTAAGGAACATACGACTCAGGAAATCGCTAATGAGTTATTCATTTCTCTTAAGACAGTAGAGTCTCACAGAAGCAATCTACTAGCAAAGCTGAATGCCCGTAATACAGCTGGCTTGGTAAGAATTGCGATGGAAAACAATTTGTTAGGTAAGTAAGACAACTATATCTACAATAAATCAATTACCTGATACTGCTCCTTATTATAATTAAATAAGTAGAGAATCATATCTACTAAATTAATACTAAAGATAATTGTAAGATAAATTAATCATCATCCTCGAGATCAACATCAGGATGTTTTTCTTGTAAGTCAGTCATGACATCTTCCTTAAGCATACCATCCTCGCCATAGTCATCATCTTCAGTAATGATATTTTGAGCTTCAGCTTTAGTCATTTTGATAAGGTAATAATAGTCTTCTGCTTCAAATGGTAAAGCACTTATCAATTTGTTTTTTGCATTTTTAAACATGATAAGCTTCTTATCAAAACCGTATGGATATGTCATCTTTATTTGTTCCTGAATCTCTTCTGGAAGCTTATCGTAGTCCTTGATTACTTTTGGCTTTGACATAAGTGGAAGTTAATTGATGTTCAATAATAAGATATAAACAAATATGCAAATATTGATTGAAAGTCCAAGTTCAAGCATCAAAAAAAATTCATTTATTTTTCTACTCAGAATCAATCGTCGGTGCTTTCCATTTGACACTTCCTACAGCGATAGATTTTGCCTTACTTATTGCACTGCCTGAACGCTTCTTTTCAAAAATCATCGCAGCAGTCATTATCATACTTGTACCTATAATAACGAAGAGTAGTATACCTGGATTAAATGATTTTAATTCTACAGCTTTAGGAATATTATAGAACAACAATATGGTGATCAAACCACGTGGAGCAATATATATCTGTGGCATAATATCTTTACCTATTGTTATCCTCAACATTATGAATCTAATCACATAGATAGACGCTATAATCAACATACTTACAATTGCTACATCCAGATCTAACAATGTCACAAGCGATATCGTCACACCAAATATGACAAAGAAAAACGTCCTAATCACAAAGGCCGTCTCTAGTGTAATAATATGTAACTCTTCGTATATATGCTGAGCTTTTTTAAGATTGAGATGCTTACGTAACCGACCCCCAAAGAATAATTCCATATTGGCGATAAGCAATCCAAATATCAAGATGATTATAAGAGACGAAAGATGCATTTTCTTCCCTATTGCATAGAGCAACAACAGTATAGCTATTAGAAGAAAAAGCTTTACATGACTCTTAATATTTTGGAATATTAATACAATAGCATAACTCGCTACTAATGACAGTACAATGGTCAATACGATATTACCAGAGAAGCCTATCAGAGACTGTCCTCCGGCTTCTTGCTCTATATTACCTGTCAAGAAATAGAACATCATTATACCGAGAATATCAGAAAATGTACTTTCATAAATATGAAATTCTTTCTTGTCCTTTCTTAGATCATTCACACTAGGTATGATGATGGCACTGGACAGTATTGATAGTGGAGTCGCATACAACCATGCTTGCTGATTTGTAATATCAGGTATAAATTGCTTGAGGATGAGCACAGCTACAAAGGTGGAGGCCAGTAGCCCCACCAGCGCCAGAATAAAGGCGATTAGTATTGGCATCAGCTTATTCCGCTCTAACTTAAGTTCTAGAGCGGCTTCTAATACAATCATAATCAAACCGACAATGCCTAGTACCTCTAAGTAGGGCCTAAAATTGATATCGACACCCTTAGCATCTAATCCCACTTTCAGTATGACTCCTAATACAATCAATAAGAGCACAGATGGTATACTCGTCGCCTTGGATATCATATTAAAAAAGAATGATAATATAATAATCACTGATGCTGCTATGATAACATCGTAAGATCCTAAAACTGCTGAACTTTCAAGAAATATAAAATTGTTCATCTAAAAAGTATTATTAGAAATTCTGAAATTTATAAGTGGCTCTTTTTCCTTAAAATAATTTAATATTATTTCAGAGCTGATCTGACTACGTGTATTTATTTTAACCGAGATGGTATCACCATCTACAACATTAATCTTAGGTTTGAAATAGTGATCTACATAAGGACATTGAAAAATCATATCCTGAATATGTGCCACGGTAAATTGTTCACAGCCGTCATTTGTACATCTGAAGGCTAACTCATCGGAAGCTACGTCATTAACTAATGCAATAGCTTGACTATCGAGTAATTGTGAGTATGTAAAAAACTGCGTTCCTTGATGAAACTTAAACTGTCCTCCTATCCTATCCAATGATATTAATGTACCCTGCATACCGTTAATGTGGTAAGGTGTGTTCTTATGAAAAACTTGGCTGAACTTTAAGAAAGCCCCTAAGAAAATCTCTCTTATATATCTCCAAGATAACAAGGTCGTAATCAACACCATAAACCCATGTGCAATGGGATGCTTTATTATAAAAAATCCAGCGATGATAACTCCTGCTAAAGGCCAATAAAGGTGCTTTAGAAATCTTGAAAATACATTATTAGATTTTAGGTTAAGTCTAATCCATGGAGAGTTCAAAACCAAATTCATAATCATGTAACAGAGAACGATAAGCGCAATCGCCACTAAAATCTGGAACCAAGATATATGTAAGAAATATTGACTCATCTAACTTGACATTTGACTCTTTTGAGAAAATATTTCCTTGTAGAACTTGTAAGTGTCCGTAATGATGAATTCATTGATATGAATATATCCTTCATTATCTCTCACAAGTACCTTGGTACGCAATAATGATTTGAGTTGCACACGTACATTCTGATACTGTTCTATAGAGAAAATAGATATCAACTCTGTATCTTTCATTTTCTTATACTTTAAGAATTGCTCGATCAACATTTCGTTTTCTGGAGTTATGAAGTTATCCACCTTCATATCTTTATAGTCATATATCACTTGATCTGAGCTTATCTCTCTACTTCCAGAAATCCACCTCAGCAATCCCTCACCTACATTACCATCGGAGTTCTTATGCACTTGCTTGACTAAAGATAGAAACTCATCAGGATTATATTCTTTTCCGTCAGACTTAACTAAAGTCTTATGTGTCGCAGTATGCCTTAATTGTATAATGTTTTTAAAATGAGAGAACTTCACCTTACTCACATCTATGATAGATAAAAACTGATCTGAGAAGTTCATGTATATATTGAGAAAATGTAGAGCTATAGGATTAATACAGAGCAGTACATAGACCATATCTCCGTTCTTAGTCATGAAGTCTGTCAGTCCTCTTGCATCTTGTAGCAGATGAGAATTCTCATTATGCCATAGTTCTAAGTCATCTATGAATATACAGGTTGGCTGAGTGATCCGCGACTTAGATATCTCATTGAGAGCATCTACAAGATTACCATCGGTAAGAAATTTTCTTCCATTAAATGATTGCTCACTGTGAGGCTTTAACCTAACATAATGTGATCCAAAATTTCTTAAGACAATATCATTAGCAAATGTGGTTTTTCCACTTAGAGGAGATCCAGTTACAATCATAGATCCATTATAGCCGTTCTTCCATAGATTGATAGATTCTCTAGCTCTGTCATTGATCTCAGTCCGTTCTATGATATAGAATTCGCTGAAAATATTCTGTTTGAGAAAGACTTGATCATATGATTCTGTTGCAAATTTGCCACTCTTATTACTGAGTGCAAAAGCAATTTTCTCTGCCTCAGTAAGTTTCTCTTGTTTCTGTAGCCTATTGAAGAAATATTTCAAATCTTCCTGACTTTGACCAAATCTTTTATTGAGGACTTCCACGAGTTTGTTCTGATCCCTCATAATCTGATTAACAGAAGACTGCAATCCTGCCGATAAAAATGGCTTAGAGCTATATATCTTAGATATCTTAAATTCATTATCTAAAAGTTCTCTTACCTCTACCATATCATCATTGATTTTTTGGAACATTTTATTCTGTTCCTCCATCATCTTATCCGAATTGATAGATAGGTCACTCAAGAATTCATCATGATTGTTATCATTAAGTAAGCTGAGCTTATTTCTCATATTCTTCACAGACATATCACATGTCGTCTTTAGAATCTTGAGATACTCATGCATATCTGACATATACGGTACAAGAACCAATTCCAACCATCGAGAAGTTAGTTGCGATAAGTTGATATTCTTTTGTACCAAGTTGCCTTCTTTATAATCTACTGTAAAGACGTAGTTTTTTAGATTCTTAATCGTAGAATCTATTTTTTCTAATTTAAATTTAAGATTCTCTTTGACTACAGAAACAGATTCTACATGCTCTATTTTCTCATGTATATCCTTAACTACCAATTGTGGCTTAGAGTATTCTGAAACCAAATCAAGTGCTGCAACCTTAACAGCATCAGTCTGCTGTCTCAAGTTATCAATGGCTTCTTCTATTTGTATTTTGATTTGACTAAAAGATTCTTTGATGTCATCGTATCCTACAATCTGTCTACGCAGATCTATCATCTGTTTAGATAGCGTTTCATATTGTTCCTTGTATACATACCATGGCGACTCGACCAGCTTATAGTGCATCAAATCTTTCTTGATGAATTCTTCATCATTCATCTTAGATAACACACCACTTATATAAGAAGCTAATGCATAGCCTGCTTTGGCCAAGATATCTTGGGACTCAGTTATATATCTTTCGTATTCTGTATCTACGATGGCATTATCATCTCTGAAAGCTTGAGCCTTTATAGCACCGATACATATATTCCGCATCAGCAGAAGATAATCCTTAAGCTCATATGCTATTTCACTTCTTATTCTACAACTCAGAAAGTGCACTTGGCTATTATTATCCTCATGCTGTAGAGCTGCAGAATTTCCTATCGTAAGATACTTGCCTAAAAGGCTCTTAATATCTGAAAACAAATCTCTAACAAGACCATCAGACAAGCTGTTGCCCTTCTCGTATTTAAGTGCAACTGTTTCAATATCAACTTTGTATGACTCGAGATGATCCTTAAGATTTTTCATATATGCTCATAACTTTAGGTATATAACCCAGAAGTATCATTATTGCTCCAATGATACAAAATTATCTGAGTACGTTTTATAAATATTATGAAATATCATAATTTATTGATCCATGGACAAATTTTAACATTGAATATTTGTATGTCATTATTTGTATTAAAAAAGGTTACTTCGTAATAACCATATTGGTAAATCTCTATATATTGGCAAGCAACCATTAATGATCATACAAATTCCTAATTTAATGAAAATCATACTCACTATCATTTCTAGCCTATTTATTATCTCATTCTCCCAAGCACAATCTCGATCAGATCAAGAAGAAGTCCTTAATCCCGAGTGGCGCCAAAGTGGAGATTTTGTATTCGGTGCTTATGCAGGTTTCAGTACTAATACCTTGAGTCCTGACTTAAACGGTCAACTTATTAATGGTCAAAATATTGAAACTGAGGAATTTGATATAGACGGCAATGGCTTTATAATTGGTCTTCAAGCAGATTTTTATTTTGGGAAAAACTGGAGTATTAAAGGCCGACTTAATTATGAAAGAAGAGATTATAGTCTCGGTATTATAGATAATACTATAGCAATCCCCCTCCAGGCTGCTTGGCATTTTGGTAAGAACAGAAGATGGCATCTTGCACTAGGGACGGCATATAATGTAAGTATAGATGAAAGTATGGATAGTGATTTTGGTGGAGCCTTCAGTATAGGAATCATTACTCCTATAAAAAATGCAAAATTTTTCATAGAGCTGGATGGTATCACCCAATTGGATGCAGGATTAATTAGTATTACAGATAATGACGGAAATCCTGCGGGAAGCACTTCCTTTGATACAAACAGGTCTTCAATTAATATAGGTATACTATTCTAATCGTCGATTTATAATTACTTTTTAGACCATAAAGAACTTAAGGTCTTACCCTCCATTATAAGGGGAATTATTTTTTCTAATCGACTCATCTTAGTAGCAGATCTCTTGGCCTCATTGATATAATTAGCGTAATCACGCTGTTGTGCATGTGTGAGTCCTGAGAATTTATTTTTTAATGTGGCGTCGTTATCTAATTCATTTTTAAAGACAGCGTCAATCTCGTATTCGACTGACTTTATTTTTTTTGATGATGAGCTTTTAGCAACTACTCTTCCCTCTTTCTGAACCTTAATGGCTTCTTCTATGTAGGACTTTATGACTTTATGATTAATGATATCACCTTCATAGATTTTGTAATGTCTCATACTCTGAGTTTTCCCTTCTTGAGCATTGGTTAAGATGCCTTTATCATCTATAAGCAAGTTGCCATTATGGAACCATAATCCACAGTGATTTTTGAACCCCGAAAATCCCACAACATTTTTTCCATTGACAGTATAGGTAGGCATACCCCATTTGATACATTCTACAAGATCGGTGGAGAGCAATATTTTTCTTATTTCGGATAACTGTTGTTTCCATTTAGTATGGGATTCGATGTATTCTGATACTTCCTTTTTCATTTAAGTCTATGGATGTTACAATTCATATGAATATCGAGACGTACCTACTTATTAATCATCAAAAGATATCACTCCTATGAATCTGTAATAAATGACGTCAAATAATCAATTTCTAAGATTGAAAACTAATTTAATATAAAATAATGTGCCCATAGCTCTAACTTAGGGTCATAATTGAGTAATAACATCCTGGAGTTTGAGTTTCTACAGAAAAACATTTTTTGTAATAATAGTACTGTTACTGTATGTAATAGATTGTACAAGCCAATCTCGTTATAGAATAGATCTGCCCGACAACTTAGTAGCTATAGATATAATATCAATAGATGGAAGGTATAAGCAAGTCGTCAGTCAGAATGGAATTTATGAAGTGAATGGTCGTACATTAGATACTTTAATCACTTTCAAAGATTTTGAAATCACCAAGAATATGAATCCGATATTTGATGATTTCGAAGAATCAAAAATCCCATCTTATCCCATAATACAAGGAGGGTACCTGAGTATAATTAGCAGAGATTCCATCCTTATTTCTCATATGGACATCACGCCTCATAGTGTAAGTAAAAATGCTCTTACGACTTTGTTAGATACAGACGCTGGCCGATTTGAGATTAATGATAATAAGATACACTTTACTCAAAAAGAAAAAATTGAACCCTCTAAGAATAAGACTTTAGAATCTATCCTTGATCGGCATCATATAAGTAAAGTCCTTAGAGTATACATGAATCAAGATTCATCATATAGGATTCTAACTAAAGATAAGTGCCTCACCATTGGTAATAATAAACTCAGAGTTGATTATGAAGTGGACAATGAGAATACAGATGAACTCATATCTATACACGAAGATCAAAACAGAAATCTATGGATTCTAAGTGATAAAGATATTCACATTATTACCCCTGAGTACTACAGACAATATGAACTACCCAGTGGGGATAAACTTTATCAAGCTTATAAGATAAGAGACAGAATGTACTGTAGTAATGGATCTCAGATCTTGGAACTTATAAGTGACACTTGGCAGATAAGGAATGATCTCAGACCAGTAAGAAATATATCTATAGATTCAAGTCAAAATCCATTTCTAATATATAATGACAAAGCTATTCTACATGATAGAAGTAGTGCAGCGATAATGCGACAAGAAGATGGATTTCCAGAAGAAATAATTACAGATATCAATGATCATTATATCTCTACAACACATAATCTGTATCATAATAGAGTCAAAATAAGTCCATCTTCTGATCACTATTACAAGACTCTGAGATATATGGACAAAGTTATAGCCATAGGTCAATCTGGCATCTATCTCAAAGATAAAAACCAGCTCAGATTAATCTTCTCAGCGACACTACCTTACTCTAAGAATTACTTTATCGATAAGGGTGTGATATTTTTCTTTTCTGAAAATACTCTCAATCATATATCCATCGAGGAACCAGAAATCGAAAACCCCATAGCATTAAAGAAGTCCAAGATCTTAGACATATTCTCTAAAGATGAAGACCTTATTGTCTTGACAAGTAATTCTGTATTGTACTTAGATAAAAAATCCCTGTTAAGGAAAAGAGCGACTATAGATCACGTCATTCCTATAGCTCCAAAACTCAATCAAGGGCAACTCACCGAGATAGATGATCAGCTATGGGTGACGACTAATAATTCATGCTTAAGCATAAACGGTATCCAAGATGATACGATAGATATACCATCACTACATCTATATCACGCAGAAGATAATAATAGTATAAATACTTACTTAAAAACAGATAACTTCTACAGTGATAGACTAAACTATACTTACTACATTAACACTCCTACAGATCAAAGAATGATATGGACTCGAGATCCAAATCTTACTTTAGATTACCCTTCAGACACAGAGGTCAATATCATAGCTAAGATGTCTGACAACGTGTTTGTCCAAGATATCTACTCCAATAATGTGACAATCTCTGCTAAAGATTATGCTCCTTTTGACAGATTGCTTCAAATAATCGCTGCAATATTAGCCACATTGTTAATTTTGTGGGCGATTAGAATGTGGATTAGGCCCTAATCACATAACATACTCCTGAAGAGTAGCGTTATAAGCATTCATTGACTTGATAGTCTAAGAATATGAGAGTTTTATTTTTTTTAATTAGTAGTTTTCTTTGTCTTCAGCTTTCTGCTCAAGAAGGTATAGAATATGGAGGTCACGCAGGCATAGCCTATTACTTCGGAGACCTTAATACGAACTATGATTTATCTCGTCCTGGTTATCTTGTAGGCCTTAAGTTTCGTAGAAATCATAATGAACGTACATCTCTCACTGCAGCATTAAATTACGGTCTTATCAGAGGCGCCGATGGTTCATCAAATAATGCCTTTGAGAGAAGTAGAAATCTTGATTTCCACTCGCAGATAATAGACTTAAGTGTATCATATGAGTTTAATTTTTTCCCGTATGTACATGGAAGCGCTGAAGAATTCTACACTCCATATATATTTGGAGGTCTATCTCTGATGAGTTATAATCCTAAGACAACATTAGACGATCAGACATATACCCTGAGAGACTTTGGTACAGAGGGACAATTTGCTGGTGGAGAATATGGATCATTAACTGCAGCGTTTGTTTTTGGTTTTGGTTTTAAGTGGGACATTAATAGAGACTGGAGTATCAATACACAGATAAGTGGCCGTAATGTATTTACTGATTATATAGATGATGTGAGTGGTACTTATGCTGATCCATTTACATTAGCTTCACAGAGAGGAGAGATAGCTCCACTATTGGCTAATCGATCTTTAGATCCAGAATTTGGTAGACCTGGCACACAGAGAGGTAATGGAAAAAATAATGATATCGTCTACTTTGTAAGTATTGGTATCATGAAGTATATAGGCTATCTTAAGTGTCCTCCTATCTCTAAAATAAGAGGATAAAAATGCCCACTGAGCATTGTAATATTACTTTACCACGCTACCCGAGAGGCTTTCACATTATCACCTCAGATATACTCAGTCAAATTACTTTACCCGCCTCAGGAGTTTTACATTTATTCATACAACATACATCAGCTGGATTGACGATTAATGAAGCTGCAGATTCTGATGTAAGAGTAGATTTTGAATCCATCTTCAATAAATTAGTGCCTGAGAATATGCCATTTCTTAAGCATACGATGGAAGGTCCCGATGATATGCCTGCCCATATAAAAGCAAGCTTAGTAGGTTCTTCTATCTCCATCCCGATTATAAATTATAAATTAGCATTAGGTACTTGGCAAGGTATCTATCTATGCGAATTCAGAAACAATGGTGGTGCAAGACATATCGTTGCCACTATTCTAAGTTAGACAATGGGTTACTTTTTAGAAGGATTGATTTTAGGTTTAGGCTTAGCTATATCTCTAGGTCCTATTTTTATCACACTGACTCAGGTGTCTATTGATAGAGGTATTAAGGGAGGACTTACAGTAGGCGCTGGAATATGGATAAGTGATATTATATTTATTACTTTCTTCTATAATTTTATAAATATCATAAGGGACACGATAGAGTCTCCAGCATTTCTATTTTGGATGGGCTTATCAGGAGCTATTGTGCTCTGTGCATTCGGAGTATTTATGTTAGTCAAGCAACCAGTACTTAATTATAGCCAAGAGAAACTTACCGTCAAAAACTACATCGGTTTATTCACTAAAGGATTTATGGTCAATAGTATTAATCCCTTTACTTTTGTATACTGGATGGGAGTCACATCCACTTATATGATAGGCCAGCAAATCTCTGAAAGTTCTATGATCACCTTGTTGTTGACGATTCTTGCAGTTATCATACTTTCAGATTCTATTAAGGTTCTACTTGCTCACTTTCTCAGGTCGAGACTTACAGTAGCATCTGCTAATGTGATATTTAATATTTCAGGAGCTATACTAATATGCTTTGGCTTGTACATGTTTGTACAAGTGATATGAAAAATCCCCGCTTCTCTGCGTAATTAAAGAATTCATCCCTATATTGAAATTTCAATCAATAATTACTCATCAATACACCTAAGAATGAAATTTTTTCTTACGATATCATTACTACTTTGTACTGCTGTTACATATGCTCAACTAAGGTATGATACTGAACAGATGCCTCCTGTACCACTTGCAGAGCAAATAGATATGAAAACTTTAGGACCAGACTTTAGACTCGATATGAAATACATGGAAGGTCCATCTCAGTCTTCTACTAAACTGGCTGACATTAAAAAATACATGTCAACCAAGTATCCAAAGCAATATAATATTACAGGTAATGAAAAAAGATTGGCCGATCCACCAGAGATTATAACTGGATTTGAATCTAATGGTACTGACGGATCAGTTCCTGAAGATAACCATATCGCTGTCTCTAATGGAGGAGAAGTATTCTCAGTTGTCAATAGTAATGTTTCTATGAGAGAATCTGACGGTACTGTAATAAGAAATAGGACATTAGAAAGTTTTACAGGAGATCTGGCTCCTGGTCAATTTAAATTTGATCCCAGAACAATGTATGACCCGACTTCTGATAGATTTATATTTACGTGTCTCGCAGGCAACAATAGTCAGACGTCGAGTATCATCGTTGGGTTCTCAGAAGAGGGATCAGTTAACTCTACATGGAACCTATATGAATTTACTGGTAATCCGAGAGGTGATGATACTTGGTCAGATTATCCCATGATATCCATTACTGAAGATGAGCTTTTCTTAACGCTTAATCTCATACAAGATAATGTATCATGGCAAGAGGGATTTGCCGAGACATTCATATATCAGATAGATAAAAGCACAGGGTATAACGGAGAAGACCTCAAGATAAGACAGTGGTCTAACATCACATTCGATGGCAAACCAATCAGAAATCTATGCCCTATCAAATATGCAGATGAAAACTTAGGAGAGAATCAATACTTTCTTTCGTCTCTGAATTTCGCTATAGAAACTGACACCGTTTTTATAGTAGAAGTAACCGGATACCAAGATGATGCTGACATCAATATCGATGTTAGAAATGCAGACTTTAATTATGGAGCACCGCCAGTAGCTAATCAGCCTCAAGGATTATTAGAGACTAACGATGCCAGGATTCTTGATGGTATTTTCATCAATAATCACATACAGTTTGTAGGTAATACAATTAATCATAATACTGGATTTGCTGATATATATCATGGCATTGTAGAAGACGTCGCAGGCAGCAAAGACATAAGAGGACAGCTTATAGGTGGTTCTAATATCGAATATGGCTATGCAGGTATTGCATGGGCAGGATCAGACATCGCTGATAGGGAGTCCATAATTGTAATGTCACACGCCGCTATCGATAAGAATCCTGGCATCTCAGCTATATACTTTGATAATACAGAAGACTACTCTGATCCAATAGAGATAAAATCTGGTGACAGTGTCATCGATAACCTCAATGGAAACATAGAACGATGGGGAGATTATGCAGGGTGCCAAAGAAAATATAACGAGCCCGGTATCGTATGGACCAGTGGGACTTTTGGAGCTATCAATAACAGAGGGATCACCTTTGTCAATGCATTATCTAAACCTGGCAGAGTAACATCTACTGTAGAGAATAGTATAGACAAAAATATAATCGTTAGCCCTAATCCAAGTTATAATAAGACTACCGTCAAATTTGAAGCTTTAGATTATAGTCAGATCAATATCACACTACTCAATGCACAAGGGCAATTAGTTAAGCTACTCTATGATGATAAACCTAAAAAATTAGGCCTCATAGAATTTTCATTTAATAGCCATGCACTGAGTAACGGAACTTACTTTATGAATATTAAGATCGGTAATAAACCTTTAGTAACAGAAAGAATAATTGTGGCTAAATAGGTATTGCTTATACTATTCATAATTGGGCCTTAGCACGTCCATTCAGAAAATATTATCCTCTCCAAATTGCAATTTCTTTTGTCTCTTTGGAGAGGATTTTTTCTATATCACCTTTTTAAAGTCTAACTTATAATCCTGACTTAGTTACAAGATTATGTCGCTATCTTAACATTATTCCATTCCATTATAAAGTTGGCATTCTTTTGGAATATTAGTTCTAATAGACCAACAAACCAATTTCTAAACCAATCTATTCCTATTTTGGAAATCTTTAAATCCTCTATTGAATAGACTAAGATATCATATGAAAGTAGTCGGAGTGATTCTAATCTTTTTAATATCTACATGCCTGTGGAGTTACCAATTAGATGCTCGGTCCTATTATTCTTCATGCCACTCTGATATCTCGAATATAGAACTAAAGGGCACGATAACTAAAGAATCTGTCGAGCTAAGCTTCTCTGCCAAATTAAAAAATATCAGATATTATATAATCGAGAGATCACAATCTGACAAATTAGACTTTATTAAAATAGGGCACCTCCTACCATCTAAAGGACAATCAGAACTTTATCATACAGACGATGATGTCATTGAAGGATTAGATTATCACTATCGTGTTATCTCAGTGACTAATAAAGGAGAGGAGTTTTATAGTTCTATTCTCACAATCAATGTAGGTCATAGCATGACACAAAAAAAGACTATCCATAAGTACATATATCAGGAGGATAGCAATATAGTGATGAGACTTATAAGCAGTCATGAGTCCCATATTGAAGGTGCTTTTTATAATATCAATGGAGAACTCATTTATAATCTCAATAAAAAAAGAGTTACTAATGGTTTGAATGAATTTCTATTCGATATCTCCTCATTTACCTCAGATGATTACCTACTTATTATGAAGGTAGGTAAGGAAAATATCATCGAAAGAATCACAGTAAATCCTCATTAAGATAATCGTCTTAATTTTTTCAAAATACTGTATCAAAGGCTTTAATATTGACTTATCTAAGAGTTCGTAGAAGGATTCCGTTAATATTTCTATAATAATTTGTAGGTAAGAAACAAATGCCTTAAGTTTCTCATTATTACATAAGTATACGCCATGCGGAGTACTCAGCGTATAGTTAATAACCATTGTATTTTTGAGATTAAGATGAAGATTAATAAACAACTCTTATTTAGCTTGATAATCGCTTTCATTACAACAGCGAGCTACGGTCAAGACATTAGACTCTCTAATCCATCATTTGAAGACAGACCACATTTTGGGGCTATGAATAATAATTCAAGTATCAAAGGATGGTATGATTGTGGGGCAGTTAATTTTCCTACAGCTACTCCTCCAGATATACATGAAGGCGCAGGTAGAGATACATCTTATTGGGATAATAACGTTGCTACAGCTCATGGCAAGACATACTTAGGATTAGTGGTAAGGGATAATGATTCTTGGGAGTCTGTCTCACAACGTCTTGCTTTCCCTCTTTCTTCAGACAAATGTTACAGTTTCTCTATCTATTTGGCTAGATCGGATACTTACAATAGTGCTACGATGAGCACAAGAGGTTTGGCAAATGCCGGAAAAGCGAGCTTTACAACGCCAGCAGTACTTAGAATATGGGGAGGGAATGGATTTTGTGCAGAGAACCAATTACTCGCAGAATCTGCGCCAATAGATCATAGTGAATGGAAGGAATATGAGTTTAAGATAGAACCTAATAATGACTACAACGTCATCACATTAGAAGCTTTCTACAAGACGCCAGTTCTATTTCCATATAATGGCCACATATTACTTGACAATTCTTCTGACTTTAATATCATCCCCTGCAGTGAGGATTTTGTTATGAATATAAAAGAGGTCAGAGATCCCAGAAAAAAAGTAACGAAGAATATGCCTGCTCACAAAGCCAAGGCCGTAGAGAAGAGGATTTTTGAAAGAGAGAAAAGAGAAAATGTAGTAGATACAATAGTTTATGTTAGACCTAAAAAGGAAAATGTTCTTGAGCTAGATAGGACAAAAATGTCAAAAGGCTCAAAAATAAATATTGATAACCTATATTTTGATGCTGACAAATCTACTATCAATAATGACTCCTACGAGGTACTTAACGAAGTCTATGATTTCTTATCTAGCAATGAAGATATATATGTAGAAATCGGAGGTCATACTAATGGTGCTCCCCCATCTCACGAGTGGTGTGATGCATTATCTAATGACAGAGCTCAAGCTGTGGCAGACTATTTGATATCTAGAGGTATAGATAAGGACAGAATTACCTATAAAGGTTACGGTAAGAGAAAGCCCATTGCCTCAAACTTTACAGCTGAGGGTATGAAAAAAAATCAAAGAGTTGAAATTAAAATATTGAAAATCAAACGATAACTTAGAAGACAATACTCCTATAATCGACTGATTAACAATATGTAACGATAAAATAATAATGCAGATGAACTGGAAAAAATCAATTTTTATTGCGTTTTTGGTAAGCACGTTTGGCTTGAGTGCTTTTCAAGCCAATAGACCAGGACAAGAGAAAGAATCATTGATTCTTAATGCCATAATGCAATTCTTAGAGGTCTATCACTTTGAGCCTGTATCTATAGATGATAATTTTTCCAATGAAGCATTTGAAAATTATATCGAATCTATCGATGGAAGAAAAAGGTTTCTCATCAAGAGCGAGATAGATCAGTTAGCTAAATATAAAAACGATCTTGATGATCAAGCTAAAGCAGAAAACTTTGACTTTTTTAATGAATCAGTGACGATCATAGATAACTCAAGAGCCAGAGCCCAGAGAATCTATAATGAGATTATGGAAGAAGGTATAGATATATATTCTGCTGGAACCATAGAACTTGATGGAGATAAATTAGAGTTTGCTAAAGATGAAGCCGCTCTCAAAAACTACTGGCGAAAGCTATTAAAATATGATCTTGTCAACAGGTTCGAAGACAAAGTATCAGCTCAAGAAAAGAGAATTAAACTTGAAAAAGAAAAAGCTGATAAGAAAGATAAAAGTCCTTCTTATAATGAAGATCTTAACATAGAGATAGAAGCTGCGGAAAATGATAATGAGAGTAAGGAAGTCAAAAAAGATCCTCTTAAGTCAGAAGAAGAGCTAATGGCTGATGCACTCAAGGCC
This sequence comes from uncultured Saprospiraceae bacterium, assembly GCA_964495785.1. Taxonomy (GTDB): domain Bacteria; phylum Bacteroidota; class Bacteroidia; order Chitinophagales; family Saprospiraceae; genus RFSX01. The sequence goes on along the minus strand of CAZBXL010000029.1, from coordinate 2,418 downwards.
ATGGAAAAATCTTATAAAAACTGGTTTAGTACATTAGATAAAGATAGAAGGTCTGACAAATTTGCCAGATATATGAATTCTATGACGCATCTATTTGATCCGCATTCTGATTACTATAGTCCTAAGGACAAAGAAGATTTCGACATCAGAATGGGGGGAAAGCTAGAAGGTATCGGTGCCAGATTATCTCCTCAAGATGAGTATACTAAAGTAGTATCTATCGTTCCGGGAGGTCCTGCATGGAAAGGCAAAGAGTTAGGTGTAGATGATCTGATCACAGCTGTCAAACAAGAAGATGCTGACCCTATTGATATCACGGGATGGAGACTTGATGACGTTGTACAAAAAATAAGAGGAGATAAAGGCACAACAGTAGTTCTTACAGTTAAGAAGCCAGATGGCTCTATTGTAGACATTGCCATCGTAAGAGACGTTGTCAATATCGATGATGCATTCGCAAGATCAGTTATCATGGATATACCAAATGTCGCCGAAAATGTAGGTTACATCAGCTTACCTAAATTCTACAGCTCATTTGAGAAAGAAGACGGAAATTCTTGTGCAGAAGACATCAAAAAAGAGATAGAAAAACTGAACAAAGTAAATGTCAACGCGATGATCTTAGACCTGCGTAGTAACGGCGGAGGATCACTTAAGGATGTCGTTGATATGAGTGGCTTATTCATCAAGGACGGTCCTATCGTACAAGTAAAACCAAGAGCGAAAGATGCATATGTCTATGAAGACGAAGATCCTCAGGTCCACTACTCTGGACCACTCGTTGTTATGGTTAATCAGTTCAGTGCATCGGCATCAGAAATACTTGCAGCTGCATTACAGGATTATAACAGAGCAGTCATCGTAGGTAGTAATTCTACTTTTGGAAAAGGTACTGTGCAGAGATTTGTTGATCTTGACAGATTCTATAGAGATCAAGAAAATCTCAACTTAGGTAATCTTAAAATTACAATGCAAAAGTTCTTCCGTGTAGATGGAGGATCTACTCAACTTAAAGGTGTAACCCCTGATGTTATCCTTCCTAATAACTACCACTATATCAAAACCGGTGAAAAAGATTATGAGCATGCAATGGAGTGGTCTGAAATTAAGCCCGTAGAATATAGCCAAGATGTGTATCAGGTAACTAATAAGGAGGCACTCGCTAAAAAAAGTGCTCAAAGAATAGCTAACAACGATGACTTTAATCTTATCCTCGAGAATGCTCGTCGTCTTAAAGAAAATAAAGATCTTACAGAGTACCCGATAGGTTATAACGAGTACGTAGAGTATGTAGAGTCGAAAGAAAAAGAAGCTGAAAAATTTGATGATCTATTCGATAACAAGGTGGAAGGACTTATTGTGAAAAACTTAGAGATAGATTCTACTTATATCAACTTCGATGAGTCGCGTGTAGAAAGAAATAAAGAATGGATCGAAGCTCTTGAGAAAGATATTTATATAGAAGAAGTCATGCATATCATCAACGATATGATAGACACTCACGACAAGATGGCTGTCGTAAAAGAGAAATAATTCTATCTAATTAGAAAAAAATATAAAACCAATCAGCATAGCTGGTTGGTTTTTTTTATTTTGTTAATTGTGGATTACAATCATTTGTCCTAACTTAATCTTCATGAAATCACTGAAATTTATAATTCTCTTGCTGGTCATGAGTTCATGCGGAGATGAGGACAATGAACCATTACAACAATATAACATACAACTGATAGATGGTCTTAGTGAGGCGCCATTAGTAGATGTCCCGATTAGTTTATTTTACAACATAGGCTCGCAAGGTCTCGGAAATACCTCTGGTGTAACAGACTCACAAGGTTTTGTCACATTAGATCTCAATGTGACGATGGATACAATAGAATCTACTATCGCTGAAAACCCCAACTTAGATGAGAGCTTTATATTTCAGACAATCAATATTGAGAAAGATAATTACTTACTATATGAATTAGAACAAGACACGGCCATAAGAATTATCAGATCAGTACTCGCTGAAGATGAGTTAATCATAGCCAAAGCTTATGAAACATTAGAAGTTGATTTTTTAGTCATTGATGAAGATTCTAATAGGCCTGAAGACCAGTTCGTCTTCTACGAAATCAAACAGTTCCATCCTAAATTCTCTTTTGAAGATTATGGTTCTTCCTTAGCTGTCTTTCCGATCACTGGACAAGACACGGTACTTCAAAAATTATTTTTAGCCCGAGAGGTGGATTATCGTATAGATTATTTCGTTACTATTATTGCAGATGAATACACCTCAGAGTTAGATACCATATTCCAATCTTCTGTAGAATTTGATTACGAGTCTACCCTACCTGAATTAGAAGTGATTGCGAGGTTTTAGTTTTTTAGTCCCGATTGATTTAATATAAAGCGATATCCCGCTTATTCTTTTAT
>CAZBXL010000028.1:0-44746 GCA_964495785.1 uncultured Saprospiraceae bacterium | reverse complement strand
AGCGATCTCTTCATAAATGATGATTGCCTCTGATGGTAAATTCATGTCGAATAAAAGTTCTGTGTAAGCCTTAATCCGATACAAATGACCTTTGTTGATGTCAGAAGATAGAGCTCTTATTATAAAATTTCTGTATTCATTTTCATAATCAGTAAATAGAAGTTTGATACTTTTTAGATTCCTGATTTTGATTTCACCTTCTATGAGGTATTGACGAATAACTTGACGATGGGCCTTGGTCCAATTATTCACAATATCGATCGACTTAAAGTTTGAGTTAAACATGAATCTATCTTCTTTTGAGCCAAATTGAGATAGCAATGCTTTATTTATTTCTCTTTCCGCATCATTTTTTAATCCATTAATGTCCAAGTTTTTTATACACCAATTTGTTAATAGTTTCTCTTTTTCATGACCAGTGTGTAGATCCTTGATTCTTGCATTGTCTATAATTCTTTGGTGGTATAGATTTTTATTTTCTTCTGGAATATATTTGGTGCTGTAGGACAGTCCAGTGGTTCTATATCGTCCGTCTTTCTTATCAAAAAATACGGTGACCATTTTGTCCTCTACGAAATTAGCTGGAGAAGGGCAGATGTAATTAGCATTGTAGAAGATTTTAATTTCTTTTTCCTCCAAATATCCCACGAGCATTTTTTCGATCTTGACAGTGGCATAGCTAAGAGGTCGTTTTGAATCCTTAAAAGATATTGTATCATAACTTGAAGTGACTTTTCCGTAAGCGACAAAAGGACTTATGTCAATCATCTCGTTAAGTGTGATCGGTTCGATTGGGTAGGATAGACAGTTGAAACTATATAGAATGAAAATGTATGTAACTAAGTATTTCATATATTAAAAACTTCTGTTCTCTAATAATATTACTTAGTAGATGCAAAATAAATATAGAGCGACGTGTTGTACGCTGACTTATTGTAATATTTTAAATTACAAATGTCTGTTTGAAATCATATGATGAGTTAGACTCTGATGTTCCCAAAACGTCGTGCAATTAATGGAATTATGCCTGTAGAACCATAGGGTACGAAACATTATAAATGTAGAAAATCATCTTGCTCAGCTTGCTGTTGAGCTCTAAGTTTTTCTGCCTTTGTCATCTGGAAAGTATCCGGATCTAAGTATGTTTTTTTATCCTGAGATTCGTCAGCCCAGGGGTCGGTGGTGATTTCATCTTTCTCGATGATGCCTTTCATCAGCCATGCAATAATTAAGCCTACGATACCACCTAGTAGGTGACTCTCCCATGAGATCCCTGCCTTGAGAGGTAGGACACCTGATAGATAGCCACTGTATAATACTGTAACAATAAGTGCAAGTATGATTGACTTAATATTACGTCTGAAAACACCACTGCCAAAAATGAATGATATCAATCCATAGACCACACCACTTGCTCCAATATGATAGACTGATCTCCCAAATATCCAGACTGCTGCCCCCGTGAGAATATAGATAAGAACAAATGAGGGAAGTGCTACTCGCTTATAAAAAAAGTAGATTATCGTCGTGGTTACAAAAAGTGGTACTGAATTAGAAATTAAATGCTCCCAACTCCCGTGTATAAATGGTGCAGTGAGGACACCTATTAGTCCATCGAATTCTCGAGGAAAAATACCCCAATGAGCCATTGTAGAACCTGTCGCATATTGGTAAATATGCACAAGCCATATCGCTACCGTTAGGGTTGTGCTGAACTTAAGACTACTTATAAAATGCTGAGTGGTTTTATTCAATTCTTACAGCTTAATTATATCTTCTCTGTACGAGTTTGATAAAGTTTTGAGCTTTCTTAGATTTATTAGCGTCACTCCAGTTGTACTTCGTTGCAACACTTCTTATAAGTATGCTTTTGGCTTCATCGTAAGAAGATAATCCATTTAATGCGACTAGGATGTTGTCTAATTCTGTTTGGTTGCCACCAAAGAGTTCATTCACAGTAAATATCTTCTCGTTGATACTCATACTTCTTGTCAGATCAGAGATGGGGCTTTGGCTTAGTTTGTCAGAAACCTCATTGCCTTTGTCTATTTCGAATAACTCAGTTAGAGCACTCGACACAGCTGGAGCTGAGTCTTTTTTTATAGGAACTGAAGTGGCCTTCGGTTGTTGAGTGACAGCAGGTCCAGGTTTTTCTGGTTCTTCTATTTCTTGCTCTGCGATATCGTTGCTTACAGATTTAGCTTGCTGTTTTTTTAGTTTTTTCTCAAGCTTCTTTTGTTTCTTAAGTTTTTTGAGCATCTCTTCTCTCTCAAGATCCATTGTTACTTCATCTTCTGAAATAACTGCATCATAAAGATCCACAACATATGCTTTGAGTAGATCTTTTTCAGTTGCGCTGGCTTCACCTATTTCATTAACTAACTCATAAAGTCTATTAATCTTCTTTAGTATTTTACTGACATTTTTAATATCCATTCTGATTCTCTTTTGTTCGGTAAATTAAATATTGCTCACTTATCTAATTAACATATTATAATAAATCGTAATACATCAAAAATTGAACCCAATTTTACGATTGATTAATTATAGATGGCTTAATAACCTCATTCTTCGAAGTTTTATTGAGATATTGAGCAATTATTTATAATACGATAACATTTTTGAGACAATAGATGTTTTTAGAACCTAATTTTAGAGGACAGCGTAGTGGATGGATCGAAGTTGTGTGTGGTTCCATGTTCTCTGGCAAGACAGAAGAGTTGATACGCCGACTTAAGCGTGCCGCCTTTGCCAATCAGAAAGTACAAATCTTCAAACCAAAAAAGGATACCCGTTACGATGACACCAAAGTTGTCTCTCATGATGAGAATGCCATGGCATCAACGGTCATAGAAAATAGCGTAGAAATATATGATCTCTTAGATCAAGTCAGTGTCGTCGGTATAGATGAAGCTCAGTTTTTTGATACCGAACTCATAGAGGTGTGTCAGAAATTAGCGGTCAAGGGTATACGTGTAATTGTAGCTGGTCTCGATATGGATTTTAGAGGTAAGCCTTTTGGTCCTATTCCTGGATTACTTGCCGTAGCAGAATATATCACTAAGGTCCATGCTATATGCCCACACTGTGGCAGTCTTGCTACTCATAGTTATCGATTATCGGAAGAGAAAGAAACTGTTGTACTGGGCGAGAAAGACAAGTATGAACCGAGGTGCAGAATTTGTTTTGAGATGGCTAATATCTTAGATTTTAGTAAAAGATAGTTTGTGCTTTTTTTTGATAGATTAGGCATTAGTTTAATACAGCTATACTTCAAAAAATAAAAGCTATACCGATCTAAATCGATATAGCTTTAATTACAATCAAATCAACAAAATTTACATTCCAGCTTTGACCATTAGGCTGTGTTTTTTTGTCGGGTTAAGTGGGCAGAAGTATTCATATTCTCCTTCATTAAGGTTGACAACATTTGTCATTGAAGATGTTCCATCTGCAACTGGTGCCTTAACATAAGCTGCTTTTATATGATTAGAAGGATCATATTTTCCTTTTGGTACTAAGACAAAACCTACCTCATGATCTACACCTTCATTGATAATTTCAAACTGGTAAGCGCCAGGTGTTAATGCAAGACTTTCTGTTTTGAACACGCCAGGAGCTTGAATCAACTTAACAGACCCTATGTCATTAGTTACTGTAAGTGGGTATTTTTCTGTCGGATTAAGTGGGCAGAAGTATTCATATTCTCCTTCACTAAGGTTGACTACATTCGTCATTGAAGATTTACCATTTGCAACTGGAGCCTTAACATAAGCTTCCTTTATATGATTTGTAGGATCGTACTTTCCTTTTGGGACTAAAACAAATCCAAGTTCGTGATCTACACCATCATTAGATATTTCAAACTGATATTGCCCTGGAGCTACAGTAATTGATTCTGTTACAAACTCTCCAGTTGTCTGTGTTAATTTAATGTCCTGAACTTGAGCATTGACCACAGTCATTTGAAATACGATAAATAGAACTCCTACAACTTTTAATAAATTCGTTTTCATGTTACTTTTATTTTAGTATTGATTAATAATTTTAATAACACAAATATGCAGGGTGTTAGAGTAGGTATGGATGTCTGTTTTTCCCTATTATTTGTCAATAATACCCTCTCTCATATTTTTTTAACCATTTCACCTTTAATGTTGACTTTATAATTCAGTGAGTGTATTAATAAGCTCATGTTAAAAAGACCCATTACAGCCAAATCTCCCTATATCTACTGCTTTAAACACATTTTATTTACATTTGCCGCTTATTGAAGAGAAGCTTATGCCAACCAGAAAAATTAAATCCGCTCTCATCTCCGTATTTGATAAATCGGGATTAGAAGGTATCGTTAGAGAACTCAAAAATTCAGATATTAAGATCTACTCTACAGGAGGGACTTTTAAGTTTTTAGAGGATAATGGACTCAGCCCCATTCAAGTTGAGGATATCACTTCATACCCGTCTATACTAGATGGTAGGGTCAAGACACTCCACCCTAAAGTCTTTGGAGGGATACTCGCTAGAAGAGAAGAAGATCACTTAGGTCAATTATCTAAATATGAGATACCAGAAATAGATCTCGTAGTAGTAGACTTATACCCATTTGAAGATACAGTAGCACAAACAGATGATGAAGCTACCATAATTGAGAAGATAGATATAGGAGGTATAGCTCTTATAAGAGCTGCTGCTAAAAATTATAATGATGTACTCATTATCCCATCTAAAAATCAGTATGGATTCCTTGAGCAAGTTCTCGGTCCTCAGGATGGAGAGACAAGTCTACCTGATAGGAAACGTATGGCGGGAGCAGCATTCTTTGTATCGTCTCACTATGACTCAGCGATATATAATTACTTCAATAGATCAGAAGAAGTAGAAGATAAATTCAGAGTGAGCTTTGATCAAGCTTCGACATTGAGATATGGGGAGAATCCTCACCAGAGGGGTATTTATTTTGGTGAGATGAATAATGTCTTCGAGAAAATCAGTGGCAAGGATCTATCATTCAATAATCTTGTAGATATCGATGCAGCAGTGCAGTTGATGGCAGAGTTTGAGCATGATGATCCTACATTTGCGGTTTTGAAGCATACTAACCCGTGTGGACTAGCGACAAGAGGGACCGTCTTAGAAGCTTGGCATGATGCATTGGCTGGAGATCCAGTTTCAGCTTTCGGTGGTGTATTAATATGCAATGCTAAGGTGGACTTAGCTACAGCAGAAGAGATCAATAAACTTTTTTATGAAGTATTAGTAGCTCCAGATTTTGCAGAAGATGCATTGGAATTATTGACGCAAAAGAAAAAGAGAGTTCTTCTTAAGATTAATAATTTTGTCAGACAAACTAAATCCTATAAGACGCTATTAAATGGTGTCATAATGCAGGATACTGATATCAAAATAGAGTCACAATCAGATTTTGAAACAAAAACGAATAAGGCACCTACAGCCGAGCAGTTATCAGACTTACAGTTCGCTAATAAATTAGTCAAACATCTGAAATCTAATACAATCGTTCTGGCTCGTGATAATCAATTGTTAGGAATGGGTTGTGGTCAGACCTCGAGAGTAGATGCGTGCAAGCAGGCTATATCTAAGGCTGGTGTAATGGGATTTGATCTAAAAGATGCTGTGATGGCATCAGATGCATTTTTTCCTTTTCCTGACTGTGTAGAGTTAGCTCATAAAGCTGGTATTGTCGCTGTTGTGCAACCTGGAGGATCCATTAAGGACCAGCTCAGCATTGATTACTGTAACGAGAATGATCTTGCGATGGTCTTTACTGGAACGAGACACTTTAAGCATTAGAATATCTAATGAACCTGATCATTGATATAGGAAATACCTTTATAAAGTTGGCCATCTATGATGATGATAAGTTGCTTTTCTTAAAGCGCTATAAGAAGGTCAGGGTATCAGATATTAATGAAATCAGAAAGAAATATCCTTTTCAGAAGGCCATATTGTCTTCAGTGAGAGGATCTCATCCTTACTTTATACAACATTTACAGAAGAATTATCATCTATCTATATTGAGTCACAAGACGAAAGTTCCTGTGACAATGGCTTATAAGACGCCTAAGACATTGGGGTTAGATAGATTAGCTGCGGTCGTAGGCGCAGTAGCAGCTTATCCTAATTCTAAAGTCTTAGTGATCGATATAGGTACATGTATGACATTTGATTATGTTGACGAAAAGAAAATATATCATGGAGGCAATATATCTCCAGGAATCGAATTAAGGTTACGAGCTATGCATGATTATACATCGAGTCTACCACTTGTTGAGAGAAAGAAACATAAAGATATTTTGGGTAAATCAACGACCCATGCTATTCAGAATGGTGCAGTCTGGGGTATGAAACTTGAAATCGAACGATTTATAGAAAAATTAACAATGAAATATGGTCGTCTTAGGGTTATTTTAACTGGTGGGGATGCTATATATTTTGGCGATTGGATAGAATCTAAGATATTTGCCAATCCTAATCTGGTCTTAGATGGGCTCAATCATATTTTAAATCAAAAACAGTAAACAATTACTATTGTCATTTATTCTAAATCTAATAAAAGAGCCTTAAATATGCTGTATACGGAAAAGCTGAGAGGCTTCATTTTAATAATATTGTGCTTTGCATCTATCGTTATTGCAGCACAACCCAAGATTAACTCTCCTTATTCAAGATTTGGAATAGGTGAGGTTAGTGACAGAAATTTTTTCCACTCAGAAAATATGGGTGGTCTCGGTGGTTCTTATATTCATCCTAATTATATCAATATCGTTAATCCTGCATCTCTTGGTTTTTTAGAGGCTACATCATTTGATATGGGTATATATGCTGAGCATTCTGGATTACGAGATCGAGGAGATTTAGAATATCAGAATCTGTGGAGTGGTAACCTCTCGTATCTATCATTAGCCGTTCCATTACAGAATAAATTGAATGACCTATTGGATAGGAAAAAACGTGATATCAATGCAACTACTGCCTTTACGCTCAAGCCCTTTAGTATCGTAGGTTATGATATTACGACGATAGATTCTACAAACTCAGATATTGGTCCTATAAGTCGAAGCTTTAGTGGCGATGGCGGGACATATCAGTTTACATGGAGTAACTCTGTCAAGTACAAGAACTTTTCTGCTGGCTTGAATCTGACTTACCTATTTGGAAGAATAAACTATTTTAATCAGCTTTTTGTCAATGATAATTTCGCATCTTTTGTCACATCATCTGAGAATAGTATCAGCATAAGTGGTTTCCAGTATAATCTGGGTTTTATATATAATCACTTCTTCAACTTAGATAAGTTTAAAGAGCAAAAAACATCAACTCTAAAACACATTACGATAGGTTTGTATGGTAATACTACTACCAATCTGACATCGGCAGAAACGGAATTAAATATCGTAAGGCAATTTGTAGCTGGATCTGGTGAAATCTCTGGAGTTGATACATTGGGTACTTTTGAAAGACAAAAATTTGGTGGGACATTACCTTCTGAAGTCGGCTTCGGCTTGACATATTATCATGGAGAGAAATTTGCTTTGGGAGTAGATTATGTACGTAATGATTGGTCAAGGTTTGATGCAAATTTTGTTAATAATCCATTAAAAAACACTTATAAGTTATCAATCGGTGGATTTTACCGTCCTAACTATAAGTCGATCTCTAACTACTTCTCAAGAGTATATTACAGATTTGGCTTTCATTATAAGCTCGTCCCTACAGAGGAACTGGCCATTAATGATGGGGAGGATATAAAGGAAGTAGCATTGAACTTTGGATTTGGAATGCCATTCTTCTATCAGAGAAAGATATCGCATGCTAACTTAGGTGTGTCTGCAGGATATATGGGTAGAGGAACGGCTATAGAAGAGAGATTTGTAAAATTGACTTTCAGTTTTACATTTAATGATGATGAGTGGTTAGTGAAAAGAAAATATAATTAAGATTTTTAGAAACAAACTTACGAGATATGAATAAATTAAGAAAATTAGTGATGTGTGCTGTGATCTGTGTTATTGCTATGGCTACTGGACAAGCACAGTACAACTCATGGGCAGGGCAACCATTTGAAGAGGAAGCGTCTGATTACCATTCTATCTACAGACAAGCTCTCAAGGGAGAAGATTGGACTATTGCAGAAGAGAACTGGAGAAAGGCATATGAGATGGCGCCTCTAGCTGATGGTAAGAGAGACTATCATTTTATAGATGGTGCTAAGATCTATGTACACAAATTTAAAACAGAAACAGATCCTGCTAAAAAAGCAGAAAATAAAGCAATGGTCTACAAATTATATGACCAAGCTGTAGAAGCATACGAAAAAAGACTTATAGAGTCGTCTAAGTGTACTGGACCTGATGATAATGCTTGTTATGATGCATTAGTGGGTTATGTGTATACGCGTAAGGGATTTGATATGTTTTATTCTCTTAATGAGAAGTACAGTGAGAACATTGCAGTATATGATCTTGCTCTTGAGAAATCAGGTAATGACATAGAATATACTTTCTTTGATCCATTATCTGCTATGGTAGTATATCAGTTTCAGAAAGGTCTTATGGACAAAGAGAAAGTGTTAGAATACTTTAAGAGAATGGAAGAGATAGCTGCATACAACGAAGAGAATAATCAAAGATTAGGTCAATACTACGGGCAGGCATGGGCTGCTGCTAAGGCGAAATTCGGTCCTATTGAGACTGATATTTTTGATTGTGATTACTTCAAGCCATCTTACATGGATATGTATCAAAGCGATCCTAATGACATGGACCAATTAAAAAATATCATTGGCTTATTAAAGAAAAGAAACTGTGATCCAAGTGATCCTTTCTTAGTAGAGCTTGAAGGAAAATGGAAGACGTATGCATCTGCGGAAAATGCAAAAATGAAAGCGGAGTTTGAAGCGAATAATCCTGGTATGATGGCTAAGAAAATGTACGATCAAGGAGACTACAAAGGTGCAATTAACAAGTATGACCAGGCTATACAAGAGGAGACAGATCCTGAAAAGAAAGCAGGCTATATGTTCTCTAAAGCGTCTATACAATTTAGAAAACTGAAAGATTATAATAAAGCGAGACAGACTGCAAGAGAAGCGGCTAAGATGAGACCTAACTGGGGTAGACCTTATATGCTTATCGGAGATATGTATGCTACAGGTGCAAGAAACTGTGGTAATTCTTGGAATCAAAGATTAGCTATTCTCGCAGCTATGGATAAATATAATTATGCTAAGTCCATAGATCCAAGTGTAGCAGATGAGGCATCAGAAAAAACATCAAAGTATAGAACTTCTATGCCTAGTAAAGAGGACGGATTTATGCAGGGATTTAAATCTGGAGACTCTACTAAAGTAGGTTGCTGGATAGGAGAGAATGTAAAAATCAGATATAATTCTTAAGGAATTATTTCTTAGTAATATGATATAATAAGAAGGGAAATGTACATGGTATGTTTCCCTTCTTTTATTAATAGATTTTAAAAGTAATAACCTGTTTGAATGTATAAGGTGTTAAGTCCAAATATTCTTTGCCATTGCACTTCTAAATAAATCTCCACGTCAGTTCTAATACCTAAGCCTAAATTTGTTCCAACTCGGGCGGCCCCTCCTCCAATGGAAACTGCTGCCCAAGTGTTGAACCCTGCGAGTCCATAGATTTTTAATACTTGGTCTACATTAATAAGATTAGCGTTCAGTTGTCCTGTTATGCCAAGGAGAGCTGCACCACTTGTCCTACCAACTGCGACACTCGGAATAAACTCTACACCATCTGGAAAAGCTATCCTATGCCTATAACCGGCTGTTATAATTGGTTTATCTGAAGAAAATTGTTTCTTGTAGAGGCTAATTCCTGCAAATATTCCAGAGTTTTTCTGAGCTATGATATCTGTAGAAAAGCTAAATAATAATAGAAATAAGATAATATATCTGTACATAAGAATAGATTATTGTAATAAGTAGTAATGTGGCTATAACACTGTACGAACTTATGTCTATCGTTCTATGTGCTGGTGTCAATTGGGATAATTGATACTCTTTGAAACAAAAAATGAGACCAACTTTGATAAGTTGATCTCATTTTTAGATGTATTAAAACTATATTTTATTAGAAGTAGTAACCTACATTTAAGCCTAAGTCAGTACCAGAGCCATTATTCAAGGCGAGTAATAACCTAAGTTCTGCATATATTCTGGAGTTAATAATTGTTCCTCCACCTAGGTTTAATGCAGTAGTTGTAAACGACGATCCAAATCCAGAAAATCTTAAAAAAGTGAGTCCTCCTGTTGCGTAAATAGGAAAATCCTCTACTTCTGTAATGTCGTAAGATCCTACAGCATCTATTGCTATTACTGTACCATCAGAAAAGAAATAACTGAGTGCAGGTAAGGCATTGATCTTTTCGTTAATGCCGATCTTGGCTCTACCTTGGACTCCGAAGTCATTGATTAAAGTTGCACCAGCTCCAAATTGGACTTGCGCTATTGCCATATTACTAATGAAGACAAAAAAGCCGAGGGTTAAAAGTTGTTTACACATATCATGTTTTTTATTGGTTAAAAATTTAACACGAACATATGTATAAATTTAAAAGTGTCATAAGGCGACATTAAATATCCCTATTTAGGGTGATTCTCCAAAGCTGATGCCCAGCGCTTTAGCAGTTTTTATTAAATAATGTTTTTTATCTACAAAATTATATGAGCTTGTTGCTTTCTTTAAGGTTGTTTCGGTTATGTCATTATTAGTATAGCTGACCATTTTGCCATATTTTTTAGCATTGACTAATTCAAAAGCTCTCACCCCAAAAGCAGTAGCAAGAATTCTATCAAATGCGACAGGTGTGCCACCTCTTTGTGTATGACCTAAAACAGTAACTCTTATATCAGCTTTGCATCCTCCTTGTTCTAAGGATTGTCGGAGTACATTACCTATTCCTCCGAGCTTCACGTTAGCATCACCCTCTACTTTTTTGCCTATAATTTTATCATTAATCTTAGCCCCTTCAGCGATGACGATGTTTACGAATCCCTTACCTTTTGTATAGCGCTTATTTATCTTATTGATAACTACATCGATATCAAATGGGACTTCAGGAATAAGACATATCTCAGAGCCTCCAGCTATGGCTGTATGTAGGGCAATCCAACCTGCATCTCTACCCATGACTTCCATGATCATGACACGATTATGGCTTTCAGCAGTCGTAACAAGTTTGTCAAAAGCTTCTGTAGCTATCTGGACAGCTGTACTAAACCCAAAAGTCAAGTCCGTCGCTGATAGATCATTATCAATAGTCTTAGGGACACCTATTATATTGAGTCCCTTTTCATAGAGAGCTTGTGATATTTTTTGTGAGCCATCGCCTCCAATATTTATCACTGCTTCAAAACCTAATTTTTTGATTTTTTTAATAAGCGAGCTGCTTATGTCTTTGTAAGTGTAAGAACCATCTTTGTTTTGAATTGGAAATTCTAAGGGGTTCCCTTTATTCGTTGTTTTTAGTATAGTGCCACCTTTCACATGAATGCCACCTACCTTTTTCTTAGTAAGCTTTATAATTTCTACGGGATCTTTGAGCAATCCGTTAAATGCTTCTATGCATCCGTAGACTTCATAACCTCCATGGGTCATAGCTGCCTTATGTATACCTCTGATGACGGCATTAAGTCCCGGACAATCGCCTCCACCTGTAAGGACAAGTATTTTCTTCTTTTTCATGAGCTCAAAATAACATTATCTCTTATTTTTTACTTTATTAAGAATAGCGTAGTTCTACTATGCTTATCTTTATGTCTTAAATTAACTTATAATTCATGATAAAGTCCATTATATATTCTACCATTTGTGTAATCGCTCTACTTGTGTCTTGCACGCCTAAAGTGGCAGAGACGGTAGCTGAGACGAAGGTTGAGGCTCCAGAACCTGCACAAGTCGTAGATAATAATCCGTGCATAACATTCAACGAACTAAGCACAAGAGATAGAGATAGAGTAGAGACCGCCTACGTTCTATACAAAGATCAAATTAAGTTAAAGAACTATGATAAAGCATACCCTTTGTGGAAGGAGGCATACTATGGAGCTCCAGCAGCTAATGGAAATATTAAATATCAGTTTGAAGATGGATTAGCCATTTATAAAAATAAGTATGACAACTCTGATAGTCCAGAATTAAAGTCAGCATACGTGGATACCGTTATGATGATATATGATAAAAGGGTAGAGTGTTATGGCCAAGCTGCCTATGTAGCAGGACGTAAGGCATTTGATTATTATTACTATTATAATACTGAAGCATCGCAGGATGAGATCTACGAATTATTTAAAGAATCCGTAGACGTCAAGAAAGAAAAGACTGATTACTTTGTCATCAATCCATTTACAAAAATACTGACAGATAAAATCATTGCAAAAGAAATCAGCAATGAAGAAGGTAGAAAATATACCGGGTATATGGCTGATGCAATTGACTACGGACTTGCAAGTGGCAAGAACAAAGAAGCTTGGAATATTATAAACAATTATGCTCCTACAAGATTAGAAAACTTGGAAGGAATGGAAGGGCTCTATGATTGTGCCTATTTTGAAAATAAATACCTTCCAATCTTAAGAGAAAATCTGGATGATTGTGAGGTCATCACCACGGCATATGGGCGATTATTATGGGGAGGATGTGATCCAACTGCAGAAAGTGTGGTAGAAGCTAAAGCAATCAAAGATGAAAAGTGCTATACGCCTCCTCCACCTCCAGGAAAACTTCGATTAGCCTACAATGCTTATGAGAGTGGTCAGTATTATGAGGCCGTTAAGTTATTTGATGAATACGTAGCTAATTCTGATGATGCATCTAAGAAGGCGAAGTACACTTTATTAATATCTAAGATTTACTACGGAGATATAAAAGACTTTCCTAAGTCGCGAAAGTATGCACTACAATCTGCAGAGCTGAATCCGAGTTCTGGAGAGCCTTACTTATTGATAGGTAAGTTGTACGCATCCAGTGGTCCTCTCTGTGGTCCTGGCACAGGCTGGGATAGTCAGATTGTGACTTGGGCAGCTATAGATATGTGGAAAAAAGCTCTTAAAGATCCACTCGTCTCAACTGAGGCACAAAAACTAATAAATACGTATACTCAGTATATGCCTAAAAAAGAAGATATTTTTATGAAAGGGTATAAAAAAGGAGATTCATTTAAGATTGATTGTTGGATTAATACGACGACTACTGTAAGGACTGCTAATTAATCGTCATGGCAGATACATAGATCAAGCTATATCCTAATTATACCTAAATTAGCTTTATATTGTATTGTAGAACGAATAGATAATATTATTAGATTTCTGACCCTCATATTGTGCCTTTTTTGTTGCTTGCAATCCGCTAATGCTCAACGGGTTATACAGCCTAAGTTAGTTGAGGTAGATTGGAAAGGGATCATTTACAAAAAGGAGTGGTCTATAGACTTACGACTGCATGAAAACGGTGCTGCTGTCGCTTACAACTCTGGTACAATTAAGGCTTACAATAAGACTAATTATTATCATATAGAATTAGGATTTACAAAAGATCCTCGAGAAAAATCACAATCTCGTATATCTAATATCGGTGGTTCTGGTACGTTTACTTTTGGAAAGATCAACTCATTCTTCAACCTTAGGGCCGGAGTTGGTGTTAAGAAGTATCTATCAGAGAAAGAAAAGAGAAGAGGCGTTGCTGTAGGATATACATATGAAATTGGTCCTTCTATTGCATTGTTGAAACCCTATTACTTAGATGTCATAGAAATAGAAATCATCGACAATGAAATGAGGCCGGTCTTGAATAGTGTTAGATTTGATGGAGATAATGAAGCTCAATTTCTTGATGTCAGTTCTATCAGTGGAAGGTCTCCTTTCTTTAGAGGATTTAATGAAATAGCATTGAGAGCTGGATTACAAGGAAAGATAGGTGCTCATATCGCTATGGGTGCATTCGATAAATATGTCAAAGCCTTTGAGACGGGTTTGATGTTTGATTTATTTCCAACTAAGATTCCTATATTTTTGGAATCAGAAGCTGTTGATAACTCAAGACTGTTTGTTAGAGTTTATTTTAATATTCAACTAGGATCACGTAAGAATTAATGTTAGAACTTCCAATAATATCAGAGATAATAGAAAAGCCTAAAAGGACTAAAAAGCCAGATTGGCTTAGAGTAAAATTGCCAATAGGAGAGGACTACAAAAGAGTACGACGACTCGTAGATGAATACAATCTACATACGATATGTCAAAGCGGAAACTGTCCCAACATGGGTGAGTGCTGGGGTGCAGGTACCGCGACATTCATGATATTAGGTAATGTATGTACACGTAGTTGTAGCTTCTGTGCTGTCAAGACTGGAAGACCACCAGAGTATGATGAGGATGAGCCGAGAAGAGTAGCAGAAGCGATAAGGCTAATGCAAGTCAAGCATGCTGTACTAACCTCAGTTAACAGAGACGAACTAAAAGATAGAGGAGCAGAGATTTGGTACCAGACTGTCGTCCAAACTAAAGAGCAATCGCCTACCACAACAATTGAAACTCTGATACCAGATGTAAGAGCTAATTGGGATGCTCTCTCCAGAATGATAGAAGGAGGTCAAGAAGTCGTCTCTCACAATATGGAAACAGTAAGAGCTCTGTATAAAAAAGTCAGACCACAGGCCAAGTATGATAGAAGCTTAGAGCAAATCCAAAGAACTAAGGATGCTGGCAAGAGAACAAAATCAGGTTTTATGGTTGGCTTAGGCGAAACAAAAGAACAGGTCCTCGAAATAATGCATGATTTGCAAGCCAATGGCTGTGACGTGGTGACTATAGGTCAATATCTGCAACCCACGAAGATGCATATTGCAGTAGAAGAATTTGTGACGCCCGAGACTTTTGAATACTACAAAGAAGAAGGTCTTAAGATGGGTATTGATTATGTAGAAAGTGGTCCACTTGTAAGATCAAGTTACCATGCAGAAAGACATCTATAATCTTATATGCTCTATAATGTAAAAGCAGGAATCATAGGATTAGATAACTTAGGTTCAGTATATGCCAAGTTAATTAAATCACATGTAAAAAATCTCAACCTTATAGCGGCATATGGTCGTACTCAAAAAGAATTACTCTTCGCTAAGAATGATCTTTCATTAGAATATGTTTATTCTGATGAGAAGTCATTAATTCAGAATCATGATATTGATTTAATATTTATTTTTTCTGATGCTGAGCGACGACCTCATCAAGCCATACAGGCCATACAAGCAGGTAAACATGTATTCATAGCTAATCCCGTAGCGCTGAATTATGAGGATGCTTGCGCTGTACAGAAAGCAGCACAATCTCGTCCGAGTCAAGTTGTGATGGCAAGTTCTATTGTGAGTTTTAGTCCATTACTTGATCTTGTAAGAAAGGATATCAAATCTGGTAAAATAGGGATGATTAATCATCTAAGCATCGATAGTTCTTTCATGCATAGCGTACACAAAACACATCATCAGCCGACAGGGAGTTCTATATTCAATTATGCACTTGATGAATTAGAATTATGTCAGACTCTATTAGATATTCCGATAGATAATGTTAAAGTACATGTGCAAAGAGATACTTTAATCTGTAATGGAGAGACTAAGGAAGGGTCATCATTTACACTTATAGTACAACCTCAGATTGATAAGGGACAGAGCTATATGACCATTTATGGTAATAAGGGTCAGATCATTCTTAATAATGGTAATCATAAATCTTATAAACTCTACACAGATCAAGGTCTCAAAGAGGAGATTTATTTAAGCAGAGAGGAGAGATTTATCTACCCAGAATATCTTCAGTTACATCACTTTACAAAAACAATTCTCGGCAGCGAGAGACCTAAAGTGAAATTGTCACATGCTGTAGAGAGTATACAATTAGCTGTTGCTCTTGAGAAATCTAAAGTTCTCGAAGAAAAAATAATAGTAGCTCCCGAGAATGTTTAGCTTATCTCGTAGCGAACTCCGCTATGATTTTCTATCATAACGTCTCTTACATATTTCATTCCCACTTTTTGCATAACTCTTATTGAAGCAGGATTTTCTTTCATAGCTTCTGCATATATTCTTTCAAATTTTAGATTATTAAAACCATAATCTAAGCTCGCTTTAGAAGATTCTGTGGCATAACCTTGACCCCAAAATTTCTTTAAGAATCGATATCCTAAATCTACTTCTCCATCTTCATGATATTTTAATCCACACCACCCTATAAAGATGTCTCCATGTTTGAGAAAGGTAGAAAATCTACCAGTTTTATACATTTCATATTGATCATAATTTGAGTAGAAAGCTCGTGTTTCTTCAATGCTTTCAAATGGAGGATCACCAGTATATTTAATGACATCAGGATCAAGATTGAGTTGATAGAGATGCTCTATATCATCGAGCGTAATAGGTCTCATGTAGAGTCTATTAGTTTCTAATCGGACCATGATTATTTAGACTTAAAAGTCTCTTCTACGAAAGCTTTAAGAAATGGAAGTGTAGGTGGAGCAGTGAATACTTTTAAGTCATCAAAGAAGCTCGCTTCCTCATCCAAAAATTTAAATATCAGCTGCGGACTAAGCTTTTTAAATAACTTTCCGAAAACGATTTCTCCATCGGTCTTACCAGTGAGGATCGCATTAAGAAAAATGCTATCATAAAATTTGTATCTGTTTTTGAGAGGTTTGTATTTGTCTAAGTTGTTATCTGTAATGTGATTGACGATTCTGTCTGTTTCTTTTTGGATGTACTTGTAGGCATAACCAGAGGAGCCCTTGACAGAGCCACCATTAGTACCAATGTTGATGATATGAGAGGACTGCTTTGAATTGAAATTAAAATCCGTCATCGGTATCGCATTCAACTCTTCTTCTAAGATTTCATAATTTTTACATCCAACATATTGGTCGATGTAGGCTTTGAGGTATGGATCATAGAATTCGGAGGGAGGGATCTCTCCAGAAAAGATGGCGATTTCTACAAGAGCAGTATGTTCATCTTTGGGTAATACATAGAAGAATCGTGTCTCTCCATCTTGAGCTACTCTAAAGTCCATAAAGGTCGCTAAATTCGAATCGAATGTAGGCTTGTCTGTCTTGATCACCCAGCCTTTAAAATGCTGCCAGACAAAATTGGAGTTTGTAAAATCAATTTTATCAGGAAAGCTTTTAAATAGAGTAGGTGTACTAAAAGTGTCACTATTACAAGTAACTGTTGCTTCAGTTTTATCTTCTCTAATGTCATTTATATCGCCATAGACAAAATCCGTAAGAGGTGCTTTATTTAAGGTGTTTATAGTGTGATTATAGAAATCAATACCTCTTATCATCTTGTAGGTATAGGGGTTTATATCAAATGTTTTTTGAAATGTTTCATTCGCAAATAAGATATGAGTCCACTCTTTATATAATATCTGATCAAAGACATGTGGCTTGTGACTCCAAAAACTCCAAGTCCTATCATTTTTATTCTTCTTGTCTTTGTCTATGAGTAATATTGATTTATCATTGAGAGAAGATACTTGTCTCATCTTATAGGCCAAGCTAAGACCGGAAAGTCCAGCTCCTGCAATGATGTAATCATATTTTTTAGATGTGGCGATGAGTGTAGCTTTGATTATTTTTGATACAAATATTCATGGATTGCCAAAGATGATCACAAAATATAAAGAAATAGAATCTTTCTTGTTTAATCAGTTGCCTATGTTTCAGAGAGTAGGTGCTAAGGCATTTAAGAAAGACTTGAAAAACATACAGATTTTAGATCAGTATCTGGATCACCCTCATAGAGATTATAAGACGATTCACATCGCTGGTACTAATGGTAAAGGCTCCACTAGCTTTCTCATAGCTACTGCATTACATCAGATGGGGTATAAAGTTGGTCTGTACACGTCTCCGCATTATAGGGACTACCGAGAACGTATCAAAGTCAATGGAGAGATGATATCCAAGACTTACGTCAAATCTTTTGTCAATCGACTGATTCAAGATAGGGTTTTAGATAAGGAGTATAGACCTTCGTTTTTTGAGATTACTGTGGGGATGGCATTTTCTTATTTTAAAGACGTGGAAGTGGACTATGCTGTTATAGAGACAGGCTTAGGTGGTAGATTAGATAGTACCAATATAATAACTCCAGAACTATCTGTCATCACTAATATAGGGCTTGATCATATGCAATTCTTAGGAGATACATTGCCGCTTATCGCAGGCGAGAAAGCGGGCATTATAAAGCCATCAGTTCCAGTAGTCATAGGACGCCGACAAAAAGAAACTGAAAAAGTATTCATCAAAATGACTAAGAAAAATCAAGCGAATCTTATATATGCGGAGGACGAATCCGCTGTTGATCTAAAAGAATTCAAAAGTAAATTTCCTTTTTATCAGCAGGAGAATATGCAGACGGCATATACTGCGATAAACAAATTAGGCTTAGAAATATCAAAAGCGAAAATTCAAAAGGCTTGGACAACTGGATTAATGGGTTGGGGTTATGTAGGTCGCTATATGAAAGTCAGTATGCATCCGACAGTCATCTATGATAGTGCTCATAATCTTGATGGGATTAAGATTCTATTTGAAGAATTAAGAGGAGAAGATTACAAGGATCTGCATATTATCCTGGCGATGGTAGGGGATAAAGATCAGTCAAAAGTATTAGAACTAATGCCTTCTGATGCGAAGTATTATTTCTCTCAAGCGTCGATTCCAAGAGCTATGGATAAAGATATACTTATGAAAAAAGCTAAAGGCGTAGGACTTAAGGGTAAGGCGTACACTACTGTGAGAAGAGCTCTATCTGCAGCAAAGAAATCAGCGGCTGATGAAGATTTAATTCTCGTTGCTGGTAGTATATTTACTGTAGCAGAAGTCGTTTGATGGCTTTCGTAATAGAATTATTAGCTTTACAATCAGGTAAGGTTCTAAAAAGCCACAAGTCATCATCATGAAATGGTGACTAAAAATTAAGAATAACGTCAAAAAATAAAATTATAAAATGAGTGATTCTAACGTATTTGTAGCAAGTCCTGAAGCAAAAGGAAAAGCTAAGCAATTTCGAATATTTGCAGTATTGGCTTGGTTGTTAGCTATGGCAGGTCAGGTATTCGCCATATTAAAACTCATAAGCGATGAGACCTTAGTCATGTTAATTGTGGCTATCGTTGTCATTTTAATTTTAGCAATTACAGGATCTACATTATGGAAAAAAGCCAATAGACTGGACCCTGCCTCAGAAAAAGATCCTACTCGATTTTTTATACAAAATCAACTTGGTGCTATTATGGGAGTACTGGCATTCCTACCAATGGTTTTATTTATTTTGACGAATAAAAATATCAGTGGAAAAACAAAAGGTATCGCGGGTAGTATTGCAGCTATAGCTATGGTGGCAGCTGGAATTACAGGAGCAGATTTTAACCCTCCATCAGTAGAAAAATATACTAAGGAAATCCAAGAACAAAATGAAGCGGCACGTGCTGTCGGAATTGATACAGACAATGTCTACTGGTCAAAGGCTGGTAATAAATATCACGCTTTCAATGATTGTCACTATATCAAAGGGAAATCATTAAGCAATGGTAGTATCAAGCAATCATTTGAAGATAAAGGTATATCAGAACTCTGTAAAGTATGTGCAAAGAAAGCTGCTAAGTCAAAGATCCCAACTGAAGATAGATCTTTAATAGAGTCTCAATAGTGTATATAGCTCTATTAATGTTTTGAGTTAGGTTTTCTATTTGATGCCTAATGTATTTTTGGTAGAGTCTATGGTATCTTATTCTAACCTATCAGTAGGCATAAGCTCTAATAAATTCATTAAGTCAGACTCTTGTCTTACACTGATACCCAATTGCTTTGATATTGAATCTTCTGACTCAATATTGGTAAATAGATTACTTGTATCTAAGCTTGGAATTCTCTCTATTATATTATTTGATTTATTAGATGGTGTATTTACGATGGCTTTGTTTGCGGTAGGGAGTATTTCTTTTATTATGAATTGAGGTTTAGATTTGATCACACGTACTACAGTGTCTACTTTATTAATATAGATCGTGTCTGTTAGCGTGATAGGAGTTTGTAGAATCTGAATAATGCTTTCTTTAGTGATGTTATATTGACTTATACCATATCCTATGAGAGCACCCAGAAACAATAATACAGCAGGCACAAAGCTATTTTGTAAAAGGTTTTTTTTCTGGGTTTTAAATTTATTTTTAAAATCCTTGGTCAGTTGTCTTTTTATCCCATCGGGGAGTTTTGGCAAAGACTTACTTGCACCTAAACGACTTTCAGATATTATCTTTGAGTACATCTCATATTCCGATTTAGAGATGTTTTCCAGTACAAATTTTTTGTCATTAGTACTGAGTTGTTGGAAAGTATAGTTTTCTAATAAGTAGTTTATCCTATCGTTGTATTTATTCATATCTATCTAATATTATTTTTGGGTCAAACTGAAAGAGTTCTCTTCTGATTTTTTTAGTAGCGTTGTGGAGTCTTGATTTTACAGTCCCGAGTGGACAAGACAATAATTCACTTATCTCAGCGATACTTTTATTGTCTTGGTATCTGAGTATAAAGCACAATTTGTGTTTCTCGTCCAACTTATTGATTTCTTTTTGTAGCTGTTTCTGAAATATTTCATTATCTATTTCCTTAGGCGCTTGTGGTTCAGAAAACTTTTTGAATTTTTCAAGATAAATGGTTGGCTTTTTTCTGCTGATACGTCTGTATTCATTCTTGCACATATTAGAAGCCATGGTGTATATCCACGTACTGCATTTGTATTGTGTATTATAAGTCCCGGCTTTCTCAAAAACTTTTAGAAATAGATTTTGACAAAAATCTGCCGCCAATTCTTCATCCTGATAGAGCATCCTATAAAAGAAATGAAATAGAGGTTCTGCATATCTCGAATATATTTCATTAAAGGCCCGCTCATTACCCTGCGATAGCAGAAACATGAGTGCCTCGTCAGGCTTGTTTTTATATGTTTTTCTGAATATGCTCAAAGCTTTTTAATATGTATGATTGTGCTGCATAGCAGTCTTTTCATTCATATGAGAAAATTTATCCTCACAATTATAATTAGCTATGATGACTGACTCTTCATGAGTTTTTTCTATTGTTATAACATTAGAATCAGGTGTTATTGTATGCCTCTTAGGAATGAGATTGAGACCTAAGGAAAACAAGAATGCTAATATGATGACTTCTTTCATGAGCTTGGTTTTACAAGTGATTTAAATTAGCGAATTACTTCCACAAATACTCTAAAACCTACTGAAGGACTTGGGCCATCGTAAGTTTTCTTGCTATCTATTTTGCAATCTTCAGCGTAGTCTGACCAGCTACCACCTTTGGTGATTTGACCTCCACCTATCATTTCTGAGACATTACCAGACATATTGTATAGGCCAAAATCATTTGGGAAATATGCGTCTGCTTTCGCAGGAAAAAAGGCGCCGTCGATATCTACTGATGTGTAATTGCAGTCTGTACATGGTTCTTCGTCACTGGAATAAAAATTGCCAAGAATGCATCCCTTAGGATTTCTTACATAGTATCCGCCCCACGGGTATGGTGCATTTTTGTCAGCATAAGCTGCATGCTCCCATTCTTTTTCTGTAGGCAGGCGGAAGACGACCTTTTGAAATTTCTTTTTCTTATCATAGCCATTGTATACCATCGTCAACCATTCGCAATATATGACTGCAGCCTCATAGCTTACATTGACGACGGGGGCTCCAGGATTGCGTGGGTCTGCGTTTCTATATATTATATCTTCGGACAAATATTTAAATTTTTCTGGAAGGAGTTTTATCCAATCGACTTTTTCGTTTCTGCATATTTCTAATAGATCAAATTCTTTTTCCTTGAGTAAGTCCATAAGGAATTGATCATATAATTCATTAGTTGTCTCTACTTCAAAAGCGTATAAGCTTGGCTCAATGAGTTTAATTCCATTTTCGTCATTAGCGTACAAGCCCGGTTTGATGAGTGTAGTTAATTTGTCTATTTGCTTAATCTTAAAGTGGGATTCTATTTTCTTATTAATCACTCTTGGTTTTTCTATAATAGCTGCGATTTCTTCTTGACGTCCGCTAGCTTCTCCGATGTTTTGTATGACTTCTCTTATATTATCGGCTTGGTCATTATTTTCACTTTTTATGTAATGCTTATATAGTGAGATGAATGCAGGAAGGTAATTGACATTCATAGAATTTAGTACTGATACACTTTTGTCATAAGAGAACCCCATACGTAAGTAGTCCGTCAGAAATTTATTTTCATAATTATTTTTAAGCATCGTTATGTTGTCAAACGGTTCTGGCGAAAACTTAAACGCTAAGCCAATTGTATAAAGTACATCTTGATAGTTGTCTCTAATTTTTTTAGGTAAAGTCACATTCACGTACACAGGTCTATCAGAATGTGTGAACATATGATCAACAATAGGAAGGAGATCTGTCTCCCAGACTAATGTTTCGCCTTCTTGTTTTGGATATTTTGAAATACCACACTCAGTAAATACATGGTCGATATATTCTCGCTTTCTCATAAGATGAATGTTAATCACTTTCACATCAGTCCTAATCGATTGGACTTGCTGCAACATCCAGGAAGGGTAGGTGTCATTATCTCCATAGGTCAATAGGATAGCGTTCTTTTCTAATCCAATAAGTGAATTATAATTCCAATTAAGAATACCTGAAGATATATCTCCACTCTCAAGCCATAACTTATTATACTTAGTCATTAACTCATAGTCGCCACTTACAGCATAGTGATTGACCAAGTGACTCAGTGCTTCTGTACGATCAGGGTCCATATTGAAAGCCGTCTCTATGTGGTGGAAGAGCGACTCGTCTCCTTTGCCATTAAGGTAAGTCAGGTAGTGATACTCATAGCTACCTTCAATTTTAGTAGATAGTTCATTGTAAATTTTCTGTAAGTCATTCTGGTTTCCATTGGGAGAAAGCATATTGATAATACGATTAGCCAGATAATAATTCATCCATGCATTGGCATCTGTTTCATCATTTTTAATTTCTGCTTTCCATAGTTGGACTTGCTCTTCGTAGTATGTTAAGTCGTGCAGTTCTTGTGAGATTGATAGGATCTTATTAGGTGAACTATTACTTATTTTGATATTAGGAAAAGCAATCGAATAACAGGTTAAAGTCGTAAATAAGAATATAAGGCAATTCATTTTCATAATATTTGAATTTTGTTGCCCTATTGTACACCGTAGTTTGATTAACGTTCATTTTAGAGTCAAATAATTATGAATGGTCGTTTTATAAATGAAGCTATTGTATCAGGATAAAAAAAACTGGCAAGTTATTAAAATTGCCAGTTTCCAATATTCTATTTATAAAGACTATAATGATATGAATGTCCTTGTGTTTTTTGCTATAAATCAATCCAATTATTGCCATCAAAATATCGGAATCCAGGCAATGCATCACTTCTATTAGTTCCGTTGTCCATATAGATGGTGCCCTCTATAGCAGTTATTGGGGGTGTATCTAATAAAGGCAGAATCGCATCTCCTGGAGGCCCTTGAGGACCCGGTAATCCAGCTTGGCCTGTCAGACCCGATGGTCCTTGTAGTCCTTGAGATCCTTGAGGTCCTATTGCTCCAGTAGAACCCGGTGGTCCATCTTGACAGATTATATATTTAGATGAAAAACAGAACGGTACCGCATTAAATTGACTTGTGCCTAAGCTTTGTTCGCCCGAACCATCATTAAGATCGTAATTGATGGAAATATATGGAACGGATAGCAACCAATCTATATCTGATACAGCACCCTGAAGAGGCGTACCTTCACCTATGTTTAGAGTTATCATACCATTGTCATTCGTTTTTACATCATGTACTTCAGTATAATAATTATTAGTCAAGTTAATATCAGCACTGATGATGACATTAAGTGTGACGTCCTTATTTATAATGCCGTTACCTTGATTATCTACAAGTAGACCTTGATAGCTAAATGCTGAAGGTACTTGACCAGCTAAGAATTGAGTAGATAGTAGGGTAAGAATAAGTATTAATTTTTTCATGATATTTGATTTATAAGTCAATCCAGGTTCCATTATTATTATATCTCAAGTGTGGATTTCCGTCTGCAGTATTTGTGCCATCATCCACGTATATATTCTTGTCTGTAGGGACTACGTCCGTCATGATTAAAATGCCAAATCCGTTTTCTCCCTTTGGTCCAATATCTCCAGTAGGTCCCATAGGCGGAGTGGACCCTGCTGCTCCTTGTTCTCCTCGAGGCCCTTGAGGCCCTGAGGGTCCTTGTCGACCCGGAGCTCCCATCCCTCCTAAGTTATTGGCAACAAGGGCATACGGGACAGTTGTTATTTTCTTTGATCCTATAGGTCTATATTGATTTGTTTGATTATCTCGAAGGTTGACGACAAAAAAGTACTCTTTATCCTCATTTTGATTCATAGTTTGGATTAGCTGATTTGATGTGGAATTAATGTCGATAGGAATGCTAAAAAATCCAGATTGGTCATATGGTATATTAGAGAATTGTCTGTACAAAGTTCTATTGGATGTAGTGTCATCCACTATATCTAATCGAATACTCTGATCAGAGAGGATTTGACCAATAAGTGTTGGCTCTGCTTCTCTAATAATAAATCCATTGTAAGTTAAACTGAAAGGTATATTCAAACCGTCATCACAAATAGGTCTTATTGTGGTCTGAGAGAATAGCGGGAATGAGATAACTGTAAATATGAATATTATTAAATTTTTCATTGTCTTTTCTTTTTAAAGGTTGATCCAATTTGTTCCATCATAATACCTAAAACCGGGAAGGCCATCAGGTCTATTTGATCCATCATCTATAAAGTACTGACCAGTAGAAGGATCGGAAGGAGCCGCAGGTCTTATAGTTAGAGATTCTGATCCACTTACACCCTTATTACCATCACGACCTCGGGGACCTTGAGGACCTGGAAGACCTGGCTGGCCTGGAGGTCCTTGAGGCCCTTGGGGGCCTGTAAGACCATCCTCACCGTCTGCTCCCGGGCAGCCTTGCTCACAACCTAATTCTAATGCAAACAAAGCATATGGCACTGATAGCATTTGTGTAGTCTCCATAGCGAAAAACGTACTAAAACCTTCAGGCATAATTGAAAGTTGAACATAGTTTGGTTTTTCCCAATCAATATTCTCAAATGTCATAGTCACTGGTACACCAAGACCTATTTCTAATTGTATTTCTCCATTAGAGCCAGTTGTAACCATGTGTGACTCGCTATACGTTATTGGCCCATCAGCGACACCTTCGACTATATCAACTTTCACTTCTGTCTCTACGTTCTTTAATGTGCCTCCATCATTATCAGTCAATATTGATTGGTAATCAATGGCTCTTGTCTGAGAGAATGATAAACTACATGATAAAACAATGCAGTAAATACTCAGAGCAATTTTGGATTTTGATAAAAAATTATTTTTCATTTTTTCTTTATTAATCTTTTATTAAAACAAGCTTTTGAGAGATGATTCTACTGTCTAATAAATACTCTATGAAGTATGTCCCAGTTGCTAAATGACTGATGTCTACTTCGTAGGTGTTAGAAAATACTTCAATTCTTCTCCCATATATATCTACGATATTGAGTTGGGCTATTTCTTTTTCAAAGTTTATGGTGCCTAATGTTGGATTAGGATAGAAGTTAATGCCAGCTAATCCTTCTATGTCATCGGTACTGACTGTAGGAAACTTGTCTACCAATGTTGTTCCCGTTGTATTAGTTACAATTGGAGGATTGAAATCAAAATAAATATATCCTGTGTTTGTAATTTCTGTTCCGATAGGTAAATCTGGAAGAGGTGTGATATTATAGGTAACGTGACCATTGCTCCCCACAGGATTAGTCGTACTATCTGGTAAGAATATGTTGTCAAATCTAAAATCTATGATTCTTGGGTCATCTTTATTTGCTTCTACTTGCAATAGATTAGGATGACTTGTGTCTATAATCTTAAATGTAGACAGGTCCAAGAACTCACTTAGAGTATCATTGACTACGACATGCTCTGCATAATCATTACCAGTATTTTGAAAGCGTAAAGTATAAGTGATATCCTGATCTAAAAGTGCTAAGCTATCTGGTCTGTTAGGGTTAACTAACTTGTCATTAGGATCGTAGGCGCATCTTAGTTCTTGTTCGTAGCAGAATTCATTTCTTCCAGAAGAACTTTCTACCCAGGCTGAACTTTTAAATATATCACCTACAAATATATCATTAGTGATACCGGGTACATTAATAGAGAATTCAAATGTCGCTATCTCTGTTGGAATTAGGTCAAATATATAGCCTACATAATTACTATCTATGACAATATCAGGTTGTTGGCTGAATGTAACATTAGGAATACGTTCATCCATCTGTAACCATACGGTGTCTTGATCTATGATGGTGCCATTATTTTCAACAGACAGAGAGTAATTTCTGAAACTATTACATCTAAAATTTCCTGAGCTTAGATAAGGTTTGACATCAGAAAAGATTTCTTCTGGTGCTAAGCCAAAAAAGACACTCTGCACTTCAGAGTCTTCATCGACAACTATTGTCTGGGATGCTTCTGAGGTCAAAAAGAATCCTGCTAATCCCGAATCTTTATACACAAATTCAAAAGTCCCATCAGTTAATAATAGGATGACTCCATCCTTGGTGTAGTTAGTATATGTCGCCACATCGGTCACTTCAAATGTACCTCTCTGTAGATACTGTTCATCTATATCTTTTATACCATCTTCATTCTCATCATAGAAAAATCTTACCTGAACGGTACGATTGGGTATTGTCAGTTGTGCAGCGTTCTGGAGAAGTCCATTATTAAGTTGTAGGACATCTAATGACTCTTCAGTGATGAGTAACTCACCGGTATTGAAATAAAGAGTGTGATTGTCTACACTTTCATTACTACCGCCATAAGGAGTCATGGAAGAGAAGCCTAATTTTTGTGCATGTACATGTAGGGCTATAGATAGAAGTATTATTGATACAGGTATTCTTTTCATAAGAAGTTTATTTTGAACTATGATACATATTCACATTCAGTCTTTTAATCTCTTGATCTTGACAAAGGTTAGCGCTATGCATCAATATTTAATATAATCTTATCGTAAGTGAGAGTAGGGGAGTCGACACTATCCACAATTCTCCTTACCTTTGTTGTATGGTAAAAATTGGTTCATTAGAGCTTGGAGAATTCCCGCTATTGTTAGCGCCTATGGAGGATGTCAGTGATCCTCCTTTCAGAGCACTTTGTAAGAAGCAAGGCTGTGATATGATGTACACTGAATTTATCTCTGTAGAGGGATTAATCCGTGATGCTGATAAAAGTGTACAAAAGTTAGATATCTACGATTATGAGAGGCCTGTGGGGATACAGATTTTTGGTGCAGAATTAGACTCTATGACACGTGCCGCTGAGATAGTAGAAGAGGCTCAGCCAGAAGTCTTAGATATTAACTTTGGCTGCCCCGTCAAGAAGGTGGTCTGTAAGATGGCAGGAGCAGGAATATTGCAGGATATAGATAGAATGGTGAAGTTAACTGAGGCAATAGTGAAGTCGACAGATCTCCCGGTTACCGTCAAGACACGATTAGGCTGGGATGAGAAGACGATGTACATAGAAGAAGTGGCAGAACGACTTCAGGATGTAGGAATAAAAGCTTTGTCGATACATGGCCGTACAAGAAAGCAAATGTACAAAGGAGAAGCCGACTGGACGATGATAGGAAATATCAAAAAGAATCCAAGAATCCATATTCCTATTTTTGGAAATGGGGATATCAACTCTCCACAAAAAGCGCTAGAGTATAAAAATAAGTATGGTGTCGACGGCATCATGATCGGCAGAGCGAGTATAGGTAATCCTTGGGTATTCCGTGAGATCAAAGCTTTCCTTAAAGATGGTACCATCGTAGACCCTCCTACAATCGCAGAAAGAGTAGATGCTGCCAAAGAGCACCTAGAGCGATCTATAGAATGGAAAGGCGAACGCCTCGGAGTTGTCGAGATGCGTAGGCACTATACTAATTACTTCAGGGGTTATAGAGATATTAAACCTATCCGTGCACGTCTTGTAACTGAATATGACCCTAAGGTCTTGTTTGAGATAATGGATGAGATAGAATACAAATACGCTGACGAACAAGCTTTCGCATCTTAATGAATATTGAATTTACAGAATTAGAATTGGAGGTTATTGATGCTGTGTCTAAATCTGCAGTAAGTCTTGACTTACAAGCATTTGCTATTGGAGGTTTTGTACGTGATAAACTATTAGGTCGGATTAAAGAAGATGCTGATATAGACATCGTATGCGTGGGTGATGGTATTGAGCTAGCTAAAAAAGTCAGTGAAGAATTAGGTATAAAGCATAAGGTTGCAATCTTCAAGAGATTCGGTACTGCAATGATAAATTATAAGGGGACTGAAGTAGAGTTCGTAGGAGCGAGAAAAGAATCTTATTCAAAGGACTCTCGTAAGCCAGAAGTCGAGCCAGGGACTATTGAAGATGATCAAAATAGAAGAGACTTTACAATTAACGCATTAGCGATTCCATTAGATGGTGGTCCTTATCAAGAAGTCATAGACCCATTTGATGGTGTTAAAGATATGGAGAGTAAAATTATCAGAACGCCATTGGATCCTGATAAAACATTCTCTGATGACCCACTAAGAATGATGAGGGCGATTAGATTCGCGACTCAGTTATATTATGATATTGATCCAGTAACATTTGAAGGAATAAAAAGAAATGCACATAGAATAGATATTATTTCTGCAGAGAGGATTACCACAGAGCTTAATAAAATTATACTTTCTCCTGAGCCCTCTATTGGATTTAATTTGCTTTCAGATTCTGGTTTGTTACAATTGATTTTTCCAGAGTTTGAGAAATTACGTGGCGTAGAAATAAAGAATGGTATAGGACATAAAGATAATTACTATCATACGCTTGAGGTTCTTGATAATATATCTCGAGAGACCAATAATCTCTGGTTAAGGTGGGCTGCTATATTGCATGATATCGCTAAGCCAGATACCAAAAGATTTGATAATGCGGTAGGCTGGACGTTTCATGGACATGAGGTCGTCGGTACACGTATTGCTTACTATGTATTTAAACGTATGAAGCTGCCTTTAGATCATAAGATGAAGTATGTACAGAAAATGATACGCTTGCACCTCAGACCTATTAGTCTTACTAAGGACGATATATCTGACTCTGCTGTGAGACGTTTGTTATTTGATGCAGGTGATGAGATTGATGATCTGATGACTCTATGTAAGGCTGACATCACTTCTAAGAATAGAATGAAAGTCGCCCGTATAAAAGAGAACTACGAGTTAGTTAAACAAAAGCTGATCGAAGTAGAAGAAAATGATAAAATAAGAAACTGGCAGCCACCTATCACCGGAGAAATTATAATGAAGACATTCGGTCTGAAACCTTCAAAAGCGGTCGGTGATATTAAGTTAAGTATAAGAGAAGCAATCCTAGAAGGAGATATACCTAACGATTACGAGTCAGCCCATAATTACATGATTAAGAAAGGGGAGGAGATGGGCTTAGTTGTAGTCAATTAAGTCTATGTCTGTCATAAGTAATATCATTACTAAACTCTCAATGCGAATAAGGCGTATACAGCTTATACGTAAGATGTTACTAAAACTGAATATACATTGGCCCTTGTATCCTGCTGGGCATTATTACTCACCTGTCGTTGATAGAACAAAGCTTAAGGAGTCTAGCAATTTTTCTGGAGATAGTCATGCTTTGTTAGGTATACAGTATAATGAAAGAAGTCAACTTGATCTGTTGCAGAAGATGAGTGAATACTATGAGGCAATGGATTTTTCAGATCATAAATCCTTATCACGTTTATACTATTTTGATAATCCGTTTTTTTCTTATTCTGATGGTACTGTATTGCATTTACTTCTTGCACATAAGCGACCTCAGCGTATTATAGAAATTGGTTCGGGATACTCTACAGCTTGTATGATAGATACGATAAGTCAGTATGATATTGATTGCAAAATAACAAGTATAGATATAGATTCAAATAGATTAAATGAGCTTATTCCCGAGGATCAAAGATCTTGCTTGACTATCATTAATTCTCCTCTGCAAGAAGTTGATATTTCTTTATTTAAGGAATTAGGGCAAAGTGACTTACTATTTATTGATAGCTCTCATGTATCGAAGTCAGGTAGTGAATTAAATGATATTTTTTTTAATATTCTACCCCAATTAAGTAGTGGAGTGATTATCCATTTTCATGATATATTTCAGGATTTTGAATATCCTATAGAGTGGATTGAAGAAGGTATTAGTTTTAATGAAAGTTATCTATTAAGGTCATTTATTCAATACAATTCTGAGTTTGAAATTTTACTTTTTATGGCCCAGTTACAGAAGGATCGTCCCGAAGTAATAGAGAAGTATTTACCGAAGTGTATGCAGCCACATGAGCGATACAACTATGGCAAAAAGAAAGGTCAATTTATAGAGCACATCTTAGGTCAGAGCCTATATATAATCAAGCATTAGATTCGGTTTTAGAATTCTACTTTTACTCTTGCTCTTAAGCCTAAGCCTTTGACACCAAAAAGACTTTCCACATTAGGTCTATCAAGATAATTTATTCTTTTGACAGCATCTATTCTAAAGAATCTGAAAATGTTATAGACACCTATACCATATTCCATAAAAGGAACTTTCTCTTTGAATGCAGTAGTTAAAAATTGACCATTTGATAATCTATTAAACTGAATAAGTTCAGGATTCAAATTAGGGTCATTGTCATCATCTAAACCTCCATATACAGTTTTAAAACTGATAACTTCCTTTAGCTTTAATTTTCTCCATAACGGAATTCTATTAAAAATAAATCCATCAAAGAAGTGCTGCATATAGAACCTTGCATATTTGTCAGTCGCAAATTCTAAGAAGTTCATCGTGTTGAATGATATAGGGTTGAATGAATATGATTGGTTAGCGGTAGGAATATACAATAAAACGAACGGTAGATTGTCACCCCATACACGGCCTACCTCAACTTCTGTTTCCATCCTCCCTACGATAGACATATTGATTCTTTTCTTAATCTGAAATGACACATTGTGATACGCATAGTCACCACCTATTCCTTTAATACCACCTTTGTAACTAAGTTGGAATCTTGGATTTTCTGACTTAATAGGAGTTCTTACCTCACGGCCTTGTATAAAAGCAGTATTAGGAGAAAACTCTGCTGAGAAGTTAAATTCTGTCGTTTGGACATCAGCAATGTTAACATTCATGTCGTCTCTCATTGCTTCAAATGTCAATGTCCCATAAGGCTCTCTACGCTTGTTATTAAGACCAAATTTCAAAAATCCAACATCATTTTCAAGATAAAGATCAATGTCAAATTCCTCTACAAATAACATTTGATTGGCTTCTCCTCTTCTAAATGAAGTCAAGAAATTATCAGCTGATAAGAACTCTAATTCTAAACCCGGAATGAAGACATCATTACGATATGTAGCTTCTATAAATTTTCGTGGATTTTCTCTGTAATCATCAGTGAGCGAATATAAAAATGAAGCCCCGTACTTAAATCTCTTGTCTCTGAACCCATAGGCTGCATACGTACGTGCTTGTATTTTTTGAGTAAGACTGTGAGATGTTTCAGGACCCACTCTTAATCTCAATCCTTCTACTTGATTGAAACTAACCATGGTCCCTAATTTTCCTATATCTAAAGCTCCCGCAGGTATATAGCCTGTCGTCACTATTTTGGTTAAATAAACAAATCGTTTGTAAGCAGGAACTGACTGTAATGTATCAATCATGTCATATATGCCTTGCTCCTCCGATGTCAGCTTGAGCAATCTCTTATCTTGCCAGTAGTCATTATCTAATTCGTAGGCCTCGTCCTTGATTACGACATCTTCTATGTTATCAAATACGGAGGGGTCTTCGTGAGGTTCAAAATTATAGTTCCTGTATATGTTATCCCGTGAGGCGTATATACCCATACCGCCAGAAGATAAGGAGGCATCCAGTGTTATTTCATCTCTTGACAATGCATATACACTATCGATCTCTTGGAACTCCTGCACGATCTTTATGTCTCTGACAAAGTTCATACTAATGTCCTTCGTTATACCGAGTATAGCTTTCAGTAAGGTATATCTTCCATCATTAGATATATAGACATCACCTGTAAATCCAATAAAGGTTTTATTCCGAGGTATGAAAGCAAGATGTATCGCTTCCTTCTGATTGACAAATGTAGTATCTAAGATATAAAAGCGATAATAGTTTAGAGCCCAAGGCGCCATAGGGCTTAAGAATTCATTATCTAACAGACTAATGTTGTTTTCATAGAGATTGACATCCTGATATAAAAGATCAATGACATTGGTGATGCTTTCCATATCTAATGCTTCATCAAATTCTGTCATTTTGATGGCTTCCCGTATTTCTTTTTTTGATTCAGGATCTTTTCTATAATGTACTGAGGATAATATTTCTCTGATATACAAGGGGAGGTACACTCTCCCGTTCACATCAGATGTATCTAAGTAATTCCATAGAAAATCAAAGTTTTTAAATGTCTTTTTCTGTTTGAACTCCTCTGTTATATTATTCAGATCTAATTCTAATATCTCATGTTTATCATAGTTGTAATGCTCTTGTGATTCTAATCTGTTTCTGTCTCTATTATCTATGACATTCCGCATAAGATCCACTGCAGGATTATTCTTTTTTCTGTAGCGTCCTTTCTTCTCTGTAATAGTTACAGCTTCTATACTTACGCCTTCTTGCTCTAAGTAAAAGTTTATCGTTTGTCTTGCTTCTTTCTCTATAGGAAGCGTCACAGCCTTATAACCTATAAAGTTGCATATAATACTGTCCGAAGGGTTTTTGGTTTCTATTCTATATCGGCCGTCTAAATCAGTGGAAGCACCCACATACGTATCCTTGAGTATGAGATCAACAAATGGCATTGGATCTTTAGTCGTTGCATCAAAAACTCGACCTTTGATCACAGTGAGGTCTTGTGCACTCAGCTGAGAAAACTGATAGACAAAGAACAAACATAGCGTTAAGTACTTAATGATTGTAGAAGTTGTAATTGATTGCAAGAGTATATTTTTTAATATAAAATTGGATTATACTTGACTAATGGAATACAAGCACTCTCCTCTAAAGTTTTTCAAGCTATAAAGTTCAATAAACTATTATAGAATCCCTTAATTCTTGATGCACAAAAATTGACATATTTAAAGTTATAGTGGAATTTATTCACTTTTTTAAGATAAACTTATCAGTTATCCTTGCTTTAAATATTGGCTAAACCCTGATGATGAGATACTTTCAATATTCCGTCCATCGGCAGCGAAAAAGAATACAGCTTCTGTATCAGGTAGTTTTTCTACAAGAGACATTGATTCTTTAAGTCCCATCACCATAAAAGCAGTGGCGTAAGCATCAGCTGACATACATTCTGATGCTATTACAGATACTCCTAAGAGATCGTTCATTTCAGGGAATCCTGTAACCGGATTTATTTCATGACCATATATTTTACCATTGACCTTATGAAAATTTCTATAGTTTCCAGAAGATGCTAAACCTACACCATTGAGCTCTACAGCCATCTGTACGTCATTGATTTTGGCATTTATTTGTGGCTTAGAAATGGCAATGGTCCACGGTTTGTTTTTTGTTTTTTGTCCTTTGCAGAATACCTCGCCACCTATCTCAACGATATAGTTGTGTACGCCATTTATTTCTAATAGTGAACTTACTCTGTCTACAGCATATCCTTTTGCAATTGCGCTGAAGTCAAGCTTTGCATCATAGGGTTTAATGAACTGCATATTTTTGATATCTATCTGATCACTCCACTTGTCAAATCCTACGTACCTCATGATTGATTCTATCCTGGTAGAGTCTACATTGTTGACAGCATTCTTAGGTGTATATCCGAATCCCCAATAATTCACAAGTGGCATTACTGTAGGATCAAAGCTACCACCTGTTTGTCTGTATATCCTATCAGAAGTGATGTAGTTAATAAGAAAGTGAGAGTCAATATGCATTTCATATTTTAAGAAATCTTCATACTGACCATTGTCGAGTACTATAGACTTCTCCCATAGACTATCATTATTTATTCTACTAATCGTAGACTGAGGAATATACGTAGAAACTGACTCATTAATTACTATGAGCAGAGAGTCGATAGCACCTCCAAGATCTTTTGTAACTGTATCAGAATGTACGACACGATATGTAGTGCCCATAGTCTTGCCGCTGAATACTGTGGTTGCCTGAGATCTAACTTGCTTAGAGGATGTCTCGTCAGATTTGCATGCAATCATACATGCTATAAGACAGACTATACACAGATTTGTATAACTGACAAAACTTGATCTATAGACTTTCAATAATCAGAGGACTATATGTAATTAATCAAACAGATTAGAGTAATCTGTTCCCTCATCCTTATTGGTTCTGTATTGTGCTTCTTTTTCTCTTCTTGGTTCATTAAGATCCAGAATGTCGGAAGTACCTTCAGAACCTCCCAGAAGAAGAAGTGTACTTTTTTTCTCATACTCTTCTAACATCTTCATGCCTTTCTCTTCGAAGATGCCTTCTTGTAGGTCTATAGAATTCATAAAGTCTGATGAAAGCTCCATAAATCTCTCCATTTCGCCTACTTTATTAGCGACATCATCTGCTATCCCTTGCATGGCTTGATCAAACATAGCACGCTTGTCGGGATCTCCTTTTATGATGCTCATTGCAGACTTCATTGCTGAGTGTGACGATCTTATTGCTTTTCTTTCCTGCTCTTTTACTCTTACCTGATCTTTTGTGTCTTCTAATAATATCTCTGAGTTAGAGTACATCTTAGTAAGTACTCTATATAGAATAGCCAACTTGCTATGCAGGGCTACATACTTTTGATTGGTCTCTTTAAGTCTTGCAGCTTTTCTGCTTGATAGTACCATTTGTTTTTCATTGCCAAGTTGTTTTGCTTTTCTTGCAATCGCAAGGTTCTTATCTATGTCAGCATTGTTAGTTGTAACCTGAGTTTTGAGATTTCTCATTTGACCTTTGAGATTACCTATTTGCTTACCCATCTTCTTAAGGTTGTCCTTGAGATCAGAGATGTAGTTCTTGAGTATTCCCATAGGATCTATTGTCACAAATATTGACGTGATCTTTCTCATGATACTTTGATACATATATGAGAATAGATTACGTGTTCTGCCATCTAAAAACATGTAGACGATAATACCCAATGTTCCTAAGATAGCTACCTTTCCTAATAGTGTAGCGAATGCACCAATTAAGAATCCACCGAAAGTAACACCTATCCAACCTAACAGTGCAACGAGTGCTATAAGGAACAGAGCACCTGTCTTACCTTCAGGTTTACTCCAGAATGATTTATCTTTCGCAGAATTCGGATTGTCGTAATTTGCCATTTTAAAGTTTTATAGTATTTGATTTATCGAAGTTATGTCATCTTTAATTTCTTGAGTGATGACATCATATGCTTTAAGAAACTTTTCTTTAGTGCTATCTATTTTTACCTGAGCTGCCTCTACATCTTGATCTACAGTGTCTATTCTATTTTGGATTATCTCCATTTCTCGCTCAAGTTCTTTAATCTTAATCTTATGTTGTTCTATTTTTTTGATGAGGCCTTCTACTTCTCCTTTTCTTCCATTGACTTTTATCTCTTTTTGAGAAAGTAAAGCTTCCGCAAATGACTCTCGTTCATTTTCCAGAGCATAAATATATTTATTTGCAGACTTAAGCAGACTATCTTTAGATAAACCCATCGTAGAAGCCGTCATAAAAGCGGATTTGTAAGACGTTACATTGTCCATGTTAAGTTTAGATAAAGAACTGACTGCTTGCTTAAATTTCAGGTAGTCAAACGAATTGCTGTCATACATGCTTTTTATGGCTCTGAGCAGAGCATCTAAGGATTTTTGATCCAAATTCTCAGTCCCTTTAAATATATCTCTTAAATCTGTTGTCATCTTTTTGCTTAATTAATATCAAGATATAAACATTAGTTCAATAAAGTCATATATGTGTAACATAGATGTTAAGGGTTTAGCATTTAGAGGTCTCTTAAGTCTCATCATATCTTAGTGTCCCATGACTAATTGGGAGCTTAGCCCATAGGCTTTAGTATTATTATATACCCGTATTTATTGATTGTAAATATTTATTGTCAATTATTTATATATTACAATTTTATTTAATATGTTTGTCGAGAATATCATTGCATCCCAGCAATAACAGTAAGTGTAATTATATTAAGAAAACAAAAACTGATTAAAATGCCTACAGTCCTCAGGCGTGCTTAACTCTATGTTCACGACTGTGTAGGTGTACTTACTTGTATTCAAAAAGCTAAATTAATGCAAAATACGAAGCTCCTCCTTATCCTGGTGGTTTACTTATTTGTTAATCCCACTAATAACCTTTCAGCCTCAGACGATCACTCATTTGCAAGCTTTAAGGCAGAAAGCTCAGAGAAATTTAATCCATTTATTTTGGAAGATGATTTAGGCTCTACGACAGATTCTAATTTTGCAGGAAGTTCATTCTTCTTCGGAGATGCAGATGATTCATTGTGGGGAGGTTCAGGTAATGCATCTGGTGCACCTGATGGATTAGTAGCGAGTACTTTTGTATTCCCAGGTAAGCAATCAAGATATTTGTTAGTCAGAGATTTTGGTCTTAACATTCCATGTAATGCTGAGATAACTGATATATCATTTAATGTAACGAGAAGAAATAACTCAAGTGTTGATGCGGCAGATGTAGAAGTGAGACTTTTTAATCCCGTAACATTAGACTTTAGTGCTCTTAACAACGCAGATCCGAATATATGGCTCGAAGGTGGAGGATTTGAAACTGTAACCTATTCAGATGCAACTTGGGGAGAGACGCTCAGGCCAGAGATATTGAATGATTCTCGATTTGGATTAATCCTATCTGTTGCTAATTTAGAATTAGCAGGAAGGTCAGAGGCTTATGTAGATGCTGTAGAGATATCTGTATGTTATAATGTAGGTACAGTATATCCTGATCCAATAACAATCACTACTGCTAAAGTAGATGCATGTTTTGATCAGGGTAGTATTACCGTCTCTGCTAGCGGAGGTTCTGGTACTTATGAATATTCTAATGATAACGGAGCGACTTTTCAAGCAAGCAATGTATTTGATAATCTACCTTTTGGAGACTATATAGTAACTGTAAGAAACTCTGATGGAACATGTCAGACAGCTAATTTTTATTGTAATGTAAGTGGTGATGATAGGATTCTTCAAGCGGGTGATATGGTTGTAGCTTGTTCTACCTATCCAGGTAGTCGAGTGACATTAGCTGTAGAGAAAGCTCAACCTTTCAATGACTTCTTTAATGATGGGATTGTAGGGACAGATGTTTCACAATTCTTACCAGTTCATCCATTTGAATGGACAGTGTCGGATCTTGGTGGAGAAGTTTT
The DNA here is from genome assembly GCA_964495785.1 of uncultured Saprospiraceae bacterium. Taxonomy (GTDB): domain Bacteria; phylum Bacteroidota; class Bacteroidia; order Chitinophagales; family Saprospiraceae; genus RFSX01. Next base: position 7,089 of record CAZBXL010000028.1, on the reverse strand, counting down.
TAGTTCAGCTTTTGATCAAGAAAGAAATATTTATACTGCTGTTACTACTTTATATGATTTAGTACCCGGCACTGGTAATATAAGTCCTACTGTTTCTAAGATAGACGCATTTACTGGAGCAGTGACACAATATAATACCTTACCCGGCAGTGTCGGTGCCGCAGCTGTAGAATATGATACTATATGTAATAATCTATATGTCGCTAATTTAGAAGATGGCAATATATATCGATTAGATCCTGATAATGGAGCGGTTCTAAGCTCATTTGATCCTCTTAGTCCAGATGATGGTTCAGCAGGATATGCACCTCTCGGAGAACGTGTTGTTGCTGTAACATATAATTATGCTGATAATAGGCTTTATTATTCAGTATGGAATTCTGATTTTAATATGTCTGGGATAAAAAATACAATAAGATCAGTAGCCATAGATCCTGGGTCTTGTGATTTCTTACCTGCTACAGATCAGTTAGAATTAGAACAACCTTGGTTATCTGAATATGGAGAACCTACAAATCCTGACAATTATAATATGCCTGTAGGGGATATAGCATTCAGTACTGACGGTATGTCTATGCTACTTGCAGAGGTTGGGTTTGATACAGATGCTTCTGCTTCAAAACCCCACGAATCGAGAGTATTACTATATACTGGTACATCAGCTAATTGGACATTGGATACTAATGTGCCAGCTGGAAATACAAATTTAGTACATGAAGTAGGAGAAGTTTCTGAAGGTCTTAATGCCAGAGGAGGTGTTGATTTTGCTAATTCAGGATTCGATGCTGACCAATGTGCTATTCAAGATGATCAATTCATAGTGTCTACCGCTGATGCACTTAGAGGAGCCAATTGTAATACCTTCGGTTGTATATATGGAATTCAGTATTTACCGGTAACAGGTGGTAACAGTGCTAACTCTGTTATTTTAGATATAGGAAGAGACTTTAGTACTCAGCTTAAGAGTGTGTTTGGTGATGTAGATGTTGTGAAAGGCTGCCAAGAATCAGTTTTCTGTTGTCCTACGATTACTGCGACTCCAGATGATGAGACAATTTGTCCAGGAGATACTGCATCGACTGTAACTGCTTCTACTGAGACAGATTCATTAGCTCTCGTATACCTTCCTACATTGGCTACAGATTCTACTATTGTGTATAGCAATGGTATAAAAATAGATTCAGTAGAGACCGTCGGAGGATCTGCGACCCTAAGTTTGGATAATCTACCGACTACGCCAGGTACTTACTACGTATACATTGTAGCACATCCTACCCCTGCAGGAGATTACTGTAGGCCTAATGAAGGATTTGTAGTTACAGTAGCTACTCCTACAACTGTCGAAGTTAGTGGAAGTACTTTTGTTTGTGTAGCTGACGATGCAGTTACATTTACAGGTACACCAGCACCTACTGCGGGTATGACGATGGGTGTTTTTACAACTACAGCAACTGCTGGCTTAACTAATAATAATGATGGTACGGCATCTTTTAATCCAACTATGGCAGATGTCGGAACATATGATATAACGTATACATTTACTGATGCAGACGGATGTCCATCTTCTGCTACAACAAGCATTGAGGTTGATCCGTGTTTTGAATTTGATCTATCACTTTCAAAAACTGTGACGAGTACTGGCCCATATATGCCAGGAAGTACACTAACTTATGATATCGTCGTGACCAATGATGGTGACTTAGAAGGGGTTAACATAGATATAGAAGATGTGGCTCCAGCAGGGATAACTTTTGTATCCAGCAATGCAGGGGCTAATGCTAATATTACAGAGAATACTCCAGGAAGTTATACTATAGCTTCGGTACCTGTTAATGGGTCCGAAACGATCAGTTTGACTTATACAATAGATATGACTTTCATGGGTACATCTATTACTAATACAGCTCAGATAACATCTGATAACGGTGATGATAGAGATAGTGACCCAGATTCAGATGACACAATTGATGATCTTGATGATGGTCTGCCAGATGATGATGAAGATAGCGTAACTACTAATGTAGGTCAGAATTATGACTTAGCCTTAGATATTGTAAGCACAACGATGGGACCATTGTCTTCAGGTGATAACGTAACATTCCAAATAGAGGTCACAAATGAGGGATCTTTAGTAGGTAACAATATAGAGGTACTTAATGTGGCACCTCCAGGATTGATATATGTAAGTGATGACTCTGGCACTGATCCTAATGTAACAGCTACAGTTAACGGAGGATGGGTACTTGGTACTCTTTCTCCAGGAGAGAATTCTATAATTAATGTGACATATCAGATTGATCCTGCATTCATGGGAATGATCCTTAATAATAGCGCAGAGATAACGATTGATGATGGTGATGATGTAGATAGTGATCCAGATTCAAGCTTTAATTCAGATGACTTAGCTGATGGTGTAGAAGATGATGATGAGGGTACAGTTATGGTGATGATTGGTCAAGTTTACGATCTCGCTTTAACAAAAAATGTAATATCGACAGGACCATATTTTCCTAACGGAACAATAACATACGAGTTGACTTTATCTAACGATGGTACACTCGATGCTTCTGGTATCGAAATAACTGATAATCCGCCAGCTGGCCTTACTTATGTAAGTAGTAACGCTACTACTAATAGTAATGTGACAGAGACTACTCCAGGAGTATGGTTAGTATCTAATATAGCAGCACAAACTCAAGAGACAATAGAAGTGACATTCCAGATTGATGCTACATTTATGGGCACTTCATTATCTAACAGTGTAGAGATAACAGCAGATGATGGAGATGATGTAGATAGTGACCCAGATTCAGATGATACAGTAGATGATCTTGATGATGGTCTTCCAGACGACGATGAGGATTCAATAGAAGTTAATATCGGACAAGTCTTTGACTTAGCATTAACTGAAGATGTAGTAGGACCAACAGTTGCCGTATTAGGTGACCAGGTGACTTTTAGTATTACTGTTTCTAATCAAGGTTCTCTTGATGCAACAGATGTTACTTTTACAGATACACCAGGACCAGGATTAACTTTTGTGTCCAGTAGTGCACCGTCATTATCTAACGGTACAGTTGCAGGTGTTACAAGTTGGACATTGCCTAATCTTCCTTCTATGACGTCTCAGACAATAGAAGTGACATATAGTATCGATACTAACTTTACGGGTATGTCCGTGACGACTGATGCAGAAATAATTGCAGCTACTGGAGGAACGGATATTGATAGTGATCCAGACTCAGGACCAGGTATTGACGATCTAAATGATGGAGTAGAAGATGATGATGAAGACAAAGCAACAGTAACTTTAGATCTTAATTATGATTTATCTGTAAATAAAAATGTCGTTACAGCTGGACCATACAGAGCAGGTGATAACATCACATTTGATATAGCCGTTAATAATGATGGAACTGTTGATGCCAATAATATAGAAGTATCTGATCTTCCTAATACGGGTCTGGTATATGTCAGCAGTTCATTTACAAATAATGTAACTGAGACATCTCAAGGTGTATGGGTTGTAGGTGGTTTATCTGGTGGTAGTTCTGAAACTATCACGGTAGTGTACCAAGTAGAACAAGATTATACGGGTACTTCTGTAGTCAATAACATAAGAATTACAGCTGATGATGGTAATGATATAGACAGTGATCCTAATGTAGGACCTGAAGCAGACGACCTAGATGATGGTATTGATGACGATGATGAGGATGAAGTTACTCTGACTATAGAACAAACTTATGACTTATCAATGGTCAAGGTCGTAACAAGTAGCGGACCTTACGGTATAGGAAGCACAGTAGATTATGCTATTACTATATCTAATGATGGAACGTTGCCAGCGAGCAATATAGAGTTTAGAGATACGCCGACAACGTCATTATTATTCCAAAGCGACGATAGCGGAGCTAATCAAAATATTACGAATATAGGAGTAGGACTCTATCAGGTTGCAACATTAGCACCTGGAGATAGCGAGACTCTTAATCTTACTTTTCAGATAGATCCACAGTACTCAGGAGGACCTGTTGGAAATATAGCTGAGATAACGGCAGATGATGGAGATGATGTAGATAGTGATCCAGATTCAGGATCTGATACGGATGACTTGTCAGATGGTGCCCCAGATGATGACGAATCTAATGCAAGTGTGGACGTCTTAGTTAATGGGAGCATCGGTGATTTTGTCTTTGAAGATACCAATGGTAACGGTGTACAAGATTTTGGAGAAGTTGGTTTCCCTGGTGTGAGAATTAATTTATTTAATATCAATGGTTTTATTGTTGATACTCAAGTTACAGATGGTGGCGGTAATTATTTATTTGAAAATGTACCTCCTGGTAACTACTATATAGAATTAGAATTTCCGGCAGGTTTTGCTAATACATTCCCTAATCAAGGAGGTGATGATACAGCAGATAGTGACTTAGATAATTCTAACGGTCCAGGTACAACTGCTATTATTAACCTTGGAGCTGGTGAGAATGATGTGACCGTAGATTTAGGTATAAATGAATGTATTTCTATAGGAGAAGTTGTTTGGCTTGATTACAACGAGAACGATCTTCTTGACCCTAATGAAAATGGTATAAACGGTATAAGAGTAGAATTATTTAGACAAGATGCAAATGGTAGCTACGTGCTATGGGATGTAGATTATACAGGTCATAAGCCAGGAACACCATCTGACGATGGATATTATAAGTTCTGTGTTTCTCCTGGGACGTATTATCTTAGGTTTGTTAACCCACCCTTACAGTTGGTCCCTGTAGTACCTAACTTTGGTATAAATGAAAATACGGATAGTGATGTCACGGGAATGTTTGGTTCGGGTACGACCGATAACTTTACAGTAGTAAGTGGTCAGGATAGATGTGATATAGGTGCAGGATTTTATACAATGGGTACGATAGGTGATTTTGTATGGTTAGATGATAACGGTAACGGTATGAGAGAATCTAACGAACGTGGTTTAGAAGGCGTTATAGTAAGAGCTATTAATGATAGCGGAGAAGAAGTTGCTACTGCAGTCTCAGATGATGAAGGAAATTATATGCTTGACTACTTGACTAAGAGTAATATGTATTTAAAGTTTGAGTCTCCAGATGGATATCAATTTACACAAGCTAACATGGGTAGTGATGAAGCTTTAGATTCTGATGTAGATGGTTCTAATGGTGCTAATACTACGAAGTTCTATCCAATAAATCCTGGAACACACGTACCACATATTGATGCAGGACTTACTTACAAAGTACTCTCTATAGAGTGGAGTCAGTTTACAGGAGAACATGTAGATACTTACAATAACTTAGACTGGATAGTAAAGAGTGATACAGAGATCAGCCATTTTTCAATAGAGAGATCTTTTGGAGACATAACAAACTTCTCAGAGATATCTAAGGTCTTATCCAGTACTTCTGAAACAAGTGGTGAGAATCAATACAATTATAAAGATTATGATGTAGTCGAGTCTGGTATTTATTACTACAGAATTATCCAAAAAGATATCAATGGTGATGTAGAAGTTTCTAAAGTTATTTCTATTGAAGTATCTGATAGGCTGGCTGATAAGGTTGTATTGTATCCAAATCCAGTAGTCGAAGAATTAGTTGTATCAGTAGATTCTGACCAATACATTGAGAATTTTGATATTCAATTATATGATAACTTAGGTAAGTTAATCAAGTCTAACTTACTAGCTGATCAATCAATTAGAGCTGGCAAAAACTTATTCTATGTTAATGTAACAGATGTGCCAGATGGTATGTATAGTGTAAAAATTAACTTAGATCAGGAAGTAGTCTTTAAAAAATTAATAATACTTAAGCAATAGAAATATTATAATAAGAAAGTAATTAATAAAGGAGATGCCACAGGCATCTCCTTTATTAATTTTATGACATATTAACAGCCTTGAACGTGCCTAATGTACGTGCTTTTAAATTTTAACAATCAATTTTTTACATATTATATATTTTTATAATATGTTTTTAGTAGATTTGCTTTTTTAATAGTTGATTTAAACAGTATAAACCCCCATCAACCTGTTGTAATACAATCTATATCCCTTTTACAGTAAGTACTTCTTTATTCAGAAAAAAATCCTAATGAAAGTATTTACTTTGTTTTTTACGTGTTGTCTATTGATGACATCTTCATTGTTAATCGGACAGACTGCAACCTGTTACGCGGTTTCAGAGAATGGCGCAGATAATGAACTGTATATTTATGATCCAGTTACAGATACTTGGGCGTTAGCCGGCCCTACTGGTAAGACATGTACAGATAATATTGAGGCCATTGCTTATGACCCATTTACGGATGTTCTCTATGCAACAAATAGAGATATCTTAGGGACCTTAGATATTGCAACAGGTAAGTTTACACCAAAAACTACTCTTGGTGAGGTTACAGGAGATATTGATAATAATGGTGTATTGGGCAACGTCCATAACATCATAGATGTTGATGGTCTCTCTTATGATCCTTCATCCGGTATTCTATGGGCTTCCGATAGAAGAAATGGAGGTACTGCTAGAGATATTCTCTTTGCCATAGACATAGCAACTTGTTCAGTTATTACTGATATGTTTGGTCCCGGTGAAGATTATGTTGCTATTGACCCTGTACAAGATCCAGTAACAGGCGCTGACCTATACGATATAGATGATATCGCATATGATCCTTTCTCAGGTAGAATATATATGATACAAAATTCATCTGGATTAAATGACGTATTGACATATTATGATATTAATACTGGTATGGCTACCACTATAGGTCCTTTAAGTGTTAATGATATGGAAGGTTTAGGTTTTAATCACCTACAGCAACTTTTTGGTACTACTGGTAACGCGGGAGGAAATGCTTTCTTTCAGATAGATATCAATACAGCTCAAGCAACTATGTTGTCCACTATTAGTACAGTTGATGTAGATTTTGAATCCGTAGACTGTCTGACATTATGGAGTGATTTAGCAATTAGAAAAACAGTATCTACTACTCAAGCAACACCTATCGCAGAGGGCGATATGGTTTGTTTTGATTTAGAAGTTTTTAATCAAGGACAAGTAGATAATT
>CAZBXL010000027.1:24662-45005 GCA_964495785.1 uncultured Saprospiraceae bacterium | reverse complement strand
CAAAAGACCTTCGTCGAAAGACGAGGGTCTTTTTTTGTGCTGTAAGGAATTGATTCCTGGAGGTGAGTGAGTGTTCACGCAAAGCGTGAAGAGAATGACTAAATGTCATTCTCTAATGAGGGAACCCCGACTGAGGTCGGGGTGAGATTAGCTAAGACCCCTTTTCAGACGAGGTCTTTTTCTGTGCCGTAATGAATTTGTAAAGTTGATATTGGAAAAACAGAGATGACAAATATCAGAATTTGACATCTATGCATATATTCTTAGTCAATATCTAAAATCTCTTTAATTCTATTTTTAAGATCTAATTGATGCATTGCCTGAAGTGAGTCAGTTTTCTTAGCTTTTTTAACCTTATTATATAATGAATATAAACTGCCTCGAGCTGCTGCTTTGATGTCACTTCTATTGACATCATTATTATCAGACATTAGTATAGATTTCATTTTATCTATATACAGTCTTTGCAAGTTTCTTTTGTAAGCATCAGCACCGGCTATGTCATTGAAAATATAGCTTTCACTATCATTAAATAAACCATAGAGAGAATAAGCATTGGCTTTATTGACAGTTTCGTTTTCTATCAGTCTATTCATACGACCAGTATTAAATAATTGATTGAGTGTACTTGACTGCAGATTTGCAACTCTATCTATGACTCCTTCAGCTTCAAATCTTCTTGTAAGATCGACATCGACCAGCCATGTGGGGGCGTTGAAGATGTGCTTATTAAGGAATTGCATGGCCCTCGTTTGCTTACTCTTGGATACATATGTATATGTCGCCTTTTTTTGATCTTGAGTTGTGTTGATTTCTATGACACCACCTACGTTAGCGATAACATGCCCCATATATCTTCTAAATTGATTGTAGACTTGATTATAGATTTCTTCAGTCTGTGTGTAATCTTTTTCTTCCTCATAAGTCCACTCTGCAAGATTTGGTATTATTCTCTTTAGATTTTTGATACCATATTCGCTGGCTATCATCGAGTCATCTCCTAAGTCTTCTGTCTGTGACGTCGGATCTAAAGGTAGACCTCTCTGACGTCCATATCTGTAAAGTGGGTCGCCTGCATGTTTTTTGATTAATTCATTAAGGATCGGCCTTTCTGCTTCTTTGCTTGGCGTATCAGGAAATAATTTATATCCGTATAATATCGACCAATCATCATAGGTTCCTATGTCGGGCATGAGTCCGACATCACCATCTTCAGGTTGTGCTATGTAATTAAATCTGGCGTAGTCCATGATAGAGGGAGCTGTACCCATTTTTTTTGTAAATGCAACAGATCTCAATGAGTCTACAGGATAGGCGACGCTAGCACCCATGTTATGTGGTAACCCAAGCGTATGTCCTACCTCATGAGCAGAGACAAACCGTATCAGTCTACCCATTGTTTCTTGCTTAAAGTTGACACCTCTCGCTTCTGGATTAATAGCTGCAGTCTGTATGAAAAACCAATTACGTAAAAGCTTCATCACATTATGATACCAGATAATATCAGATTCTAATATTTCTCCTGTACGAGGATCATGGACGTGTGGTCCCATAGCGTTCTGTATATCTGTAGAGACATATCTTATGACAGAGTATCTTGTATCCTCTGGTGACCAGTCAGGATTTTCTTCTTTAGTGGGTGCTTCGAGTGCATAGATGGCATTTTTGAATCCAATTTTTTCAAATGCTCTCTGCCAGTCATTGACTCCTTGCTTGAGATATGGAACCCACTGTGTAGGCGTAGCAGGATCTATATAATATACTATAGGCTTAATAGGTTCTACGAGTTCTCCTCTTTTATAAGCCTCCATGTCTTTGGGTTCTAACCTCCATCTTGTGATGAGTCTTTCTTTTTCTGTTCTCTGATCATCCAGACTGTAGTTCGTCTGAGTGACTGAAAAGTAGCCTACACGATCATCATAATATCGAGGTTCCATAGGTTCATCCGGTAAGAGTATGAATGACTGATTCATCTCGACTGACATCGTTCCAGTGACTTGATTATCCGGCAGTTTGTCACCTCCTTTATAGGTTAGGATATGCCGTATCTCGACATTCCGCGGGAAGCTTTTCATAGAAGTAATAATACTTCTTTTAGAATCCACGCCTTTAATTCCAAATTCTTTTATTTGATCTTCATTGACGGCTCCTATCATTGGGATGTCTCCGGTAAACAGTGGATCAACTTTTATAATTGAAGAATTCTCACCAGTCGTCTCGATATCAAACATCATGATGATAGGTTCAAAGTTGTTATTTACAACGGACGCATAGATGGGATCTTCAAAGCTTGCGACACTGTTATAGGATACAGAACGTAAAGCTATTTTGTTCCCTATTTTTTGCCAGCGTATGACTTGTTGAGGTTTTGATTTGACACCAGCACCACCAAAATTTAGATTTTTTACAAAGCCAGATATTCTGGAAACAACAAGAATTTCTTTGTCAAGAATATCATTAGATAATTCAAAATAATGAGTCCCTTCTACTTCGTGAGTAGTGAAAAGACCTTCAGTAGATATAGCTTTATCTGTAATAATATCTTCATAGGTTTTCTTTTTGTCTTTGGAGTCTTTGTCTTTCTTCTCTTGGCTGATACACGGTTGTGAAGAAAAAATAAGGAATAGTCCTATAATAAAATATCTCATAGCTTATTTTTTTGGTAATATAAAAAAAAGCTATGAGATATAAAGAAGGCTATGATAGCCATTACCTATAAGTGTCTAAATTAGCAATCGAGCATATCTGATTGATTTTCTAATTTTTCTTTCAGTCCAAGATTAATTATTACATAACCCTGGGATATATTCGAAGGCTTTTTCAAAACCTAACTTAGCAGCTTGTCTCATATCCTCACAGGCAAGATCATTTTTCTTAAGTTGGAGCTGCACGTTAGATCGGTTATAGAATGCATCTCCGTTATTCGGACTTTTTACAATCATATCATTGAGATCCTTAAGTGCATAATCCCACTGTTCAGTTTGCATGTAAGCTATCGATCTGTTTTTATAATAGGATAGGTTTTCTGGTTCTAATTCTATTAACACAGAATAATCATTTATGGCAGTAGGGTAGTCTTTACTATTAATGCTTAGAGCTGCTTTATTGATCCATGATTTTAGATCCTTAGGATTAGCTTCTACCAGCTTGTTGTAATCTGCTCTCGCTTCGCTTATCATATCTGTTTTCATATAACAAGCGGCTCTGTATTTTCTTGCATCCATATTGTCAGGCTCTATACTAATTATAGTTGTTGCATGATCAATCACTTGGGTATATTTCTCATCTCCAAAATCAGCTTTTAGCACCTCATATAATGCTGGCACATATTTAGAATCAGCAGCTATTGCATTCTTAAAAGAGGTGTAGGCGGCATCATTCTGATCTAATTTTTTATAGCAGATTCCTAAGTTGTAATTAGCCTTTGTAGTATTTTCTCCTTTATTGATAGCTTCTTTAAAGTCTCTCGCTGCTTTATCATAGTTCTTTTGTACCATTTGTATGTAGGCTCTATAATAATAAGCTTTAGTAAGTTCGGGATCTGATGACAGAGCTCTGCTGAAACTGACAAGAGCCGTATCATAGTCTTTACTTTGCATCTCACAATAACCTTTGTAATAATTGGCTTTAGAGTTTTCAGGTTCCAGTTTGGCAGATTTACCAAAATCTGTTGCCGCTTGAGGGTAATCCTTCAGTGACATTTTAGCTATGCCCCTGCCATAATAAGCTGGCGCATACAGAGGATCTTTAGATATAGATTGGCTATACAATTTTATGGCTCCTGGATAATCTTTAGCAGATGCTAACTCTATTGCTTTATTATAGAGTTTAACAGATTCTGCATTTTGTGAGGATAGATAAAGTGGAAATAATAGTACAAACAAGCATATTTTAATCATCTAAGTATATATTTTAGGCGTTCCAGAGAAACTAAGGGCTTAAAAGTATGTTTAAAACGCTCTGTGTAGATGCTTTTAGTATTTTTATTCTATTAATTTATACCTAAATAAGTTGGCTAACAACATCAAAGATGATATCAAGATAGAAGCGGATAACCAAGCAGCTTTGCGAAAGAATGATCACATAGACTTAGCGTTTAGGTCATCTATTCCAGCTTCTAAGGCAGATTCCAGATTCTATTATGAGCCGTTGTTGTCGGCTCACCTTAGCGATGCAGATCTCTCATCTACGACAATAGCTGGCCGTACAATGTCAGTACCTATCTGGGTGTCAAGTATGACGGGAGGTACAGAAAAGGCATCAGCGATCAACCATAACTTAGCTAAGGTATGTGGAGAGTTTGGTTTAGGAATGGGACTGGGCTCGTGTAGGCAATTATTGTATGAAGATAAAAGATTGTCAGAATTTGACTTGCGAGAATATATGCCAGATCAACCTTTGTTCATCAATCTCGGAGTTGCACAAATAGAGGAACTCCAAAACCAAGGTGAGGAACTGAGGATAACTAAACTCATAGATAAATTAAATGCTGACGGACTAATAGTACATGTCAATCCAATGCAAGAATGGTTGCAGCCAGAAGGGGATAGATATCAGAGAAGTGCATTAGATACGATCATACGATTATTAGAATCAGTAAGCTATCCTATTATTGTAAAAGAGGTGGGGCAGGGATTCGGAATTAAAAGTCTAAAGGCCCTCTTAGAATTGCCGATTGAAGCACTTGATCTTGCTGGTTTTGGAGGGACTAATTTTTCTATGTTAGAATTATTACGTTCTGATGAAGTGATGCATCAGAGTTTTAAAAACATATGTAATATAGGACATACTTGCGCCGAGATGATAGATATTATAAATGCTATTAAGGCAGAAGGAAGTATAGATATAAAAGCCAAAAAAATTATTATTTCAGGAGGTATTAAAGACTTTCTTGATGGCTATTACCTGATGGAGAAATGTCAGATGAACTCAGTATATGCCCAAGCATCGAGCTTCTTAAAGTATGCTCTCGATATAGATGCACTTAGGCAATATGTGACTAATCAAATTGAAGGTCTGAAAATGTCAAAAGCATTCTTACAAATAAAGTCTTAATCTAATTATGAAAGATAAAAAGACCATAAGTGGATTCTCTAAGCTCAGTAAGCGGGGCAAGATTAAATGGATGGTGGAGAATTTCTTCAAAGATCCAGAAAATGTCATAAGCGAATTACAAAGTTACTGGCATAGTAATGAAGAGCAACAAAAGATCTTAGATAACTTTAGTGAGAATACAATCAGTAATTTTCCTATGCCATTCGGAGTGGCACCTAACTTTGTTATCAATGGAGAAACGTATTGTATACCCATGGTCATAGAAGAGAGCTCGGTTGTCGCCGCAGCTTCTGCAGCAGCTAAGTTTTGGATGAGCAGAGGGGGATTTAAGACAGAGGTTATATCGACGGTTAAGTTAGGTCAAGTACATTTTATATGGCACGGGGATCCGCAAAAGTTGGCGTATCACTTTACGGATATCAAACAAATTCTAATAGAGGAGTGCTTTGTTTTTACGGAGAGTATGGTCAAGCGAGGCGGAGGCATTATGGATGTGGAGCTGATAGACTTAACAGATAAGCAGAAAGGCCTTTATCAACTTAGGGCATCATTTGAGACATGTGACTCGATGGGTGCTAACTTTATTAATACGTGTCTGGAGCAATTCTCTAAGTCTCTAAAATCATATTTTCAGTATACTGATCAATTTTCAGGTGATGAAAAAAAGATAGATATCATTATGAGCATTCTCTCTAATTATACACCAGATTGTATAGTAAGAGCATCTGTAGAGTGTCCTGTTGATACCTTAGGTAAGTTTCCTCATGGTATGACGGCAGAGGACTTTGCAGCTAAGTTTTATATGGCAGTTAAGATTGCAGAAATAGATCCATACAGAGCGACTACGCATAATAAAGGTATATATAACGGTATAGATGCCGTCGTCATTGCTACGGGTAATGACTTTAGAGCTATAGAAGCTTGTGGGCATACATATGCATCACGTAATGGAGAATATAGTAGTCTTAGTCATTGTGAGGTTAAGGATAATTATTTTAAGTTTTGGATAGACCTCCCTCTTGCTGTAGGTACTGTAGGAGGACTGACATCACTCCATCCTATAGCCAAGAGATCATTAGAACTATTAGGTAATCCTAATGCAAGAGAATTAATGAGTGTCATAGCGACTGCAGGCTTAGCACAAAATTTTTCTGCATTAAGATCCCTTGTGACAACTGGGATTCAGCAAGGCCACATGAAGATGCATTTACAGAATATTCTCAATCAGCTTAAAGCCTCAAAGGATGAGGAAGTAGCTGCATTAGAACACTTCGCTGATGAGTTGGTGTCTTTTAGCGCAGTAAGAGAATTCCTAAACAAATTAAGGCTGGGGTGATTTCTTTAATCTGATAGGTATAGAACGTCCCAGTCCACCTCATTTAAGAAATAAATAGACACCATTATATATATAGATGGCTTAATTATATGATTTTACGATCATAGACCCAGCTTTATTCCTGATGAAATCTCATCTATGGTTGATAAAACATACGTTTGGTACTTAGGAATCTATGTCGCTAGCTTAAGTAAAAAGATTTAATTGTTGATTGGTCTTATGTTCAGTCCAAGTAATGGAAGACCCTTCTACTTGCAGATAAGTGGTTAAATAATATAATATTAGGGGTTAATATAATTTGTAATTCTATAATTTGTAAGACTAGTTGTATATTTTTGCAGATCATTGTTTTTTTTCGATCAAACGGACTACCAATCAAAGATCACTACGGACACGGGAAACTTCTATTGACTTCAGAGTATGCTGTACTCGATGGAGCCTTAGCTCTGGCTATACCAACTAAGTATGGACAAACTATGAAAGTGAAGTTGACTCGAAAATCTGATCTATACTGGAAAAGCTACGATATAAATGGTGATGAGTGGTTCTCAGCACAGATATCTATCATGGATTTCTCATCTGTTAAGACGACTGACGAAAAAAAATCCGCCTATTTACAAAAATTATTAAAAGGTGCCGTTAGACTTAATTCAGAGTTTTTGTCTAAATGGAACGGCTTTGATGTTAAGACCACATTAGAATTTAATAAAGATTGGGGTTTAGGATCAAGTTCTACATTGACATATCTCGTAGCTCAATGGGCTGATGTTAATCCACTATTATTACATTTCAATGTCTCTAATGGCTCAGGATATGATGTCGCGTGTGCAGGTTCTGAAGATCCTATAACATATCAACTAGATGGCGATACGATTAATTATACGCCGATAGACTATATGCCTGCCTTTTCTGATAAGCTATTCTTTGTCTTTCTCAATAAGAAGCAGTCTTCTGAAGATGCTATCAAGTACTATCTTGATAATGCTAAGAAGAAGAAAACTATGGCTAAGAAATTAACTAAGATTACAGAAAGTATAATTTCTTGCAGCAGCTTATCTAAATTTATTACACTTATCACAGAGCACGAAAGTGTTGTCGCTGAACATCTTGGTCTTACACCTATTAAGGAAAGCAGTTTTGCAGACTTTAATGGAGGTATAAAATCATTAGGCGCATGGGGTGGTGATTTTATTATGGCAGCTACTAATGATGGTGCCGATTATGCCCAATCTTACTTCTCTAAGAAAGGTTACGATACGATCATTCCTTATAATGATATGGTCTTTGCAGAGCAACTCGTAGTTAAATAGATACTACTTCTCACTTAATCACTTCGCTAAGAATAAGAACTGAGCACCTAAGTCACTTAGGACAAAAAAGCAATTGTATGCTTTAGGGTCTTTATAAGTTTTTTTGAATTCCTCAACCTTTTTATCAAAAATCAACTGCTTACTGACAAACTCCTCTAAGTTAGATACATTAACAGCCCACTCAGAATTAGAACTTCTTTCTATCAATGATAGTCCTAACGAGATGACCTGTTTGTGCATTATAAAAATAGGATATTGACTCATACCACTTTCTCTCATCGCATCGGCAGCCTTATTTATAATAGGCATAAACTTTTTGATACTTTGTTCTATAAGAAAGAGTTTCTCGGTAGACTTTATTTCTTCCATATTATTTTATCGTAAGTAAAGCAATATTTTCTATATGATGGGTGTGAGGAAACATATCAACTGGCTGTATGACATTGACCTTATATTTTTCTGCCAGTAAGCTGATGTCTCTAGCTTGAGTAGATGGATTGCAACTGACATATACGATCTTAGGCACATTAGAATCTGATATCGTTTGTACAACATCGGCATGTAATCCAGGCCTCGGAGGATCTACAATGATTACATCTGGATTACCATACTTAGATATGAAGTGTCCATTAAACTGATCCTTAACGTCTCCCACCTCAAAGAAGGCATTTGTTATGTTATTAATTTCTTTATTTAATTCTGCATCATCTATTGCTTCTTTTATCTCTTCGATACCGATAACCTTTTGACATTTATCCGCAACATATAGTGCAATACTGCCTAATCCGGTATAGAGATCATATACAATGTCAGTTGGATTAAATTGGCCTATCTCTACGATCTGATCATACAGTCGTTTAGCTTGATGTGTATTCGTCTGAAAAAATGACTTCGGTCCTATTTGATATTTTATATGACCTAAATTTTCATTTATATGGTTTATTCCGGAATACGGAATGACGGTCTGGTCATTAATTGTATCATTGAATTTTTTGTTGATGATATAAGATAGTGAAGTTATCTCTGGAAACTTCTTGTCTATCATGGACATCAATTTTTCTATATCGTCTTCGTTATTTTCTGCAAATACAACGATCACCATCCATTCTCCAGTAGTTGCATTTCTGATTCGTAAGTTTCTTAAGAAGCCATGATGTTCTTTAATATTATAGTATGTCCACTGTTCTTTCTGAGCGACTTCATTAATGAAGTTTCTTATCTGATTAGTTAGATCTTCTTGAAGATGACATTCAGTAATGGGTACAATTTTATCAAACTGTCCTGCTTTGAAAAATCCGACCGCTTGCCCAAAGTCAACCTCTTCTTGATTATCTAACTCTTCTTGGGATACCCATCTTCTTGATGAGAAAGTGTATTCCATTTTGTTTCGGTAGTGCTCTGTTTCTGTACAGCCTATGATAGGCCTTATATCTTTTACGCTTATATGAGCCAGCCTGCTAAATGCATCCGTAACTACTTTTTCTTTATACTTTAATTGTGATTCATAACTGAGATCTTGCCACTTGCATCCACCACACATACTGAAGTGCTTACAGAAGGGTTGGACCCTTTCTTCGGAATACTTTTTAAAACTTTTAACTATCCCTTTTCTAAATGAAGACTTCTTCCTCAGTACGAGTACGTCTACTACATCACCAGGTACAGCACCTTGTACGAAGTAGACGACTCCTTCTGGATCTCTACCGACTGCCATACCTTTATCTGCTATTCCTGTGATAGTAACATCAGGATATACTTTCTTCTTTCTCGCCATAGCTTACTTAGGGGATGATTATAAATTCCGTTCTACGGTTAGTACGTTGTCCTTCAGGTGTAGAATTATCAGCAATAGGTTTAGTCTCACCCATTCCTTTATGAGACAAACGAGAAGCGTCTATGCCTTTATCTATGAGAACATCATATACCGCCTTGGCTCTTGAGTCAGACAATCTCATATTGTCAGAATCAGAACCAACGTTATCCGTATGTCCGATAATCGCTATTTTTAGATTTTCATTTTTAGACAATAGCTGATAGAGTTTGTCTATCTCATAATTAGATGATTCTAATAGGGTAGCTGATCCTGATTCAAAGAAAATATTTTCTAAAATTATAGGTTCCGATTTTTTCACTTCTTCTATGACAATAGGATATAATTCTATAGAGAAGGATTGTGGTTTGAGATCGTCACCTCCTTCAGGAGCAATGATGTTAATATTCTCTGAGTGAAAAACATATCCTTCCTTATTAACTGTCACTGCAAAGTTACCAGGGACTAAAGTTGACATAGAACTACCATTTTGGTTTGTTCTTTGTACGCTGACATTACCACTATTCAGATTTCTTAATTCTACTAGTGCAATGACTGGTTTTTTTGTGACAGCATCTATTACACTGAGTTTAAAATATGTATTGGCTAAAGGCTTTACCTCATCTGGTAACTCAAATTTGTATATGTCTAAATGAGTTATATTGGCTGAGGTATCTTCTGAAGCATAGTAGGCATTGTTGCCATTAACGTCTACAAAAAGAGCACCTTGATGCAAGTCGTTATTAATAGGATATCCTAAGTTTTGAGGTTCAGACCAACCATCAGTTGTCTTTCTGGTGACGAAGAGGTCACCGCCTCCCATGCCGATGTGGCCATCAGATTCAAAATACAGCGTCGTATTATCTGGATGAAAATAAGGACTTTGTTCATTACCAGAAGTATTGATTACGGGTCCCAGATTGACAGGTTCTCCCCAGCCTCCTATACTCTTTAGTTGACTCATCCATATGTCGTTATCTCCGTGCCCTTTAGGCCTTTTACTTGCAAAGTATAGTGTCTTGTTATCTGCTGACAGACAAGGTTGAGAATCCCAGTATCGAGAGTTAATAGTCGGACCAAGATTGCGAGGTTCAGACCAGCCATTGGCCTTTAAGAAACTGATATATAAATCACATCCACCCTGCGAATCCCTTCTGTCACATGCTGTAAATATAAGTATGGTACCATCTTTAGAAAACGTATGAGCACCTTCATTTTCTTCAGTTTGTAATTCTTCTATTACGATACCTTGTGTGTAGCTTCCATCCTCTTGTTGTGTCGATATGTAGAGATCCTCCTGTATGTTATTTCCACTGGTGTTTCTCGTAGTATATATCATGGTAGATCCATCTGCATTAAATGCCGGAAGATATTCTGAGTTAGAGGTATTGATAGTAGAATCTATTTTTTCTGGAGAGAAGGGTACAGGATTGGCATAAGCATTTTTTCTAAATTCAAACTCCTCTATCCTTCTATAGAGTCGTGCTTTACTATCTTCTCTCAGTTTATTATCAGCCATTAATTTTTTGGCCGTACTTATAGCTTTATCAAACTCTTTTCTTTCTTCATATATATCGATTAATTCTCCTCCTACTCTTGGATTGAGTTTACTGTCTTGGTCAGCTAATATCATTAGGTGAGGATATGCCTTATCTTTTTGGTCACTTTTCAGATAATACATTGCGAGATCTTTATGACCATCGATGTAATCTGGATAGACATCCATAATTTCTTGGATCTTAGTGAGATACTTAAGATCATTTTTTTTCATTAGGCACTCATATGCCTTATTGTATTTCTTTTGACTTTTAGAATCAAGCTGAGCTTGGGACTCTTGGACGCAGAACAAGGTAGCACATACTAAATGCAGAAAAAAAATGATGTATCTCATAATCTTATCTTTGATAAGTTAATTACGAATATAGGCAAGTCGGTATTGTGTGCCAGTGAGGATTAAGACAGGTTTTTGAGCAATAGAACGGCTTCTTTATCCCCTAAGTCCGCAGCTTCTTTGATGTCTTTTTTAAAGCCGTTTTTACCAGCTTTATGCTTAGCCACTCCTCGGAATCTGAGACGCTTTGGATTTACTTTTTTACCGTTAGCAGCATCAAAGTCCAGAGCTGATTCGAAAGCAGCCACAGCCTCGTCATATTCTTCCAGTTCCATCAATGTAATCCCGTAATCGAAAAAAGCTTCGCCTTTTAATTTATTATTAGGATGATCTTCAGGAAACTTTCTTTTTGTAAATAATTTTAATTCAAACTTTGCTTTTTCGTATTCACCGATCAGGTTATGGATTTTCCCCTTTAACTTTCTTGATCTCCAGTGAATGTCTTGCAATGCTACCGACTTCTTGATCGCTAATCCTAATGAGTCTGCAGCTTCAGCAAATTCTTCTTTTTTTATTTGTACTTCAGCTAATCCGAAATAAGCGTAAGGATTATCAGGATCTAATGCTAAGCTCTTATTATAATCTCTAATAGCGTCATGCTCTCTTTTGAGAATAAAATTGACTTTAGCTCTTCTTTCATAAGCTTGAGCATGTCTGTTGTATTTTTCTATAGCTTTCGTCAACGCTGTAATGGCCTCTTCTTCTTTACCTTTTTCGTCTGATAAGTTCTTACCTCTGATAAATGATTGTACGGCGACTTTGTCACTATCAGGCTCCATTTTACTTGCATGCAATATTTTACCTTCATCTAGTAACCACATATTGAGTTCTCCAGATATCCCAAACTGCACAATGTACTCTAGTAGAGCCGCTGTATTTTTATAGGCTTTGTCATAGACTTGCTTTACATATCTTGGGATAGAGAGATGAAAATCTTCTTCAAAGAATATTTCTTCCAGTTCGAATAATACATCATTCTTATAGTAATTTTCGCATCGAGTCTTATACATTCGAGTCGCTTTCTCAAATGTTTTTTCGTTGCCAAATTCTATTCTTCCTTGTATTATCGTTTTATGGTGCATACGTGTCTTGTATTAACAAAGTTATATTCGTTAAAAAACTATACCAAAGTCACCGAATAACGATGAGATTGACTGAAAAAATTAAAATCCTGGAAAATATTCTCTAATAAATCGTGACAATCAAAGTTAAATAAAAATAAACTGATTTTCAGATGATTGGTTGACTTAACTCCACACCTTGCAACCTTCTGTACAATTATTGCAAATATCAATTGTGTCTCTTCCCTTAAGTATTGATTGTCTAAACTTCGAATAATTACGATTCTGCCATATATCTTGAAATGAGGATTCTTGTAATTTGCCCATCTGATGAGTCGCATCCTTGTCAAAACAGCATGGGACAACTAATCCATCCCAGGTAATGACACAAGCGTGCCATAATTTCCAACAGTGATTCAGCAGTTCGTTTTTAATACTATACTGACCTGTCACTTCTTTTTTGTACCGTGAGTACTTATCTATAGTAGGTATGAGCTCATTGCCATTTTTATAATCATATATCTGAGCAGTCTTCAGTTTAACTTCATCTACGCCTATCTCCTCAGCTAATTGATAGACGTCATTGATCTGGTGTTCGTTTGGCTTAACAACTAAGAACTGAAAGATAATATGTGGTGTTTTAGACTTTAATGTTTTTTTCCATTGTACAAGATTTGTAGCGCCTTGTTTAACCTTTTCTAAGTTTCCTCCTATCCTGTAACTTTCATACGTTTCTTGAGTGGTGCCATCTATAGATATGATTATTCTGTCTAGTCCAGATTCTATTGTTTTCTTGCATGTATCATCATCGAGGAAGTGCCCATTAGTAGAGGTGATGGTGTAGAGCCCTTTGTCGTTAGCATATCTGACCATCTCTAAAAATTTTGGGTTAATATATGGCTCTCCCTGAAAATAGAAAATGAGATAGAGTAGACGATCTGATATCTGATCTATTGTCTTTCTGAAAAAATCTGTTTTTAAGTTTCCCGTATCTCTAGAAAATGATCTTAGTCCACTAGGGCACTCAGGACATCTAAGGTTACAAGCTGTCGTTGGTTCTATAGAGATTGTCATAGGCACACCCCACTGTATAGGTCTTCTTAGAATCCTTGTGATATGATAAGACATGAAGAGCTTAACGACATTCGTAATTCTTCTTATGCTCAGGTGACCTAAGAAATTAATGATATCTGAAGGATACAATTTCAAAATTCTATTTCTTAATATCTTTCCTTCAGGATGTTGAGATGATGCTCAAGATGTCCTGCTATCATATAAGGCATTGCACTTAGAATCATATTGTAGTTACTCATTTGCCCAATCTTAGTCCAATCAGAATCCTGCATACCCTCAGCAAGTGACATGAATGCATCTCTTGTTGTTGCAAAAAATCGAGATAAATATTCTTGATTGAGATGTGAAGAATCAAACCCCTCTATGTATACATCTTGGTCAAATCCGTTGAGGTTCTGACTATCTCCTCTACTTACTGCAAGTGTTCTATAGGAGAAAACTAATTCAGTATCTATAATGTGCATAATCACCTCCCTGACTGACCATTTGCCTTCTGCATATCGATGATTTAGTTGATCAGTATCTACACTGGCTATATAGTCTAAGAATCTTTGCTTCTGATCTTGAAGATAAGTCATGACGTCATCAGAAACTAAAGCAATATACTTTCGTTGGAATTCTGGATAGTTTGATATGTCAGGTCTGATTATCATTATGTCTTATTTTATAGCTTTGTAATCTACAGATGTGAATATAAGAGTAGTTATATGAATTTTTTCAGAAGGAAAACATAATGTTACTCCAATTTGCTGAACTTAATGTTCTTTATGACTTTTGTATGATGCTCGATGTATGTATCGAACATTAAGATTTATTGTAGAAAATTATAAACAGCTATCGGTGTTAGGTTTAATTAAGAAACTCTTTTCTAAGCATGAAGAAATAGATATCTAAACTATTGGTATAGAATAAATGACAGAAAGCCACTACATAGAATTTAAAAGAGAATTGACAACTAACTTTGAGAAAGAGGTTGTTGCTTTTCTTAATATAGGTACAGGTGGTAAGATCATCATAGGAAGAGATGATGATGGAAGTATTATAGGTCTTTCTGATCCTGACAAGGATGCTTTGAGGATTAAAGACATTCTTAGGACTAATATCGCTCCTTCTATTATGGGCTTGTTTGATATAAAGCTTATTGAAGAAGAGAATAGACATCTCATACATATTACAATAGCAAGTGGTCCCGAGAAACCATACTACATAAAGAAGTACGGACTTACTCCTAAAGGGTGCTACTACAGATTAGCTACTGCTGCAGAACCCATGCCTCAGCATATGATAGATCAATATTATGAAAGTCGTACAAGACGATCGCTTAATAAGATCAAGTCAGATAAGCAAGACTTACATTTTGAGCAACTTAGAATTTATTATGCTGAGCAAGGCAAGCCCTTGAATGAGCATTTTGCTGCCAACTTAGAATTGCTGACTGAGACACAGGATTACAACTATAATGCTTATCTCCTATCGGATATCAATACAACTTCTTATAAACTGGCGGTGTATGACAGTACTGATCGGAAAGCTCTTGTAAGTACAGAAGAATATGGTAATACCTGTATGATTACCGCAGCTCAGAAGGTTCTTAACCGCATAGACGTAGAGAATAGAACTATGTCTACTATAGACGGAGATAGACATGATTATAGGTTTTGGGATCAAGAAGCACTTAGAGAGGCAGTCCGTAATGCTTTCATCCATAATGACTATACGACAGAGACTTTTCCTAAGTTTGAGATATTCTCAGATCGTATAGAGATAACGAGTTATGGTGGTCTACCATCAGGGCTTAGTCAAGAAGAATTTTTTACTGGTTACTCTGCGCCTCGTAACAAAGTGCTTATGAGAGTGTACAGAGATGTAGGGCTGGTAGAGAGCTTAGGGATAGGCATACCTCGTATATTGGAGACTTATGGACGCAAATGTTTTGATTTCAGTGATCACTTCTTGCGTATGTGTTTTCCTAAACATGTACCTAATGTTGTAAGAGAGGAAGGCGGTGTGACAGGTGGTAAGACAGGTGGTAAGACAGGTGGTAAGACAGGTGGTAAGAGTATTACAGAAGTCCTAAGTTATAACACCCTTACATCTAAGCAAATAGAGGTCCTTCAGCTATTATTAAGTGATGAGAAGGTTACTTATGAAGAGATGGCATCAAAATTAGGAGTAAAAAGTACCACTTCTGTACAAAAACATATAAACGGTCTGAAGAAAGCAGGATCGATAAGTAGAGATCAAGATTATGGTGGTAAATGGATTGTCCATTTTGAGAACGAATAGATAGATAAATATAAGGTGGTAAGAGAGGCGGTGTGACAGGCGGTGTGAGTCCAATATTATATTGATAGATAATTCTATGAATATATTTCAGAAAGGAAACATAATGTTATAATTACGGGACTTAATGTCCTATATGATTTTGGTATAATGCTCGATGCATATGTCAAAAAAATAAGATTTATTATAGAAAGTTATAAAAAGCTATCGGTGTTAGATTTTATTAAAAAACTCTTTTCTAAACAAGAAGAAATAGATCCTGAGATGAAGTACTTAATTGTAGGGTTGGGCAATATGCACCCTGATTATGATGATACCAGACACAATATCGGTTTTGAAGTTGTAGATGCATTAGCTCATCAGAATGATGGCAAATTCAAGAATGATACCCTTGGTGACCTTTGCTTGATTAAGCACAAAGGACGATTTATTCACTTACTGAAACCATCTACTTATATGAACCTCAGTGGTAAGTCAGTTCGCCATTGGATGCTTAAGCATAAGATACCTCTTGAGAATGTACTAATCGTCGTTGATGATCTTAATATAGATTTTGGTAAGCTGCGTATGCGAGCTAAGGGTGCAGACGGAGGACACAATGGTCTTAAGAGTATAGCAGATCAACTCAATACGACGAAGTATCCAAGATTGAGAGTAGGAATTGGGGATAACTTCAGTAAGGGAAGACAAGTTGATTACGTACTGGGTAAGTGGACCAAGAAAGAGCAAGAAGGATTACCAGAAGTGATAGATAAGTGTTGTAAGGCCTGCCTCAGTTTCGCGAGTATTGGACTAAGTCGGACTATGAATAGTTTTAATAAATAAAAAAATTTTACTTCTTAATGACTATTATATTGATCATTTTGAATTTTATTCCATATCCTGACCATTAAAACAAGCACTTATTACATTTTTAATATATATTGTACAATATAATGGTCATAATATGTTTGATACAATAGAAATTAAAGATGTCAAGAATGAAGTTGGCTCACTCGTCAAAGCAATGAGAAAACAAAGAGGTATCTCTCAATCTCAATTAGCCCAATCTCTTGATGTATCCAGAACCACTATCCAAAACTTAGAGAATGGGAAAAACTTCACTGTAGATACGATCCTTAAAGTCATCAAAGAAATGGACCTGCTCGAACAGTTGCACGATGAGATTGCCGAAGCTAAAAGGCATGTAGTTAATACTAAATCTATGTATTAATGGCAGCGAATAAAATCATCAATGTCAATCTCTTCGGTCGAGAAATCGGAAGGATCGGAATAGAGGATAATCATGCAAGATCTTCTTTTCAGTACAACCCTAATTTTTTAAGCAGTAATGAATGGCTTAATGTATTTCCAAAAACGGGGATCATCAAAAGAACAGAACACGTCCAACTCTTCAGCCAATTTGATGGGGATACATTTAGAGGAATACCTCCACAGTTTGCAGATTCATTACCAGATAGGTTTGGGTCCATAATCTTCAAAGCTTGGTTGGATAGTAAGGAGCAGAAAAAGATATCAGTATTAGAGCAATTAGCATATGTGGGGAAGAGAGGTATGGGCGCCATCGAGTACAGTCCTGTAATCGAGTTGCCAGATCACGCTACTATAGACCTCAATGAGATAATTGATATCCTTAAGGAAGTTCTAGATCTAAAGCAAACAACGAAGCAATCGAACCTTAATAATCAAGCTCTGATCAATATCTTTAAAATAGGCACATCAGCAGGTGGTGCCAGACCTAAAATATTAATATCAGAACATAAAGAATCTGGTGAAGTTATTCCTGGTGATTTAGAGATATCGGATGATTATGATCATTACTTGGTAAAGCTTGATATTGATGAGGACAATAACTATCACAGAGAACTCGTGGAATACTGTTATTACCAAATTATTAAAAAATCTGGGATCAGAATGATGGAGTCTAAGCTTATAGACAACAAGCATTTTGCAACCTTAAGATATGATCGTCAAGATGGAGAAAAAATGCATGTATTGACTGCTTCTGGAATGACTGGTTGGGATTACAAAAATGCTGATGTTTCTTCTTATGAGAATCTATTTAAACTTTGTTCGTTTTTAAAAATCCCACATGCACAAATAGAGGAATTATATAAGCGGATGATTTTTAACATCATCTATGGGAATACAGACGATCACTTAAAAAATCATTCTTTCATTTTCAGTAAAGAGAAAGATCGATGGGAGTTGGCTCCAGTCTACGATATTACTTTTGCAACCAATCCATTACTTAATTTTAAGAAGACTAAAAGAGCACTTTCTATCAACAGCAAAAGAAGTGACATATCTTTTAAAGATGTACAAAAATTAGCTGAGGCTTACACGGTAAAAAATCCAAAAGGAATAGTCATGGAAATCCAATCCTACAGAAATGAATTATTAGCAATATTCAAAGACAATGGTGTATCAAAAAGGGTGACGGATGGTATTAATGAAAGTATAGTAGAGTTGTTGTAAAAATCTGCCCCATTATTGAGGATTATGACAGAAAGAGTTACTTCAATAAGTCACGTCTAACTCATCATTATCCACCCACTTACTCCATTTCTTGTTGTATCCGTGGATGCGATCTGTAGGTTGATTATTACTGTCTACGAGAGGGTAGCCTTCATTGGCCCATTCGAATATACTACCATATAGATTAAGAACATTTTTGTAGCCTTTCTTCTTAAGTTTCTCACCGAGTTTTTCGCTTCGGTAACCAATAGAACAATAGATGATGAGAATCTCATCTTTATCAACATCATCGAGGATGTCGTACTGTGGTTTTTTATAACCAAAGTAAAGGGCATTAGGGATATGACTTACATCATATTCTTCACGTTCTCTCGCATCAAGAATCACGTGAGGTCTATCAAGTGATGACAGGATACTGACGGTCGTCGTCGGCACACTAAATTTTAGATATGAGTCTACAGTCTTTTTGAAGTCAGGATTAACAATGCCTGGGTCTTCGTTGACTTGTGATATCGATGGTTTTACGATGCCTAAGAATAAAAGTATCGTCAATAATTTCGTTTTCATATTTATAATTTAGTTGGTCCTTGTCCGACCTGATCTTCTATAATTTTTCCATCTACACAATAGCTTCTTAGAGCTGTCTTTAGTTCAGAAACTTGTTCTTTATATGCGGCTGGATAGAGCATGTGTATATTAGGACCTGCATCTAGAGTAAAATAGACAGGAACATTATTATCTGATCTGAATTTCTGTATCTCTCGTATGATGTTAATAGTATTGGGTTCAAGTAGGATATATGGTGGTTCTGAAGCCATCATAAGAGCATGTAGAGTTAGCGCTTCTTTTTCCACTATAAGTCCAAATGTGCTCAAGTCACCCTCTTGCATAGACTTTATAATCTGTCCAAGATGATCATCAGCTTGTTGGAACCTTGCGGTAGCATAAGGGTTGTTTTCCATTAGAGCATGCCCAGCTCGTGAGCTAACAGATTTTTCTTCCGCTGAGACAATAAGAATGTCATCATGAAAAGTTTTAAAAACGGGGTCAATACCTTCTGTATATTCGATTGCATGATCATGGCTACTATCAGAGACGTAATTAGTCATGCCCCAGACTGATATCTCTGGATATACAGACCGAGCTGCACTTCCACTGCCCAATCTGGCAATATGAGACGCTAAGTTTATGTCTATATCATCTTCTCCTTTTATCTCTTTCTTAATATCTAAGAGACACATAGAGAGAGCAGCCATGCTAGATGCTGATGAGGCAATCCCAGAACT
This sequence comes from uncultured Saprospiraceae bacterium, assembly GCA_964495785.1. Classification (GTDB taxonomy): domain Bacteria; phylum Bacteroidota; class Bacteroidia; order Chitinophagales; family Saprospiraceae; genus RFSX01. Next base: position 25,421 of record CAZBXL010000027.1, on the reverse strand, counting down.
ATGAGGAAATGAATTACTGCTTTCTATTTCTAAATGAAGGTGTGAGACTATAGGTAATACGTCTTTTATACTTTCTAAAAAGAGCTTAATTTTAGTCTCAAAAGTAGGTTTGTAATCTCCTTCAAATTTAAATGAGAGATCAACTTCTGGCAACTTTGTTTTACTGTAAGTATAACTCACAGTCGTTGTTGTATGAGCAGCACTGAGTGTAAAACTTATAGACGGATTTTTAGGATACTGTCTTCCATATTTGCCCCAGTATTTTACTAATGCAATATTAGAGGGGCATCTCCACGTAACTTTTCCTGACCTTGAGTCTTCTATTTCCAATATTTAATTCTTAGTGAGTTTTTCTTCTTGTTCCATCTTGTAAGAGATGTCAAAATCTTGCAGAACAGCATCTAATATTTCATACTTGCCTTCTATATATCCTTCTTTTAAATCATATGAGTACAGCTTACTCGCATTGTGCCAGTAGAATGCTTGAAACTTTCCCCTAAGCTCTGATATGAGAGAGTACATGTCTCTGTTTAATTCTCGCTCTATCATTTTGATAAGGATCTTACCTTGGAGTTTTGTCATTCTCTTAAGCGGTTCTTCAAATTTTTCATCAAGCTCTTCTTGTAATTTTTTAATATGCTTTTTACGTTTTCTTCTATTCATTGTTTGCGTAGCATACTCTGTCTCACGGAATATCTTGATGGCTTCTTTTGCATAAGGATATACGAATGCGGCGTATCTTTTAAATTTTTGATACTT
>CAZBXL010000027.1:6265-24562 GCA_964495785.1 uncultured Saprospiraceae bacterium | reverse complement strand
GACTTTCTTTCTGAATAGTAGTATCCTGTCCAAAAATGGAACCACTCATCAGAATTAACATTAATAATAGATACTTCATACTTTACGAATTTCGGTTTTCTTTCGCTTGCGCAAAATCAAAACGGAATAATTTTGTTATTGTTACAGCCTTAAACGTTATTCATTTTATAAAACGACCATTTTACAGCTTAAATCCAACAGCTTTGAAAATATTTTATAAAGGTATTTCTAATTTCTTATCCATACTGTTTCATCCGCTGTTTATAGTCATTTATGTTCTTTATTTATTCATATTAATTAATCCATATTTGTTTCCTTATCGTCAAGGGAGGGAGTTTGGAGCTATTCTGTTAGTCGTATTATTCACGGCAGTTATCATACCCGGCATTGCTATTCTTCTACTATATGGAGTAGGATTGATTAAATCCTTAAGACTAGAAGAACGAACCGAAAGAATAGGCCCTCTTATGATTACATCCGTGGCTTATCTCTGGTTATTTCTCAACATTAGAACACATAATGCCATTCCTGGGCTTTTTAGCGCATTTATTTTAGGGGCCTTGATATCTTTAGCCTTAGCATTCTTTATTAATAACTTTCAGAAAGTCAGTCTGCATGCTGTGGGCATTGGCGGACTTCTGATAGCTATATTCCACATTTTGATCACTGATGGCAAAGTCTACACAATGATCTCTCTGGGTGATAATTACACAATGACAGTGCACAGTATAGTTTTTATGATATCACTATTAATTATAGCTGGGGCAGTGTTATCTTCACGTCTTTATCTAAGGGCCCATCAGTTACAAGATGTATTTGGAGGTCTTTTGGTGGGTGTGATGGGTCAATTATTTGCATTAATAATTTATTAAATAAATAGATTTAAGGAAATAGTATGGAGGATTTAAAACTAATTATAAATGAGGCCTACGATAATAGAGAATTACTTTCTGAGGCTAAGACACAAGAGGCTGTAAGAGCTGTTATTGAATTATTAGATAAGGGTAAAGTAAGAGTGGCGGAGCCCGTAGGAGATGACTGGAAAGTTCATCTTTGGGTCAAAAAAGCGGTTTCTCTATATTTCCCTATTCAGAAAATGGAGACAATAGAAGTAGGTCCTTATGAGTATCACGATAAGATTCCTCTCAAGAAAAACTATAAAGACTTAGGAGTACGTGTAGTCCCTCCTGCCGTTGCACGATATGGTTCATATCAAGAACCAGGTGTAATAATGATGCCTTGCTATATTAATCTCGCAAGCCATGTGGGTAGCGGTACGATGGTGGATACATGGGCTACAGTAGGCTCGGGAGCCCAGATAGGACGAGATGTACATCTCTCAGGAGGTGTAGGTATAGGCGGAGTCTTAGAACCGCCACAAGCTAGCCCGACGATTATAGAAGATGGTAGCTTCATAGGTTCTCGATGTATAGTAGTAGAAGGGGTCCGCATTAGAAAAGAAGCCGTTCTCGGTGCTAATGTCGTCCTAACTAAATCTACTCACATTATAGATGTTACGGGCAATGAACCTATAATCCATAAAGGGGAAGTACCGGCAAGATCAGTTGTCATACCAGGTTCTTATAACAAGGAGTTCTCAGCAGGAACATATGGAGTGTCGTGTGCATTAATTATAGGACAAAGAAAAGAGAGTACCAATCTTAAGACATCTCTTAATGAGGCTCTCAGAGAATACAATGTTGCTGTATAGTTAATTTAAAAACGAAATGTTTCGTATTTTGTTAAACATATGGTAAATCATGATTAGAATATAGCTATTGAAGCATTGTTTTAAGAAGTTTGTACTATAAAATATATCTAATGAAAATAAAGTGTTTATTACTAAGCTTCATCTGCATTGGAATTTCCTTTACTCAATCTCATGCTCAAAAAGATATCGTTGATTGGACTTTTGAGATTACTGAGGTGGATGGTGTAAGGACATTAGTGGCTACCGGTGATATTGCTAATGGATGGTTTATCTATTCTCAGAATACGGCTCCCGATGGTCCGATACCAACTTCATTTCAGATAAAAGATGCCTCAGAAGCATTGGTTACTGTGGAATTTGAAGAGAAGACAACACCATTAAAAAAGTACAGTGAGTTGTTCGGCGTTGAGGTATCAAAATTCAAAGACAAAGCCATATTTACATACGAATTAGATCCCAAATTGGACGTTAAACTTATATCAGGTGTAATAGAATATATGTCTTGCGACAAAAGCAGATGTTTGCCACCTAAATTAATTGAGTTTGAAGCAAAAATTTGATCTTAGAACTTTTATTCAAGAATATCGTGCATACAATCCTATTCCTATTATGAGACTTATAAGTTTTCTATCCTTACTATTAATATCTTCTTTTTCCTTCGGACAGATATTGGAACCCGTCAAGTGGACATTTGATTCTAATCAAGTTGGTCCTGATGAATACGATCTGATATTTAAGGCAAAAATTGATGACCCATGGAAAGTATACTCACAATTTACAAGTGAGGGTGGACCTGTTCCTACATCTATTACTTATGAAAATAACAATTGTGAGAAATTAGGAGATGGAGAAGAAATAGGAGATAAGAAACAAGGATTTGATAAAATGTTTGATACTGAGGTTATCGCGTTTACATCAAAAAAAGATTTTTTCATCAAACACAGAGTCAGAATATTAGATTCATCTAAGCCCATAAGAGGATATCTTACATACATGACTTGTAATGATGAGACATGCTTACCTCCGACTGATGTGGACTTCAAGTTTACATTTAAGACAATAGGAAAACCTGTAGAAAAGGTAATGACTCCAGAAGGAGAGATCATAGACGCCGAGCTCGAATCACCAGTCAAAACCAACAAACCCTCTAAGAAGAAATTCATCATGAAAGAGGGGAATGTAGAAGTAGAGCCCGTCATAAAGTCTATTCCTGTTCCAGTTAACAATGAGCCTGTTGATAATGTAGATAATGAAAATGTACAGATCAATGCTACTGCGATGGCTCCCGTAGAGTCAGGTGATAATTTAATTAATCCCGTATCATGGGATATAAATATGAAGCCTGAAAAAACCAATGAGTTTGAAGTCACATTCACAGCCAATATGGAAGATGGATGGACGGTCTATTCTTTATATACTGATGATAATGGTCCATTTCCTACAGAGATTACTTACGAGAATGAGAAGCTCATGACTGTCCTTGGTAAAGCCACGGAAAGCGGTCACAAAAAAGAAGGTCCAGATCCTCTCTTTGATGACGCAGAAGTTATAAAATATCTTTCTGACGAGCCATTCGTAATTACTCAAAGGATAGCTTCTAATGGTAAGAAAAAAATAAAAGGATATCTTACTTATATGGCATGTAACAACGAAGGTTGTCTACCTCCTACAGACGTCGATTTTGTAATTGATCCTGTAGCTATGAAGGCATATAAGCCAACTAAAGAGATGTTACTAAAAAATGAAATGGCTAGCGCTCCTACAGGGATGAATATAAATGGTCAGTTCTTAGATCAGCGAATACCACAGATGACAGAGACATATATGCAGCCTGTAGGTAATTGCAAAGGTGGAGAAGAGACAGAAGACAAAGGCTTATTGATGTCTTTTATATTTGGTTTTATAGGAGGATTATTGGCGCTATTGACACCATGTGTATTTCCTATGATACCTCTGACGGTAAGTTTCTTTACTAAAGATACCAAAAGAAAAGGTTGGGTTAACGGTGCTATATACGGCCTATCTATTATTGTTATATATGTGGGCTTAGGCATATTGATTACCGCAGCATTAGGTCCTGATGCACTTAATAGATTATCTACTAACTGGATAGCTAATACGATCTTCTTTTTGGTATTTGTATTTTTTGCTTTTTCATTTTTTGGTTACTACGAGATCACTTTACCGAGTAGCTGGTCTACCAAGAGTGACACCATGGCAGATAAAGGGGGATTGATTGGTATATTTTTTATGGCCTTTACCTTAGCTTTAGTCTCGTTCTCTTGTACGGGTCCTATCATAGGGTCAGCACTGGTAAGTTCTGCGACTAATCCTGTGGGGCCTGCTATTGTTATGTTTGGTTTTTCCTTAGCCTTAGCTTTACCATTTGGCTTGTTTGCAGCATTTCCAGCATGGCTTAATACGCTACCGCAGTCTGGAGGATGGATGACAAGTGTCAAGGTTGTTTTAGGATTTTTAGAATTGGCACTCGCATTTAAGTTTTTATCTGTAGCAGATATGACTAAGCACTGGGAGTTCTTAAGGTATGAGTTGTTTATGGGTATATGGGTTGTGATCTTTTTCTTAATGACTTTATACCTATTTGGTAAAATTAAGTTTCCTCATGACAGCCCTATTAAAAAACTATCTACAACAAGAAAGTTATTTGCGATTGCTTCAGCGGCATTTACACTATATCTCGCATCTGGATTCTTAATTAATGACAAGACAGGAAGTTATAATGCCTTGAACCTTATGAGTGGATTAGCACCACCTGCATCTTACACTTACTTTCTATCACCTAAGGAAGCTGACAAAAGTATAAAGGACAAATATCCATCATACACTATGTGTGCTAATAATATTCCATGTTTTAAGGATTATTATGAAGGAATGAATTATGCAAAAGAAGTAGGCAAGATGCCGTTCTTAGATTTTACAGGTCACGGCTGCGTTAATTGTAGAAAGGTAGAAGAACATATATGGATAGATGATGAGATCAGAAATAAACTTATAGAAGATTGTGTATTAATCTCTCTATACGTAGATGATGAAAAAAAGATAGAAGACGTCAAATATTCTACCCGGGATAAAACTTATAAGATCCGTAACGTCGGTAAGAAATGGGCAGATTTTCAAATGTCTAACTTTAAGCAAAATAGCCAGCCTCTATATGTGATGTTGACTTTAGATGAAAAAGTTATAGCTAAGCCAAGAGGGTATAGACCTGACGAAGGTGTAGAAGAATACAATGACTACTTAGAATGTGGCTTGCAGACTTTTGATGAAAATAGTAATTAGGATATGCGTTATTATTTCATAGCTATAATATTATCATGTTTGATATGGGCTTGCAAATCTGATTCTGGACAAGAAAAGGCGACGGCTATATATCCCAATGATAGGATAGCAGATTTATCTAAATCAATAGACAGAGATACAACGAGTGATGAGTTGTATTATCAAAGAGGTGCAGCCTATTACGAACTCGAAAACTATGATGGTGCTATCCAGGATTTAATAACTGCAATTAATATAGACTCGCTCAAGTACTCGTATTATCATCTATTGTCAGATGTTCTGCTTGATTACTACAGGTCAAAAGAAGCGGTACTTACAATGGAGAGATGTATCGAGCTCATTCCTGATAGTAGGCCCAGTATGCTTAAGTTGTCTGAGATATATCTTATTCTTAAACAGTATGATGATTCTATGGCGCTTTGTAATAGATTACTGTATCAAGACCAACAAGATCCAGAAGCTTATTTTATGCTCGGGATGAATTATAGAGCAAAAGGAGAAATAGATAAAGCTATAAATGCATTTCAGACGGCCACGGAATTAGATCCGGACTTAGTTGATGCATGGTTATTATTGGGCCAACTTTATGAAGAATTAGATGATCCGATAGCTATAGAATATTATAACTCGGCAGTGAATGTAGATCCGGATAACGTCGCAGCATTACATTCAAAAGCATTTTACCTTCAGAATAGCAACAAAATTCCAGAAGCCATACAACTGTATCGTCACATCTCAACTTTAGATAAGTATTATACAGACGCTTATCTTAATTGTGGTATACTTTATATGGCATTAGATTCTACAGAGAAAGCCTTAGAACAATTTGATATCATGGCTAAGACAAAGCCCGATAGCCCAATAGCATATTACTATAGAGGTCTTACGTATCAAGATATGGGTGAAATCGAGGCTGCAAAAGAAAATTACAAGACGGCTCTCAATCTAAACCCAAATTACGCTAATGCTAAATCTGCACTTAATAAACTGAATGAAAATTAATATTTGATCAATTGATTGATTGATATTACACCTTCTTTACTAATCGCTTTGATATAATACATGCCAGTAGAAAGATCTCCTATATCTTCAGTGGTTCCATTTATCTGTTTTACAACTTGACCTTGCACATTAATAATATGTGCCTCTACAATCTCTGAATCTGAGTCTATAGTGATAAAATCTTTAGTTGGATTAGGATAGACGTTTATAGTATTAAGATTAGAAATGGTTTCAGTACTAGACATAATTTCTTCTACCAATGTTATTTGTGTAGTATCAGCATTGTCACCAGCTGAATTTCCATTACCATTAACAGCAAGGCCTGCAACATAAAAAGTGACATCTCCAGTACCTAATTCTGGAGCAGTCCAGTTAAGATTTATATTATCCTCAGGTAGTCTACTACTGTGTTCTATATACTGTCTTTGTTCTACAGTGACTTCTTGAGTCAGAGATGGTAAGTTAAAGAAATTGTTGATCCCATTATCATCACTGTCTCTCAGACTGACAATCTGAAATCCATATGCTGCTGGAAGGCCTATATGTCCAACATTTATATTAACAGCATATTCTTGTCCTGGTATATAACCATCTACAAGATTGCCATCAATGTCCCTTATCTCTAATTGTACTTCCGTCTCAAATGCACTTCCTGAGTGGCATCCTATAGAACCACAAGTTTGTCCTGACTCACCTGGGGCAGTAGTTGCTCCCTGACCAGAAGTAAATGCTCTTCCTCTGCTATTGGACATGAAAATGAACGCAATACTTAATGCAGCTATATATATAATTACCTTTTTCATCATTTTTAATTTTACGCAAAGCTAAATTTTTAAAAAAGATTAATAGAAAACCCTTATCGATATCTAATGTTAATTGATAGATAATGTCTTCAAATTATTAATATTAGAAAAAATTAAAAGTCAATATTATATAAAGGAAGCATTTAATTATTAGTTGCTTTGTATTATGATGAGACGTAAGTCACAAACTATAGAAGGAGAAGAGAAGAAGAAAGTTACCAAAGAAAGCTTCAAAGAAGCACTTAGGATATTTTCTTATATAGATCCATATAAGTGGTATCTGATAGCGTCGCTATTTTTAGTTGTTATATCGACGGTGATTTTTTTTAGTTTATTTAAGCTTCTTGGACTTGTAATCGATGTTGGTCAAGGCCAATCCGACTATGATATATCACTAAGACAAGTCGGTATAATTATGATTGTCATACTTATCGTTCAAGGAGCTATAAGTTACTTCAGAGTTATACTTACAGCTATAGCAAGTGAGAAAGGTATTGCAGACCTTCGTACAGATGTCTATCAGAAATTAATATCTCTACCTATTACTTTTTTTGAAGAAAATAGAACAGGTGATCTCATAAGCAGAATAAGTGCAGACGCCAGTAAGCTATTTAGTATATTTTCAATCACACTCATTGAGTTTTTTAGACAGATAATAACCTTAGTTGTAGGCATAATTTTTTTATTCATATCGGCGCCTCGGCTATCAGTTATAATGTTACTCACATTTCCATTTGTGATTTTGTTAGCCATGTTTTTTGGCAGAAAAATCAGAAAGCTATCCAAAGATAGACAGTCAAGACTTGCAGATTCTAATTCTCAATTGGGAGAAACCATTCAGAATGTACAAGTTGTAAAGTCATTTGCAAGCGAGACTTACGAAAACGAGAAATACAAAACAACCTTAGCTGATGTGGTTAGAATAGCAATTAAATACGCTTCTGCTCGAGCATGGTTTTCATTTTTTATAATGACTATTTTCTTTGGCGCTATATGCTTCATTATATATATGGGTGCAAGAATGTTACAGACAGGAGATATGACTGCTGGTGAGTTGTTATCCTTTGTTTCATATACAGGCTTGATAGGAGGATCTATCGCCGGCTTGGGTAATTTTACAACAGAGATATTTGGTGCTGTCGGAGCGACTGAGAGAATTAGGAATATCCTTAGTCTTGATACAGAGTTGGAGTTGTCGAGTGAGTCCAATGATAAATCACTGTCATTAGATGGAGATATTAAATTTGAGAATATCAATTTTACATATCCTGCACGACCTGATATTGAGGTATTAAAGAATCTTAATATTCATATAAAAAAAGGACAGAAAGTAGCTCTCGTTGGTCCAAGTGGTGCAGGGAAATCCACGATATTCCAACTTCTACTAAGATTCTATCCCATAGTTAATGGAACAATAAAAGTAGATAACCAGGCTATCAATAATTATGACATTAGATCATATCGTTCTGCAATAGCTTTGGTCCCTCAAGAAGTAATTTTATTCTCTGGTACTATAAGAGAGAATATTAAGTACGCCGATCAGAATGCTACAGACGAGATGATTATACATGCTGCTAAGCAATCCAATGCGATGGAATTCATAGATAGTTTTCCAGAAGGTCTTGATACCATCATCGGAGAAAGAGGTGTCAAACTATCTGGAGGTCAGCGTCAGAGGCTAGCGATAGCTCGTGCTATATTAAAGGATCCAGCTATACTATTATTAGATGAAGCAACGTCAGCATTAGATTCGCAATCTGAGAAGGTTGTCCAAGATGCATTAGATAATCTTATGATAGGTAGGACGTCTATAATTATTGCTCATAGATTAAGTACGATTGTAGATGTTGATAATATTTATGTCTTACAAAATGGAGAGATAAAAGAAGAAGGCACACATACTGATCTGATGCAGATACAAGACGGCGTATATCACAAGCAAGCCAGCCTCGGAAGATTGTTCCAAGAAGTCGAATAAATCAAATTTTATATTACATATTTTGATTTTTTATAATATGTAACTATATTTGTTTGGATTTAACCTACCTGAAATCTTTAGAACCTAAAGAGTTTTTTTCAAGACATTGTAAAATGTGTTGCTTAATTGCAAGTATAAATATCTGATATTCAGATGCTTATATCATAGAAATATTTAGGTTACTAACGAATCTTACCTCTTATATTCTATCCATTCTATACTTCTTATGAGTGCCGCAGTAGTGCCGTGGTCATCTCAAGAAAAACTCAGAAATATTTAGAACGAATTTTTTTTAAAGAAATGCAATGCTGTGTACTGCTATGTAGTATCAGTCTGCATGATTTTAATTTGCTAACGAATTAAGAAAACTACAATGAAGTATTTCATTAATCTCTTCAATGGATTAATCTGTTGTCTGGTATTATTTAGTGTACAAAATGCCAATTCTCAATGTATGAGCAATTGTACCGTACAATGCACAGGTCAAATCAATGTCTCATTAGATCAGAATTGTATAGCGGAGATAACTCCAGCAATGGGCGGTGTCGGTATAGAGCCAAGCTGCAATGATTTTTATGAGATAGAGTTGTATGACCAATTTGGTAATCTGATGCCTACAGATACCGTTGATTTTTCACATGTCGGTGAGGTATTAACTTATAAGATAATAGAACCAGAATGTGGCAATGCATGTTGGGGTAATCTTCTTGTCGATTATAAGTTAGCTCCGACGATTGATTGTCCTGCGGACGTAACAATACCGTGTGCTGTTTTAGAATTTCTATGTCTACCACCCGCTACAGGCGGTTGTGTGGATTTTGAGGTTACGTTATTCAGTGAGACAACTACCACACTTGATTGTGATCCTGATTTCTCAAAAGTAATTGAGCGTACTTATCAGGCTTGTGACAACTTTGGTAATTGTAGTACTTGTACTCAATCTATAACATTAGAGAGATTAGATTTTGATAATATAAAGTTCCCTGAGCCTTTTACTGTAGGCAATGGAACAGCCATTTCGTGTAGCGATGAGACTATACAATATGATAATAATGGATTTCCGATTCCATTTATATTTGACCCAATGACAGGGTCTGGTTCTGGAGTCCCTGTACTTTGTCTACCAGCTATGCCTCCTACAGGCGGATATGCTTCCATAGGTATTTGCATAGACGGTATGTTTCCTATCACAGGATCTGGGACTGGCTCAGCTATGATTCCACTTATTCCTAATAATATACCTGGCGGCGGTACTAATCTTGATGCATGTGGAGCAGTGGTAAGTTATACAGACTTAGAATTACCTTCTGATGGTTGCAAAAGAAAAATTGCGAGAACTTTTGAAGTCAGAGAATGGTGGTGTACTCAGGAATTAACCATAGGTGATATACAATTAATAGAGATTGTTGATGATCAGGCTCCAGAGATTACTTGTCCTTCTGACTTTACAATAAGTACTGCTCATGAATGTGCAGGCTCAGTTAATTTACCGCCAGTAGAAACATTTGATGAATGTGGAAGCGAGGTTATAGTAAGAGTCCAAACACCTAGAGGAATTATGGACGGAAATGGGGGAATTGTAGATTTGAATTTGGGAGTTAATAATATAGTCTATATAGCAACTGATGCATGTAAAAATCAAAACAACTGCCAAGTCAATGTTACAGTACAAGATAATACTGGACCAGTCGCGATTTGCGAAAGCACAAAAGTTGTCTCATTAAGTGCAAGTAATAATACTATCGTATTTGCAGAACCATTTGATAATGGGAGTTGGGATGAGTGTGGTTTAGATAGATTTGAAGTAAGAAGAATGATAGCTAACTGTGAGCCAGCGGATTCATTATTTGGTGAGTTCGTTACTTTCTGTTGTAGCGATGTAGGAACAGGGGATGTCATGGTTGTATTCAGAGCTTATGATAAGGCAGGTAATTCTAATGATTGTATGGTAGCGGTAGAGGTGCAAGATAAGTCTACGCCTTCTTTGACTTGTCCTCCAGATATGACTATAGACTGTAGAGAAGCTTATGATATAAATAATCTTTCATTGACGTTTGGTAGTCCTACTACGGGTGGCAATTGTACGTCTCAGAATATTGTAGAGACTCCTATAGCAGATGTAGATCAATGTGGTACCGGATCAATAGAAAGAAAATTTCAGATATTTGACCCGCAAGGAAATATTGTCAGAAGTTGTACTCAGAATGTTTTCATTACAAACGATACACCGTTTTTACCGACTAATATCATATGGCCATTAGATTATGAAGTCTTAGGAGAATGTGATGCTGATAATCTTGACCCAGATGACTTATTGCCACCATTTGATTATCCTACTTTTATTGATCTTGATTTTTGTACTCAGATCGGATATGACTATGACGACAAAGTGTTTGTAGGCAATAATGGTTTAGGTTCTTGTACTACGATTGAGAGAACCTGGACAGTTATTAACTGGTGTGGAGACGCAGATGGTGATGGCTCTTTTGATCAGTACGTTATACCAAAGCCACAAATAATTACAATTATAAATAACACAAATCCTGTTATTGAAGAGACTGGTCCGTTGACATTTACAAGTCTAAGTATAGATTGTAGTTCAGGTCCGATAAGTGTCACATTAAATGCGACTGATGACTGTGATAATCTTAACTATAGCTATCAGCTATTAGATGCAGATGGCAATGTGATTGAGTTTGGAGATGAGAATAATCTATCAACAGACATACCAGTAGGGCAGTATACTATTGCATGGGTTGTAAGTGATGGATGTGGTAACTTTGATACATATAATCAGCCAATTACAATACTAAATACAAAGTTACCTACTCCGGTATGTATTAATGGATTAAGTGCAAACTTGGTACTGATGGATTTAGATATGGACGGTGTATTAGATGCAGAGATGGCCGAAATATGGGCAAGTGATTTTGATTCAGGAAGTTCCCACAGTTGTGGTAATCCTGTAGTCGTAAGTTTCTCACCTGACACCACTGATAGAGTTAAGATTTTTGATTGTAATAATATTGGAATTAACTCTATTAGAATGTACGTTACTGATGTAACGACGGGGCTCCAAGATTTCTGTTCTACATTTATTGACATCCAAGATAATAATGGTCAGAATATCTGTGAACCTATGGATGGTATGCGTGTAGCTGTTACTGGTGACATCTTTACAGAAGATGTACAGCCTATTGATGATGTTGAAGTGGCTCTAATTACTGATGTCTTAGTAGATATGACTGATGAAAGTGGTTCTTATGCATTTAATGACATGCCGATAGGAGGTAGTTATAATCTTATAGCTCAGAAAGATCAAGAATATCTGAATGGAGTAAGTACATTAGATCTTATCTTTATTCAGAAACACATATTAGGTTTAGAGCAGTTAGATTCTCCATATAAAATTATTGCAGCAGATGCCGATAACAGTCAGAGTATCACAGCTATTGATCTGATAGAATTAAGAAAACTGATACTAGGTATCTATGATGAATTACCTCGTAACGATAGTTGGAGATTTGTAGAGGCAAGACAGACATTCATAGATCCTCTTAATCCTTGGCTTGTTGATCTTCAGGAGACATATCCTATCAATCAGTTAGATAGAGATGTTGCTATTGATTTCATTGGAGTAAAAATTGGGGATGTCAACAGTACAGTAGTCGCTAATGCCCAATCTGAGGTAATAGAGAATAGGTCTTCTGATTATGTAGAGCTGTATATAGAAGAGCAACTTTTAGAAGCTGGCCAATCTCACGTAATCAATATATATTCAGATAACTATACTGATATAATGGGATGGCAAACAACATTTAATTTTAATAATGAAATTGTAGATGTAATTGATATAACATCTTCTCAGATTGACTTGCAGAAAGATAAAAATGCAAACATGACGCGAATCGAAGATGGAATATTTACAATAAGTTATAACGATTATCAGGCAGTAAGTTTACTTGAGGGAAGATCTGTCATTCAAATATCTGTATACACTCATGAAGACATATCTACTACAGATCTGTTTATACTGAACTCTGAAATAACAAGGTCGGAAGCTTATAATGCTAATGGAGAAATACTTGATCTACGATTAACGTCTAATAGCACGGGTCAAGCAAGCATTACTGCTGTGTCACCTAACCCATGGAGAGATGCGACGACGATAGAGTTGACTGTTCCAGTGGCAGGAGATACAAAGTGGGAGTTTTATGATGTAACTGGTAAGTTATTATATACTACCAATAAGTATTATTCAGTAGGTGCACATACAATGCCGTTAAGAAAGGAAGATATTAATGCTACAGGAATTATCTATGCTAAATTAATTACGAAAGCAGGTATTTCTGAATACAAAATGATTGTTCTATAGATAAATATTTAAGAAATTTCAATACAAAGCTCGATGATTTATCATCGGGCTTTTTTTATAGGATATTGTCTATACGTTAGTTATATATATTAAAAAATTAATGTATTACATATTACAATTTTATTTAATATGTTTATTGAATTATTAATGTGATTACATATATTTGTCCAATAATTCTGTGCTGAATGTACTTAATTATGAGATAGAAATTTATAGGTGCTGAACCCACTCATAAGTTTGCCCAAAACAGTAAAGTCACTTCCCGATACCGATTTGCTATTCCCGTAGCAACCGATTTGCCATATTAATTATTTTAATTGGAGCTTTAGGCTACCCTCCAACCTGTGGTCTAAACATAACAAGCCAATGGCTTGCCTATTCCTTATAATAGAATCAAAAAATAAACTAACGTCTTACGTATATGTGTAGGACGCTATATCGGTATTTTAACAGATTTCTTTTATTAAACATCGTGTGCTAACATGAAGAATTTATTACCATCATTCACAATTGTAAAAACTTTATCAGTTTTATTCTGCTTAGTTTTTACACAACAATTGTTTTCTCAATGTCCTACGATTCAATTTGTAGACTTAAGAGGAACACCAGGCTTTCCTCAAACTGACGACTTAAACGTTTGTGGAGCTCCAGACACTCTATCTATTTTGATGTTTACGGATGCTCCGGGAGAAGTAAAAGGATTTGAGTTTACAGTCAATATGGTTTCTGGAATGCGTTACGCTGGATTCGAAGATGTACAATACGGCGGATGTACCAGCATCAGTAACTCTGATCCAGATATAAGTAGTCCCTCCTTTATAGGTGGTGGATTAACTTGTGGTGATATCTTTGTCGCTAATATAGGAGTGACAGCTGATTGTTCAGTCGATCTAAATAGTAACGATTACTTAGTAGAAATAGAATATAGCTATACCTATTTTCCCCCAACTGGAGGTTCTATTAAGTGTAGCGGTGTTGAGACTTTAGAGAATGATTTTAACGGTGCTATCAAAGAATCTGTATTGAATTTATTTAATCCAAGTCCAATTGACGTAACGGTTAGATCTTTAGGGTCACCTGCATGTCAGACTATGACAATTTCTCAGGATGGATTACAAGCATATGTAGAAGAATTTAACTTCGCAATTTGCGGATTAGATATTGGAACTGGCTCTCCTGTTTCCATTTCATCATTTACTGCTAATGGTATAGATATATTGTCAGGAGCAACTTATAATCCTGCAGATACATCTTTGGTAGCAACATTAGATGCGACACACTTCCCAGGTAATGATGTATTGTCTACTGGAGAGAGAATATCGATTGAGGTCTGTTATGAAGTAGCTAATTGTCCTTCAGGAGCAGATATACCGTTTACTTACAAAACCTATTATGGATGCTTTGACGAAGTTTGCCAATTATCTGGACAAAGTACTTTCATGAAGGTAAGGCCAACTGGTTCATTATTGCCTACGATAACAGCATCACTTGATAACGGAATTACTATATGCGGCGATGATGCAAAAGTGTCAGCTATGGTAACCAACCCAAATAGTGATACAGATCAGAATGTATATACTGACCTTCATATTGGATTTCAAGCTTGCGGTATGGAGGCATTTATAATTACAGACGTCATGATTAATGGCGTTAGTGTACCACCAATATTTGAGATAATAGGAGATGATATTGATATCGACCTTAGTATGAATACAAATCCAAATATTGGCTTATCAGATTACGATGGTGATGGCTTTTTAGATGATTTGCCTGGAGGAGCTGATCCACTTGATATCATGGTATCTTTCAGTCTGGCATGTGGTGCTGGAGATGCTGGTGGATGTCCAGAGATTAATTGTGAGAATGTACAATTTTATTTAAGTGGAAAAACCAATTGCGGTAATAATTTTCAAGGATTTCCTCCTACAGGAGGATTCGATTTACAGTATGGTCAAGAAGCTGTTTCTAATCCTGGAGAAACTGTGATAGCTGGTACAACTATGGGTTATGACTTTATGAAATTCAGTAATGATGGTACACCATTAAATGGAACTAATTCGAGTGAAATAACTATTGAGTTTTGCTATGAATTTGCGCAACAAAATATTGAGGATTGCCCTAGTGGTGGCGAGACTAAAATGGTCGCTTACTTTGGAGGTCCATTAATTATTATGGCTGATTTAGAGGTCGTTCCTGGTACTGTTATGATGGATGATGGATCAGGTTATATTTCTATTCCAGATAGCGATGTGACCTTTACGCCAACATCCGACGCAACATCTACACTTGAAATTAATGCCGGAAATAATAATTCAACGCTTTGCTATAAGTATAATTTAAAATTGGATGATTGTAACTGTGGACCTGTACAATACGTGGCGGTTGATCACCAGATAGTTTCTGTTTGTTCAGATTGTACGCCTGACTGTGAAATCGTAAAAGGATGTAGATCTACCTTGTTACGAGCTGATCCTGAATGTGCAACACCTTGCCCTTGTATGGCTCAATATGTACCTATAAAAACCGAACGTAAAAATTTAGGTTATGTGGATAAACAAATGTCTAGAAAAATTACTAGAGATGAATTAGTAGCAGCTGGAGGCGCAGTAGACCTTTCTAGGTTTATGCCCGGAGATACACTTTGGCATCAAGGATATTGGGACTTATTAGATGAGGATCTTTTGCGTATGGATGATCCTGCGAGATGGGTTTTTGCATTCAGAATGCAGACTCCATCAGGAAGTGCAACTAGTGGAGAGTTGCAAGCTGCGCTACCACTAACGTTTGAAGCCGGGTCTATCGTATTAAATGAGATGCGAATAGAAAATCCGGATGGCAGTAGTCATATCGTTGATGTATCTACACTAGCGTCTTGTATTATTCCAGATGGCGAACCAACGCCAACAGTAAACGCC
This sequence comes from uncultured Saprospiraceae bacterium, assembly GCA_964495785.1. GTDB lineage: Bacteria > Bacteroidota > Bacteroidia > Chitinophagales > Saprospiraceae > RFSX01. The sequence continues at coordinate 8,478 of CAZBXL010000027.1, read as the reverse complement.
TTTGATACACATTTTGAAGTACCATGGGGAGATGATCCTAATAGTGGAAGAGCATGTACGACTACTACATGGGAAGGATATGATGGTAATCAGACGTCTTTTGAGCTATGGAATTTTGCCAGAATGGAAGAAGTTAATGCAATAAATCCTAACATAGCAATAAATCATACGAGAGGTACAGGAAATTGTCTGGATGAGTTTATTGAAACTTACGGGGTAGTCGAGGGAACTCGGATTCACTTTGATTGGTGTGCACCTTTAATAAAAAACCCTCTGCGTGAAATGGCAAAGATAATTGGAGAAGCACCAGATGAAGCGACTAATGTAAGAATAGTACAGCAGTTTTCAGTAAACCCATTTGACGAGATTGCGGGAAGTGTAGCATATGGTTTTGGAAGTCAAGAAAATGGCTGTGCCGAAGATGTACCAATTCAATTGTCATGCCCAGGAGGTATTGTTACTGAGACTAATATTGTATTAGATAATTGTGGGGGAAGAGTTGAGCATGCTTTTACAGTAGAGGCTTTTGCAGGCCCCCCCGGTGACGAATGGTTCCAATATGAGTACAAACCATTTCTTGAAATTCATGATTTAGAGTTACCAGTATATTCTCCTTTGGCTTATTGTGCAAATGCACAGGTAGACCAAAACGGAATCACTACTCCAGTAACTGTCGATTCTGTAATGAATATGTTTTGTAGTCCTGTTTCAGGATATTCTGATGACCTATGTGCAGTAGATGCTGGGAATGAAGGTGCCATTATTTTTGATCTTTATGATCAGGGTTTTCCAGGTTTAGGAATCGGATTGGATAATTGTGATACATTAAAACTAAGCTACGATTATTGTATGATTTGTCCAGCTCCTTTAGAAGGGTTACTGGATTATGAAGTAAAAGTAGATTGGTGTTATTCAGGAGGATTACCGAATCAATGTCAAATAGACGCTGCGACCTTTTATGATCCTAGACTTACTGGAAGCAGTTCAACTTTAGGAAATGAAGCAAATGATTTAGGATTTGTTGGTGATGATTATCATAATGAAAATTATTATGAAATATTTAATCTTGATACGTTATTCTGTAAAGTTGATGATACGCAGGGTGTTGTCTTTATTGATGATTCCGAGGTTGTACCTATGATGACTATTGCAACGACTAATCAAGGCGCTAACTTAATTGCATCAGCTTCTCCAGGTACCAGTATTGAAGCTCAGGAGATTGAATTTTGTAATCCAGACCCTATGGATGCTACTGGCTTTAGTGGATACGTAACTGTTCCAAATGCCGTATTATTTGGAGGTGTTTGCACGAACCCTTCTGACCCAAGCACAGAACTTGTGACTACATTAGTTTCAGATGATGGGCAAATAAAGAAATATAAAATTGATATGCCCGCGACAACCTTATCGTCTAGCGAGTGTGTAACCGCATATGTGAAGACGACTTTATTATTCTGTCCTACACCAGGATCTGCACCTCCAGAGATGTGTGTAGGAGCTTCAGCAGGTTGCTCGCCTGATGATGTAAGAGCAGCGATTGGCGGCGGCGGAGCATGTGCTGCTTCTGAAGTTTGTTATGCATATATATTTGGTGAAGCAGACCTTCAGACAGAATGGTTTTCTATGCCAGACGATCCAGCTTTATGTGAGACTTTCACGTTACATGTAAGAACTAAAAACGTAAAAGATTTAGTACTACTAAATTTAGACCCAAGATTTACACTACCTTTTGGATTATCTGTAGTTCCTAATTCATGGGAGATTGCATATCCAGGAGGAGCTGTAGATATGACAGGCAACTTTGGAGCATGGACAGGAGTTCCTGATCCAGATGTGGTAAGTGGATTTGATTATTCATGGTCAGATGATGCTTTATGGAGTAGTCATATTGACGAGTTTGGCTTGGTAGGTGTTAGTTCACAACTAGATAGTAACAATGTCGCTTTCAGATTTCAAGTAACTACTAATTGTGACGAATTCTTATCTGGGTCTAAACCTAGAACAGAAACTATGGCCTCAGATCCTTGTGGGCCAGATAATTTATCATCAGGTGATGTAGAGTCTCCAGCAATAATTATTGATGGAGCTGATCCCGCAGATTTTGCCCAGATATTAGCAGTAGGTAGCCCTTCAGAATTATACTGTGGAGGTTTAGATAACCAATTTGGGCTTACAGCATTGAACGTTTCAGAAAAGCCTACTACAGATAGTGT
>CAZBXL010000027.1:0-6165 GCA_964495785.1 uncultured Saprospiraceae bacterium | reverse complement strand
TAAGAGCTAGTATGAATTGTACAGCTGGAGAAGATCCAGTACAGGTCTGCTACGAAATAGATTTATCTAATCCTGGTCCAGCTTACAATGGTAATGTAAGGGTAGGTATACATGATGATGTAACAGCTAATGGTGTATTAGAATCATTCGATACAGAATTAAATGGTATGGATCATGCAGTGAGTCTTGCTCCAGGGGAGATGACAACTGTAACAATGTGTTTGGATATAGCTGCAATACAGGCTTGTCCAATAATTATAAAACAAACATACGAGACGGATTGTGCTTGTGATTCTGAGGAGACACCTATTATGGACTTGTCCCCAGCATTTATAGCAGATCTCGAGGAGTGTGTCGTGCTTTGTCCGACACAACCATTAGAATTAGAAACTTGTGGTGGTTATGATGTATCATTAGAGCCTGCAGCAGGTGGAGTCATATCCGATGATGGTATGGGTAACTTAAGCGTCGTTCTTAATGATGGTTTTGGTATACCTGGTACAGATCCTGTCAAGCTCGTTGTAACGGGTACAACAGGAGAATGTGAAATCATGGATATGGTAGAATTAAAATCTATCGGAGATTGGGTACCGACGGACAAGGTCGCTGACATTTGTGAGAATGACTGTGTGGATTTAGATTTAGAAATTCCTGCAGAATTAGAAGATGGAGCAACCATTACGTGGACACCAGCATTAGGTTTGGATGATCCGACATCTGCAACACCAGAAGTATGTGATTTAACAGCAGATCAAGTTTATAATGTTGAGATTTCATTTGGAGAGTCTTGTGTATTTAATATTGATTACACAGTTACGTATAATCCTAATGGAGAGACAACTATTACTGGAGAAGAATTCTGTCTTTGCCAAGAAGCAGGAACTCTAACTGGTCCTGCTGGATTTTCTTCTTATGAGTGGTATTCTATTCAGAGTGGAGCTGAAATATTAGAATTTATAGGAACTACAAATACATGGAATGGCCCAACAGAACCAGGAGACTATTTCCTCAAGGGATATTTAGGAGGAGCTCTCTGTCCTAATGTGTCTAATGTAGTTACACTCGAAGGAAAAGAATGTGTCGATCTTGAATTAGAAAAAACAATTACTAATATTCCGACACCAGTAATCTTAGGGAGCCAGATAACTTATGAGATAGAAGTATGTAATATCGCTGATGAAGACTTAGGTCTTAAGTTTGATGCGACTAATGTAGAGATATCAGATGAGCTACCAGGGGCTGTTACCTATGTACAGCACACACAGACATCAGGTAACTATAGTCCTACCACTAATCAGTGGGATATATCTACACTTGCAAGTGGGGCATGTGAGACGCTTTCCATTGATGTCACTATTGACGAAGTCGGAACAATAGAGAATACAGCGCAGATCTCAGGATCTGATCAAGAAGATATAGATTCCGAAGAAAATAATGATGATGGTGACCAATCAGAAGATGATGAAGATGCAGCAGTAATAGAGGTCGTATGTGAAAGTATAGCAGGAGAGATATTCTATGACAATAATGACAACGGATGCCAAGATGCAGAGGAAAGTCTAGTTATGGAAGCAATCAATGTTAGCTTATATGAATGTGGCTCAGTGCCAGGAACAGACCCACCTGCAGCAGTCACACAAGTTATGAATGGTGAGTATGAATTCGGTGTAGACAGTGATGACCCAGGCGCAGACATATGTTTACAACCAGGTACAGAATATTTTGTAGCATTTGATATTCCTAATGGGGCAAATGAAGCATTAGAAGATTATACATTCTCTGAGATGGAGGCTACAGGAGCATGTGCTACTGATGGTAATGGCGATGATGTAGATCCAGCTACTGGAACTACAGATTGTGTAGATCCTTCTGATACAGATGCCGCTGATGGAGATGATGATAACAGCTTAGATGCAGGAATAACACCTCCATGTTATGAGATGGCAGGAGAGATATTCTTAGATGAAGATAATAATGGTTGCCAAGATCCAGGAGAGGGACTTGTAATGCAAGATGTAGAAGTCAGTATCTATGAATGTGGTGATGTACCAGGCGTAGATCAACCTGCAGCATCTACTATAGTATCAGATGGTGAGTATGAGTTTGGTCCAGATAGTGATGACCCAGGTGCAGATATTTGCTTAGAAAATAATACAGAATACTTTGTTGTATTTGATATACCTAATGCAGTAGGAGAAGCATTAGAGGATTATACATTCTCTATGAATGATGCCTCAGGAGCATGTGCAGTTTCTGGAGAATCAGATAATGTAGATCCGAGTACGGGTGCATCTGGATGTTTTGATCCAGATAATGATGATGGTAGCGATGGTGATGATGATCAGAATGTAGATGCAGGAATAACGCCTCCTTGTGAAACGTTAGGTGGTGAGATATTCTATGATACAAATGGAAATGGTTGTGAGGATGGAAGCGAGTCACTTGTTATGGAACCTATCAATGTAATGTTGTTTGAATGTGGTGATGATCCAAGTGTAGATCCGCCAGCAGCCTCTACAACAGTAAGTGATGGAGAATATGAGTTTGGTCCAGATAGTGATGATCCGGGTGCAGAAATATGCTTGATGCCAGGTACAGAATACTTTGTTGTATTTGATATACCTATGGGAGCAGGCGAAGTATTAGATGGTTATGAATTTACAGAAGCAATGGCCAGCCCAACTTGTGAAGCTGCCGGAGAATCTAATGATGTAGATCCAGCGACAGGAGCTTCTGGTTGTTTCGATCCTAACGATGATGATGCAACAGATGGTGGTTCTGATAATAATATTGATGCAGGTATCACACCACCTTGTGAGAGTTTAGGTGGTGAAATTTTCTATGATTATAATGATAATGGTTGTCAGGATGCTGATGAGATGTTGGTGATGATGGACATTAATGTATCTCTATATGAATGTGGAGATATACCAGGTGTAGATCCACCTACAGCTGCAACAACAACAAGTGATGGAGAATACATGTTTGGCGAAGGAACTGATGATCTAGGAGCTGATATATGTTTAGAAGCAGGTACAGAATACTTTGTTGTATTTGATATACCAAGTACACCAGGATCTCCTTTAGAAGATTATGAATTTTCTTCTGGTACAGCTGATCCAGCTTGTGCATTAAGCGGTGACGGTGACGACATTGACCCAGCGACGGGCATGTCAGGTTGTTATGATCCTGATAATGATGATGGTGACGGAGATGATAATATAGATGCAGGTATCACACCTCCTTGTGAGAGCTTAGGTGGTGAGATATTCTATGACGATAATATGGATGGCTGTCAAGATGCTGGCGAGAGCTTAGTAACTGAAGTTATAGGTGTCATGCTATATGAATGTGGACAGACACCAGGTACAGATACACCGGTAGCGTCAACTTTCACTAATGACGGTATGTATGAGTTTGGTGAGGATAGCGATGATCCTGGAGCTGATGTTTGCTTAATGCCAGGAACAGAATACTTTGTTGTATTTGATATTCCGAGTGCAGCAGGTGAGGCCTTAGAAGACTTTATGATTACTGAAGGTGTGGCTGATGCAGGTTGTGAAGCATTAGGTGAATCTAATGATGTAGATCCTGCAACAGGGACATCAGATTGTTATGATCCTAATGATAATGATAGCAATGATGGTGATGGTGATTCTAATATAGATTTAGGGATAACACCACCATGCGAAAGCCTATCAGGAGAAATATTCCTTGATGAAAATAGAGATGGTTGTCATGATCCAGCTGAGCCATTAGTAATGGAAGATGTAGAAGTGTCTGTCTATGAATGTGGAGATACACCAGGTGTAGATCAGCCAGCAGCAAGTACAACAGTATCAGATGGCGAGTATGAGTTTGGTCCAGATAGTGATGATCCAGGCGCAGATATTTGTTTAGATGCAAATACAGAATACTTTGTCGTATTTGATATTCCTAATGCAGCAGGTGAAGCTTTAGAAGATCACTCATTTACAGAGGGTGTTGCTTCAGGAGCTTGTGCAGCAGCCGGAGAATCAGACAACACAGATCCTGCAACAGGAGCTTCTGGTTGTTTTGATCCAAGTGATGCTGATGGCGATGATGATGAAAACATAGATGCAGGTATCACACCTCCTTGTGAGAGTTTAGGTGGAGAAATTTTCTATGACGGAAATGATAATGGTTGTCAGGACGATAATGAAACTTTAGTAGAAGAAGCAATAGATGTAACACTATACGAATGTGGAGCGACACCAGGTACAGATCCTCCAGTAGCAAGTACAACTGTTACAGATGGTATGTATGAGTTTGGTGAGGATAGTGATGACGAAGGTGCTGATGTTTGCTTAGAAGCAGATACAGAATACTTTGTCGTATTTGATATTCCTAATGGTATCGGCGCAGCACTTGAAGAATATGAGTTCTCTTCAGGTATGGCTGACCCAACTTGTGAAGCTGCAGGAGATTCTAATGATGTAGATACTGCAACAGGTGCTACAGATTGTGAAAACCCAAGTGATAGTGATGGGGACGGTGATGACAATATGGATGCAGGTATCGTGCCACCATGTGAGCAAATTAGTGGTGAGATATTCTATGACTTAAATGATAACGGATGTCAAGACACAGGTGAATCTTTAGTGATGGAGGATATCAATGTTTCCCTATATGAGTGTGGAGATGATCCAGCAGTGGATTTACCAGCAGCATCTACGACGGTCAACGATGGTATGTATGCCTTCGGTGAGACAAGTGATGATGAAGGAGCAGATATTTGCTTAGAAGCAGGAACAGAATACTTTGTAGTATTTGATATACCAAGTGCTCCAGGGGACCCACTTGAAGGATTTGAATTTTCTTCAGCGCCTCTTGATCCTGCATGTGCACTTACAGGCGATTCTGATGATGTAGATCCTGCAACAGGAGCATCAGGATGTTATGATCCTAATAATGATGATGCCACAGATGGCGATGCGGATGAAAATGTAGATGCAGGTATTGTCCCACCTTGTGAAGAGATTGCAGGTGAGATATTCTACGATGAAAATGAAAATGGTTGTCAAGATCCTGGTGAGAGTCTAGTAATGACTAACGTAACAGTAGCTCTATACGAATGTGGGGCTGAACCAGGTGTAGATCTTCCAGCTGCTATGACTGTTGTTACAGACGGAGAATACGAGTTTGGAGAAGATAGTGATGATCCGGGCGCAGATATTTGCTTAGCACCTAACGTACAATACTTTGTACACTTTGATCTACCTAATGCAGCAGGTGAGACTTTAGAAGATTATGCTTTCTCAGAAGGAGAAGCTGATCCAGCTTGTACAGCAGCAGGAGGTAGTGATGATGTAGATCCAGCGACGGGTAACTCAGAATGTGTTGACCCATCTGGCGATGATGATGATAGTAATGTAGATGCAGGTATCGTTGCACCATGTGAGTCACTCTCAGGTGAGATATTTGTAGACGAGAATAGAGACGGTTGCGAGGATTCTAATGAGTCATTAGCTATGTTTGATATAGAAGTTTCTCTATATGAATGTGGTGATACGCCAGGGGTAGATCAGCCTATTGCAGCGACGACCGTAAGTGATGGAGAATATGAATTTGGAGAAGATAGTGATGATCCAGGAGCTGATGTATGTTTAGAAGCAGGTACAGAATACTTTGTAGTATTTGACCTACCTAACGGTACTGGTGAAGCGGCTGAGGATTATACATTTACAGAAGGAGTAGCAAGCGGCGCTTGTGCTCTTGAAGGAGAATCTGACAATGTAGACCCTGCGACAGGAGCATCTGCTTGTTATGATCCAGATAATGATGACGACGGCGACGGTGATGAGGATGAAAATATAGATGCAGGAATTTCACCACCATGTGAAAGTCTTGGAGGAGAGATATTCTATGATGATAATGCCAATGGCTGCCAAGACGGAGGTGAGAGTCTCGTAATGGAACCTATCAATGTTATGCTTTACGAATGTGGGCAGATACCAGGTACAGATGCACCGTTAGCCATGACTAACATCTCTGATGGAGAGTATGAGTTTGGTTTAGACAGTGACGATGCTGGAGCTGATATTTGTTTAGAGTCAGGTACAGAATACTTTGTAGTATTTGATATTCCAATGGGAGCAGGAGAAGTATTAGATGGATTTGAGTTTACAGACGGTATGGCCAATG
>CAZBXL010000026.1:0-45292 GCA_964495785.1 uncultured Saprospiraceae bacterium | reverse complement strand
TCGTCAGTACATCTACAGGCTGTACGTTAGCCACTTATTTAGCAGCTTATGACCCTTCGATTAAAGGATTAATCATGACGGCACCGAATTTTGATCTTTATGATTCTAATTCTCATCTACTTCTTAAGCCATGGGGAAAGCAGATATTCAAGCAAATGATGGGTGGAAATTACAGAACTTGGGATACCAGTGATGAGGCCAAGAAATATTGGACTACTAAGAACAGAATTGAAGGAGCCATCGCATTACGTAGTCTTTTAGACCAAACAATGACCGATGATACTTTTTCAAAAATTAGTATTCCTGTATTTATCGGTTACTACTACAAAAACTCAAGGTCATTTGACAAGATTATTTCTATAGAAGCTATTAAAGATTTTGAAACAAAAATAAATACTCCTAAAGATAAAATAGAAGTTATCCCTATCTCAACGGGTCGCGGTCATGTCATCACATCTAAGTATATGAATCCAGAATGGGAAGCTGTACAGAGAAAGATCTTTAAATTTGGTGAAGATAAATTAAAGCTAACGCCAGCACCATACACTTTGCCTAAGGTTATGGAATCTACGTATTGATTATACCTTGTTTTATAAGGATGATTCTTACAAAATAAATGTCTATTAATTTTACAAAACTCATTCTGAGAGTTATAATATCATAACATAGGGTAAACCCTTAAGTTATAACTTTTCGTAATATATATATTTGCATTGCAGGTTATAATCCTACCCCAAAACATGCATAGTTTCTCAGCGTAACTCCCCAGTATTGATTAGTACTCAATACTAATTATTCATTGTACCTGTCTTTAATTTATATGAGCTATAAAGTAAGACAGCAGAAATGACTTATGGTCATATGTGATAATACCAGCCAGATAACTATTCATGAAAAAAAACATCATTGAAAACAACTTCCATTTTCTGTGCCCTCATCACAATATTGAGTTGTTTTTTACCTCTTATGGTAAAGGCTTCTCATATTGTCGGTGGAGAACTCACTTACGCATTTCTTAGCTACAATATTGATCGTTCTGAAGTTAACTACAGAGTGACAATGAATTTATATCGTGATCCGGCAGGAATTCCATTTCCAAATCAAGTAGATTTTGGAATTTTTCTTCAAGATGATTCAGGGTCATGGTCGTCTTACAATGTAACTCAGAATGTTCCTATTACAGAGCTTGAACTTATTCCTCCAGATGCGGATCCTTGCAAAACAAGTATATTCTCAGATAGGGAGTTAGAGGTAGGTATTTATTCTTTTGATATTACTTTAGAAGTAAGTAATCATAATTATATGATAGCTTATCAGGCTTGCTGCAGAAACTTTAATCTCAACAACATAGAGAGTATCGGAGACATAGGTGCAGTCTATGATATAATCATAAGTCCTGAAGCCCAAATATCGGGCAATAGTAGTCCAACTTACAATACAATTCCTCCACAATTCGTATGTGCTAATTTTGATATCAATGTAGATCATTCTGCGATAGATAGAGATGGAGACTCTTTAGTATATAAATTCTGTATACCTATCTCGCCGGGAGTCAATGACCCCACTCTTCCTAACTGTTGCGGATGTGTGACACCTAATCCATTCGTGTGTGTTCCACCATATGAAGAGGTTGTTTTCACAAATGGTTTCACTCCACAGATCCCAATGGGCGGCAATCCTACTGTAGCCATTAATAATGAAAGTGGATTAATACATGGCATTCCTTCAGAGCTCGGCGCCTATGTTGTAGCCGTGTGTGTAGAAGAATACAGAAACGGCGTCTTACTTAGTACCGTTAGGAGAGATTTTCAATTTATTGTGATCACTTGTACAGAAAACCTTGTCGCTGAAGTACAAGCGGATGAGTATGCTATAAACACGACAAATAATAGAAGGATTGCACTATTTGAGTCTTGTGGAGAATTAGACTTCGATATGATTAACTTGAGTACTGACATACAGTATATTCAAGATTATAGTTGGCAGATTTTTGACGAGAACGACAACCTTGTTATATCAAAATCTGGTTTAGATAGTAGGGATTCGCAATTGAATTTTCCATCTCATGGAATGTACTCGGGCTACATGATTCTCAATGATGGAGCAACTTGTTTTGACACAGCCTTTATGCAATTTGTCATTACTGAAGATATAGATTTATCTTACGCAATCGATTACGATACTTGTATTGCCGGGCCAGTAACATATGAAAATCTATCTACTCCTACAGATATAGATTACTCTTGGATATTTGGTGATGGTGGTGTTGATTCCACTTATAATACCAGTCATATATATCCAGATAAAGGCACTTACGAAGTTAGTCTTATGGCCATTGACTCTATAGGCTGTATTGATAGTTTGACACAAATAATAGACTGGTATCCCATAGAGCTATTCCCACCTGATACGATCTCTATTGACACCACTATCTGCTATCATGATTCGATTTTTATTTACGATGATTGGATATCTGAAGCAGGCATTTACTTTAATTACATACCCAACATGACAACTGGCTGTGACTCCATTGTAGAGAAGTATTTAGTCGGTCTCACTGATGATATTGGGATTACATTCTTAGCTGCAAATATTTGTATTGGAGATAGCTTTAACTTTAATAATAGATTTATAATGATTGCAGGCACTTACCTTGATACACTTATCTCGAGTGCAGGTTGCGATAGCATTATAGAATTAAATCTGACTGTTCTCGAGACATCAGAAACATCTATTGTCGAAGAAATATGTTCTGGAGATAACTTCATTTTTGATCAAGATACTTTGATTAATCCTGGTATTTATGTTGATACATTAATCAATATACTTAACTGTGATAGCATTGTGGTATTAGATCTTATTGTAAATGAGAATACAGAAAGCTTTATTGACGTAAGCATTTGCGAAAACGAATTTTACATATTTGAAGGAGACACACTTACTGCTGTAGGGCAATATGAATTCACAATCAATAATTCTAATAATTGTGACAGCATTATACAGATCGATTTAGTCCAGAGACCTATCTCAGAGTATTCATATATGGATACCATATGCTCTGGAGAGACTTATAATTTCGGGAGCCAACGATTAACAACAGAAGGTATATATTTTGACACTCTGACTAATACCTATGGTTGTGATAGCATCATTGTTCTTGATCTGATTGTAGGTCAGAATCTATCCAGAATAGATTTAGATGGCCCATTAGAAGAAATATATGGCACCATTATTACTCTTGTTCCAGAAGTGATCGGTGAGGAGTTAGTGACTTACGTATGGTCTGAAAATGATCAGATATTATCCAATGCCATTACCTTAGAATATCTTTTAGAAGATGACAGTTGGATATATTTCCAAAGCACCAATGAACTCTACTGTGCCGCCGTCGACTCCATTTTCATAAGATCAATTATAGAAAAAAACGTTTACATCCCGAATGCATTTTCTCCAAATGGAGACGGCTTTAATGATATATTTTATTTGGGAGCATCTAATACATTAGTTGCTCACCGTCTCACTGTTTTTGATAGATGGGGAAATCTGATGTTTCAGAATGATAAATCAGAAACCATAACTGAGAACACTGGCTGGAATGGCACCTTCAACAACGAAAATGTTGAGATTGGGACTTACACCTATATGTTTGAGTTATTCTATATCAATGGAGATACTGAAATAAGAAGTGGAAGCGTCAATGTTTTTAGATAAAGAAGAGCCTAATAATTTTAATTATTCTTCTCCACAGCTGACATATTCAAATAATAGACATTACGATATTTTTCTGATACCTTTCTATTCGTATTAGCCTCATTGGGATGACCCATCATACTCAGCAATATATCTTGTGTCACTACTGGCGAAGCACGATAATAATTATGTCCTGACAATAGATCAGGGAAGTTATCATCATCTTTTACATTAGTGACGTTTATAGCAAATACGTTATCAGGTAACTGAATGTCATCAGGGGGACCATCTAATCCAAAGCGACTTTGCTTATTCAGATTTCTACTGATGCTTAAGGTCATATCTCGTGTACTAAAATAGACTTGTATACGCTCCGCCATACCGGAGATATTGTACAGAGAGGTATCGATACTGAATACCTCAACATCCCAATCTGGAGCTGCAATTACTATCTGATCAAAGTACTTCTCTACTCTATCGTTCTCACTGGCATATACTACAACTTCCTTGAATAATTCTGTTCCTAACGAATGTGCTATAAGGTCTATGGAACTATCATTTTCAGAACCATTTTCAATACTATGGTACTCTTCTAAAAAATTCAATACGATATCAGATATAGAATCACTTATAGAATAGAGTGTCTTTTTATTATCCTTATATTCCATCTTATTACCAGGCCACTTGAGGGATATAATCCTTGATATATCAGATTTCTCAGAATCCAGATAGACATCACTCATTAACTTGTAGGCTTTATTAAAGTTAATAGATCGTCCTCCCCACATTCCATGTATATAGAAAAGTACTTGATTCTTAGTCTCCCCTTGCTGAGCAAGGTCTCTTTGCAGCACCATCATAAAAGAATCAATAGACTCGGTGATATAACGCTTTTCTTGACCATCATCCGCTCTTGTGTATACTTCATACTCAACTTCGATCACACTATCTTGAGGGCTGACTATTAGGATATTATACTGTATTTCTTGATTATAAATATCTGACTGAGCTACACAAAAATTACTAAGGAATAACAAAAGACTTACTACATATAATTTATTCATAATCAGATAACGCATTAGTGGTGTATTATGATTAAAAATTACACTATTTTAAGAAAAAGAAAATATAGCTCCAGAAAACCCGACATAGACTTTGAATTAATATATTAAATTAGCTAACATCAAAAATATGAGATATGTCTGTAGGAGAGGATTTAATAGATAACATCATCCCAGAAGATGAGGACGAAATCAAATTTAAGATAGCAAGTCAAGGCGAGAGATTAACTAATTTTATAATTGATCTTGTCTTTAGAACAATTCTGGCATTTGGATTTATGTTTGTCTCCCTTATCCTATTTCCTTACTCCGAATTTATAGATGTGATAGCTGAAGGCAACCTACTGGTAGAGCTATTAATAGGTGCTATAGAAACATTCATTTATTACACAATTTTTGAGGCTGTAACCAATGGCAAGAGCTTAGGCAAATACATAACTAAGACAAGAGCTGTCAGAGAAGATGCCAGCCCAATAGGATTTTTTGGTGCATTGTCCAGATCCTTATGTAGGGTAATTCCATTTGATGCTTTCTCATTTCTCGGTAATGATGGTATAGGATGGCATGATAGCCTATCAGGCACACTTGTTATCAAAGATGTCAGATGGAAAGAGTGGAAGCAAAGACAGGCACAACTCAACTAATATTACGTCTCACCATTCTTTTTAGTACACAAAACTTTAATAAGCCTACAAACACATTCAGGACACGTCTGTATCTGAATAGTAATATATAGTTATTGTGTAATACAAGCTAACTATCGAACAAAATGCGATCTTTATAATTGAAAATTAAAAAAACTAATAAGGACCCTTCAGGATGGCAATAAAAAAAGGTTATGAACTTCTCAATGATAGCTCTAAGAATAAGTCTGTCGCATTTACAAAAAAGGAGAGAGAAGAACTGGATTTAAGAGGATTATTACCCTACTCAGTCGCGAGTCAGGATATGCAGGTGGCAAGGGTGATGGCAAGTATAAGACGTAAGGACAATGATCTTGAGAGATATATTCTATTATCATCTCTTCAGGATCGTAATGAGAGATTATTCTACAAGGTCGTCATCAATCATATCAATGAGATAATGCCCTTGATCTATACCCCGACAGTAGGCCAGGCTTGTAAAGAATTTTCTCAGATATTCAGAAAAACTAAAGGCTTCTATATAACACCAGATCACAAAGGAGAGATCAGAGACATTCTCAATAATTGGCCTAACGAGGACATCAGGGTCATTGTAGTAACCGATGGAGAGCGTATACTTGGCTTAGGTGATCTCGGAGCTAACGGTATGGGTATACCTATAGGAAAGCTGGCGCTGTATTGTGCATGTGCAGGTATACATCCTGAACAATGCCTTCCAGTGCTTCTTGATGTAGGTACTAATAATCAAGAACTCTTAGAAGATGTACTTTACTTAGGATATCCTCACAAGCGATTAGATCAAGAAAGATACTGTGCATTAGTAGATGAATTTGTAAATGCAATACAGGATAAGTATCCGGATGCACTTATACAGTTCGAGGATTTTCTTACACCCAATGCTTACCTATTACTTAACAATTATAGGGATGAGGTGCTATGCTTTAATGATGACATACAGGGTACTGCAGCTGTAGCATTAGCTGGTGTTTATGCATCTACAAGAATCAGTGGCTTAGACTTCAGGGATATGAAGATTATGTTCTTGGGTGCAGGATCAGCAGCTACGGGCATTGCTGATTTAATGGTGTGTGCTTTTATGAATGAAGGATATAGTCATGAGGAAGCTATAAAGAAATTATGGTTTGTTGATATAAATGGTCTTGTCGTCTCATCGAGAGATGATCTGATGGAGCATAATCTTCCCTATGCACATGATCACGAGCAACTTGACTTTATTGCTGCAATAAAAGCCATCAAACCACAAGTTCTTATCGGAGCTACCGGTACACCTGGCACGTTTACCCAAGAGACTATTGAGACCATGTGCTCTATTAATGACAGACCTACCATATTTGCATTATCAAACCCAACATCACAAGCAGAATGTACCGCCGAGCAAGCTTACACATGGAGCAAAGGTCAAGCGATTTTTGCAAGTGGTAGTCCTTTTAGCAAGGTAACTTTAGATGGTAAGACTTACATACCAGGTCAAGGAAATAATGCATATGTCTTTCCTGGATTAGGCTTAGGCGTAGTTGCTACTAAAGCCAAATATATTCCTGACGAATTGTTTTTAGTAGCTGCTAAAGCTCTCAGCGATTGTGTCATGGAAGATGATATTTCGAATGGTTCATTATATCCAAAGTTGACAGAAATAAGAAAATTATCACTCAGTATCGCCGTTGCAGTAGCTGAACGTGTATTCAAATTAGATCTTGCACGTATAGATAGACCTAATGATATTAGACAAATGATCAAAGACTATATGTTTGATCCAAGCTATTGATTTTACTTTTGAAAATATTGTGAGCCCTTCTAAATTCTTGGAACATTTAGATATTCAAATAACTCTTAATTTTCGAATACCCAGAATCTGAATTCCTACTTTAATGGTTATGTACCAATTATCCGAAGTATTCAGAGCTTCATAATGTAATACCTGTAGAGGAGGATAAAATGAATGCGATTCTAATAAATTTCTAAAACATAAGAACAATTAAGGATATATGTTAGTATAAGAATAGCGAACTGAATATTCTAAGATCAGCATAATAGAAATAGATCTTTTATTCTCAATTCCGGTTTATTTAAATACAAAACAAATAAAAGATATAATGAAGAGTTTCAAAATTAATATACTGCTAATAGCTTTAATGTCGATGTTATTAATCTCATGCAAAGACAAGACCTCTAATGATACTATGGAGAGTCCTGAACCTACTGAAGAAAAGCAGAATGAAAAAGAAACAATCAATTTTCAAAACGAAGCACATGAACTTGTATATGACATGGTGCAGAAGGTAGGAAATCATGAAAAACTATCGGAAGAAAATAATGTCACTTATACATATACATATAGAACACCAGATTCTAAAAGCGATATATCAACAGAGAAGTACCTCTTTGATGGAGAACTATCGTATGGCAAATATGAACAACATGAAAGGACCCTTCCTGAACTCGATGGTGAAATGGAACAAGGATATGATGGCGAGGATTATTGGCTAAAGATTAATGATACTATTATCACTGACGAAAAAGCACTTAAGAGAGTGGCTTTCAATAGACCAACAAATTATTACTGGTTTACTATGATGCAGAAATTATTAGATGATGGCTTGAAGTATGAATCATTAGGAGATACTACAATCTCTAAGAAGGATTATGACATTGTTAAGGTCACCTTTGATTCTAACTACAACAAACCAAAAGACATATATCAGCTGTATATCAATAAAGAAACCACATTAGTAGATCAGTTTCTATTTACAGTTGCAGATTTTGGAATTATGAGTACACCAAATCTTATGCAACTCCAATATGAAACCATTGACGGATTTATGATTCCTACAAGAAGAAAATATAAGAAGTCAACGTGGAATGCTGATGTCAGTGATGCCCCGTGGGTAGAAGTATATTGGACGGATATAAAATTCAATACTGACATCACAGAAGCTGACTTCAAGAAGTAAAATCTCTGAGAGATATCTTGGCTTTAGAATAGAATTGGTGGAGAAGTTTTATAACTTTTAATTCGATTACAATAGAGTGATATTTCCAGATAGAAGCTCTATTGTACCATCGATTAACTCCACCTTGGCTAACCAAACGTAGACGCCAGAACTTGCTGGTTTACCTTGTAGAAAACCACTCCAGGAGAGTGCATCATTTTCTCGACCACTGTTTTCAAAAACTATATCTCCCCAACGATCATAAATTTCCAATTGAATAACCTTATCTACTATGCACCCAGGAAAAAAGGTAAATCTATCATTTTGAGATGGAGATTCTTTAACAAAAATATTAGGCGTGTAAGCCATTCTATCTTTATCGAGTATAACTTCTATAAGAATACTATCACTGCATGAGTTATTGTTTTGGGCAACCAATTGATATTCGCTTTGTACCTCATCCACTATTTCAGGAGACTGACAATCACCACAGCTCAGACCTTCCTGAGGCGACCAATTGTAGCTTATTAATTCTGCACCAATAACATCTGGTTGCAATATTACAGGATCACAAAAGTCACTTATTACAACATCAGTATAATTGATCATCGGTGTTACGAGTACAGATACATCTATCCCTGCAGTATCCTGACATGCACCATTATCCAAGAATACTTCATAGTAGCCTTCATCTGCTTTGCTTACAAATTCTATTTCTAAGTTTCTATTATTAAAATTAAAGCCTTGTGGTCCAGTCCATCTATAAGTTAACCTCTCACCAGCACCTATTGCTGTAATTTGTAACTTATCTCGTTCGCAATATTCCGTATCACCACCTATGTCTGCATTAATCGTAGGATGGACTATCACATCTATACTATCCTCTCTCTCGCAAAAACCATATGATGCAACTATTCTATATTCGCCACTTCTCTCTGAACTTGCTTCGTCTATAAACGGATTTAAATTGTCAGCCCCATAAAGGATAGGCCCTGTCCATCGTGTAGTAGCGCCTTCTGTAATTTCACTATTTAGAAATAAGGTTTCTCCCTCACATATCGGACTATTAGTACTTACAGCAAGCTGCAGATTCTCATGAGGTGCTTCTATGATTATCATAGTATCTTTGATAGACTGGCTACATCTATCACTTAGTGATCTCACTTCAAATACTTCGTATTCTCCAGGTATTAATGAATCTAATACGAATGAATTATCTTCTTCAACAAATACATTAAAGACTGATTCCTCCCACCCTATCCTATTTCTCATTTTTACAACGTACTCTTGTCCTACAGGAAATTGTTCAGATTTCAATCTGACAAAACCATCATTAGCGAGGAGGCAATCTGTAGGTCCTTGTACTTCCCATTCCACCTTAGGCAGATCCAGTGGTGTAACAATAAACAATGATGGATCTCCAAACTCAACTTGAGTAGTTACATCATCCGTCTTAATACTGCCTTCAAATCTTTCAGGCATTTCATAAAGAAATGCTTGATTATAATTAGGTCCTGTGGCGGCATCTATTGATCTCACATCTATATTAATTGTAACTTTTGTCTTAGGTGGTATATCAAGACCAGAAATAGTGAGTAGATTAGTGCCATATCCTGTTATCGTCTCATAGTTATTTTCCATAATTCCACCTACAGCCTCTATAACCATACCGTCAGGCAGTGTATCAATAAGCAGAATATCATCCACAGAATTAAAGGATCCGTTATTAATTTCCAATTTAAAAACTTTCACATCACCATTGCATAACATCCCCTCCGTAGGCACGATACTTCGGAATGTAAATACATAAGGACAAGAGCATCCATCGCCTAATTCCGCCTTAGAAATTATGGCGTTCCAATCTGCAACTTCTCCATTCCTCGTATCTATACCAAAAAACTTAGTCTGAGGCGGATTCTCTCCTGACTCTATAGACCCATATGCATAAAGACCTGAATCTAAAGAAAATAATAGACCGCCTACATGAGTGATGCTCTGCTCGTCTATGGCCACGACAGGTGTTACCATTCCAAGATTAGCACTATTAAAATCAAGATTAATTTTAAGCAAATGACCACGAGTAGCCTCTGGTTCACGTCCCTGATAATTATGCCGGTTCTGAAATGCATAAGCCGACTCAGGATCATTAGGGTCGATTGCAAAATCATATATCCTCGTATTAAAAGGCCCCGAATTAGCTGATGAAGGATCCCAATACAATTCTATTCTTTCGTCAAGTCTAAAATCTGAAACGACATCAAAAACAAGAATTTCATTGAGAAGATAATCGTAACATAGGTATTGTCCATCTGCTGTACAATCTCCAGCGTTAGTTCTTAGAGTATCTACTTCAGTCACGATTCCTAATGTATCATAGGTATAATCACTTTTGAGACGAGCGATAATATTAGAATCATCTAATACTGCGTATATAAAATTATCTGCCGAATTAAACCCAACGGCATCGAATCCTGCATTATTATATCTGACGACAGGTGTAAAAAATGGTAGACTAAAAGGCAGCACCACAGGATGTGAAATGCTCGTTCCTTGACCATCATTACTTGACACTATTAATTTACCATCACAAGGAAATCTCTGCCCTGACAATGAATACAGAGTGGAGAAGATTATAAGCAGATATGAAAATAGTGATGAGAATCTCATATTACGTATAATAATAAGCAATTTAAATCGGAAGAAACCCCACAAACACTGCCAAAAACTATAAAATGTCTTGTCAGTGGAGTTAGGATTAAAAGAATTATTGTTAAATATCATGAAATCCAAACTTTATCTTTATTTCGATAGTTTGACATATTGACGAAAAGCTACATGCAGATCAAAACCTAAATGATTAACTGCAGCACATTCAATCCAAAATCCGCAAAGAGAATTTTAATTTTTTTTCGCAAATCAAAACAAACAATATGTCAAATTTATTCAGTACGATACAGAAAAACTTGTCCCCTGAGACAATATCAAACATATCTGAACTGATAGGTAGCAATGCTTCAGCTACACAAACTGGAATCACCAGACTCTTTCCTAATATCCTTAAAAAGATTGTGAACGTAGGATCAACAGAGACAGGTGCAAGTTCGATTATCAATCTGATAAAGAACAATGCATTAGGAGCTAGTACAATTAATAACTTGAGCTCGATCCTTAGTGGAGGAGAAAAATCAAATAACTTTTTAGAAAAAGGAAGTAAAATCAGTAGCGCTTTATTCGGTAATAATACAAGCGATATCGCTCAGACTTCAGGCTTATCGGGGCAGTCCTCTACTAAATTACTTAATATCGCCACGCCTCTCATTATGAGTTCTGTTGGTAAAGTCATTGAGAAAGATAATCTTGATGCCAAGGGTCTACAGAAGTATCTACAGACTCAGGATAATTTCGTTCCTGCTGATGTAACTTCTTCTGCGGCGGTCACAGGAGCAGCTAATAGTTCTGGCGGAAGTATATTTAGATGGTTATTACCATTATTAATTTTAGGAGCTATAGCTATTTGGTTTTTCACGAGAAATAATGGAACAGTTGAATCTGCCTCAGATAATGCAATAGCAAAAACTGAAACGACTACAACTACAAAAGCTAAGCCTACTCATACACACGCTGATGGAACAGTACATGAAGGTCACTCTCATGGTAGCTCAACGACAACCACTACTACCAAAGCTGTAACCAATAAAGCGGCAAGTACTGATGAAACTTCTAACACTACTAATGCATATACTGTAGATGCGTCAGGAAATCTCGTGGATGCAGATGGCAAAATCATTTTTAAGAAGGGAGAATTTACAATGAAAGATGGAGAATACTATGATATGGAAGGCAAGAGAGTAGGATTTTTCTCTAAAGTCGGAGGCGCTATAGGTGACGGAGCTAAAGCCGTAGGTGGCGCAGTAGGAGGAGCAGCTACGGCTACTGCAGATGCATTTAAAAATGTATTTGGTGGCATGTTCAAGAAAAAGAAAGAAGGTGCCCCCGTTGCTAATTATACCTTGAGCAATATTACTTTTAACAGAGATAATCATAAGATCGAAAACTTCTCTAAGAATGAAGTTGTAGGTTTAGCTAATGCCTTAAAAGCTTATCCAGATTCTAAAGTCAAAGTACAAGTCTACACTAATGATGGAGATGATGATGGCAATAATAAAAAACTATCTAAGTCGAGAGCTGAGGTTGTAAGAGATATGCTAGTTACTTTGGGTGTCGACAAAAAGCAAATATCATATGACGGAATGGGAGCAGGTGATGTATCTAAAGCCATAAGAGACAAAGTAGAGATTGTCGTAGAATAAAAGATAAACACTTTTAAATCATTATGAAGCGAGGCCATATTTTGGTCTCGCTTTTTTGTTAAAGAAGTTGGCATTAACCTTACTTTATAAAACTGTAATTATTATATCACATTTTAATGAATGAACCTTGTCTCATTCTCCCCAAAGAGTTATCATATGAAATAACATAGTACATACCATTTGGAAAATTTGTTATGTTTATCTGTTGACCTATCTCATAATTACTTAACGATTCCATGACATGACCATTCTTATTTAAAATCGTTATTTTTTCAAATGATTCTTCTAAATGTATAATATCATTGCTGACAGTAGGCATAGTTATAATACTTTTCAAGTCATCCTCTTCAGGGACTGGAGTAAAATTATATTCATTTTTATCTACTCTAAACCACTGAACTGTATTATCAGTAGTATAGCCAGGTAAGTAAACATAGTTAGTTGTGTTGTAATGAGACCCATAAAACAAACCGTTGAGATTAGGATTTAAATTCTCCAGTAAATTAAGAGAACCATCACTTAAATTCAGAATGGCCGGCTTCGCATCGAATGCATCATTATAGCAATTACATAAGACATGCTTATCTGATAAAACTTCAAATGGATTAACACGATTACAATTTAAGTCAATATTTATATCATTGAATACTTGAACCTCTTTGGTCGTGATGTCATAACTTCTTAACTCAAGCATGTCCACTGATTCATCTTTTAAAGTAAATGAGACCAATGTATTACCAGTAATGATAGTCTCCTGCAGTGACTCATTGGGATTCATTAGATAAATAGTATCTAATCCATAAGTAATATCAAAAGAATATAAGCCTTTTGAATTATTTACGATATATCCAGTATCCCACTCTCCAATGATGCTAAATGTAGTATTTGTCTTTCTTTCAAACTCATTGACATATGTATTTTCTGTATCCTCTGATACGATTATCACTTTGCCGTCTTCCAAGTTTTCTATTTCAATGTTTGTTAGTCTTCTATTTGATGGAAGTACGTTGGCTATGATATCATTACCGAAAAAATTTCTTTCGCCTATCAATTTTGCTTTATCATTCTCATACAATAGACCAAAAGTAGAATTGTCTATAAGTTTATAAAGCCTAATATTATCTATTGAAACTTCATCTATAACATAAATGGTATTATCAAATCCAACTAAAACGCTTGGAGAAGTGAAACTCTGAGAGAACGTATCAACAGTTAAGTTTTCTAAATTTAAAATCGTAATACTTGAATTTTGAGAGCTGGTAAAGTAAACGTTCTTTTCGTCAATAGCGTATCTCCCAAAATTTCCTGAGTCAAATTCTAAATCTCCAAATGAATTGGTCTCTAAATCAAAGTAACTGGATCTCGACAATATTAATGGTCCAACATTTAAGATACGATTTATTGAATTACCAAATTCCGCTGGAGGTTTTATTGAGTCTAAGACTTGGGTATCATTGTCATAAGTATAAATCAAGAGACTATCAGAAGGATCTAATACAGCATAAGCTACTTTTGACTCGTATTTACTAAAATCATTGATTTTCGCAACCGGAAGTCGAGAGAACCATTCTCTTGATTTAGAAAGAAATTTTGTTTCGCTATCGACTTTATGAATATTACGTGCCGAATGAACATAGAGTGCATCATCATTAACATTGACATTATATATTCTAAAAAATCCTAATCTTTCATTAAAATCAAATTGACCTAATTCCTGGCTTGAATCATATTTATCTAAACTTCTTGCCCTTATCTCTTCATAGATAGAATTGGTAACTACAAGGAGGTCCTCATTATAGACATGACCAATTAAAGCAGATAAAGGTCTAAAACGCATATTGTCTACTTCAATTTCCTTAGTCTCTTTAGTTAATAAATTATGTGCTAATAAACTAGTAAAAGTATATGTCAAGTCTAGAGTATTATATATTGCAAAGTATATAAACCCATCATGTTTTACAGGAGAATAGTCTACAACCTGATCTGCTAATCTGAAAGTACTTACAGAGTGATCTTCGTGATTTAATATATATTTAGGCGAGCTTGCGTAATAGGATGGTACATCTCCAATTATAGTAAATGACTCATCATTATTACGATTTATTCCAATTGTTGGTACGAGTGTGCCAAAGGGGTCATCAGTATGAAATGACACTTCTATCTCACAAGTATTTAGATTGAGTACTTCTATATTAAATTGAGAAACATTAAATTCTGAATCACTAATGACTATCAATCTATCCTTTATATAGTGTGACATTAATGCACCACTAAGATCAATAAGGTTACAGTCTATAACTTCTACATTGTCATCTTGATCAATTCTTATTAGTTGATCTGATTCATTTATGACAAGAAGACTCTTATCAGCTGGAGAATATTGAATTTCTTTTATCAATTCATTAGATACATATAATCTGTTTACTGTTCTATCATTAATATCCCAAGAGCCTATTGTATTATGTAGATGATTGCGATATATTATTCTATCGTCGCTTATAAAATAAGACACCGTTTTAAAATAATCTGGCAAGTATCTAAACTTCAAAATGTCTAAATCAAAATAAACTAATTTTTCGTCATTGAATCTCGTGACATTAAGAAACACTTTATTATCAGAAACTGTGTAGAATCCATTGAACGAAAACATAAATGGTCGGTAGTCTACATTATGAATTCTTTGACCGGTAACGATATCAATAATTTCTAAAGTTTTGGATGTGATACGTATGTACTTATTATCGGTAATTACAATCTTGGGTGTAGGTGACTTATCTGGAGTTAGCATCTTTATTCTTGCTAATTCTGGATATATATTTTCTATAACCTTATACTTAACGAATACTCCATTTTCGATTCTATGGATTGTGATACTATCGTGCTCTTGGATGATATAATGTTCATCTCCAATTTTAGCAAACTCCAAAATTCCTTCCAAATAAGTTGGAGATTTTACACCAAAATTATCAATATTAGAAACTTGCTCTTGGGCAGATAGGCCATAGGTAATTAAGGCCAATAGGAAGGTTAATCTCATTGGATACAGGTTTTTTCTCAACGATAAGATAATACGACTTTACCAACAATCCTAATATCAAGGATGATATTCGCTCTTTTACCTATAGAGATTTATCTACGACTATGCTAACAGTAACTATATCCTCAAAACAATCCCTCCAATAACTCATCATCTACAAGATGGGCTTTTGTCACTTTGAGAGAAGCAGAACGCTTCATCTCGCGTTCTATGGCGAATTGTGCATTGCCATTACGTGCCCAGCTTCTACGAGCGATACCATTATTAACATCATAGAAAAGCATACTAACTATACGATCATCTACTTCTGAGCTACCATCTAAGAGCATGCCAAAGCCTCCATTAATCACCTCTCCCCAGCCGACGCCACCGCCATTGTGTATGGAGACCCATGTAGCACCTCGGAAGCTATCGCCTATCACATTATGTATAGCCATATCCGCTGTATAGCGACTACCATCGTAGATATTACTCGTCTCTCTGTAAGGCGAATCTGTACCACTAACGTCATGGTGATCCCTGCCCAAGATGACAGGACCTATCTGACCTTCCTTTATAGCTTTGTTGAATGCCAATGCAATTTTAATACGGCCTTCAGCATCGGCATATAATATTCTTGCTTGCGATCCTACGACGAGTTTGTTCTGCTTAGCGTCCTTGATCCATGTTATATTATCTTGCATCTGGAGTTGTATCTCCTCAGGAGCTTCATTCATAATATCTTGTAGGACATCAGCAGCTATCTGATCTGTCTTGTCTAAGTCTGTAGCTTGTCCCGAAGCACATACCCATCTAAATGGACCAAATCCATAATCGAAGCACATAGGTCCTAATATATCTTGGACATATGAAGGATACTTGAAGTTGAGGTTATCTTCTGCCATGACTTCTGCACCAGCTCTGGAGGCTTCTAATAGAAACGCATTACCATAATCAAAAAAGTAAGTACCTCTCTCATGATGTGCATTAATGGCTGCGGCATGTCTCTTAAGGGACTTTTGAACATACGTCTTAAACAATTCAGGCTCCTCACTAATCATTGTATTAGACTCCTCATAACTGAGCCCAACAGGATAGTACCCACCTGACCAAGGATTATGCAATGATGTCTGGTCTGACCCTACATGGACATATATTTCTTTGTCATAGAGTCTCTCCCATACATCTACGATATTACCGATATAGGCTATTGATTTGACTGATTTGTTATTCTGTAATTCTTTGATAGTGTCCACTAATTTATCAAGGTCTTCTACTAGGATATCTACCCATCCTTGAGAGTGTCTCTTACGAGCTGCATTGGGATTGACCTCAGCACAGATAGTAATACAACCTGCAATATTACCAGCTTTAGGTTGAGCTCCACTCATCCCTCCGAGACCTGCGGTCAAGAATATTTTTCCTTCCGGCGACTCATCTTTGTTAAGGATTTTTCTAAAAGCATTCATGACAGTTATAGTGGTACCGTGCACAATACCTTGCGGACCTATGTACATATACGAGCCTGCTGTCATCTGACCATATTGTGTTACACCGAGTGCATTATACTTCTCCCAATCATCAGGCTTAGAATAATTAGGTATCATCATACCGTTAGTTACGACTACACGAGGAGCAGATTTAGATGATGGAAATAAGCCCATCGGATGGCCCGAATACATATGGAGAGTCTGCTCTTCTGTCATCATACTGAGGTACTGCATCGTCACCAGATACTGTGCCCAATTCTGAAAGACTGCCCCATTACCTCCATAGGTAATAAGTTCTTCTGGATGCTGGGCTACTGCAGGATCGAGATTATTATGTATCATAAGCATAATAGCTGCAGCCTCCTTACACTTTACTGGATATGCATCTATAGGTCGTGCATAGATTTTATATTCTGGCTTAAACCTAAACATATATATACGACCATATGTCTGTAGTTCTTGTGCAAATTCCTGAGCCAGCTCACTATGCCATTCTTCAGGAAAATATCTCAATGCGTTCCTGATGGCCAATTTCTTCTCATCAGCACTAAGGATATCCTTTCTCTTAGGTGCTGGATTAGCATCAGTCGGATAAGTTCTTTTTTGGGGTAGTACAGATGGTATACCTTGTGTGATTGCGGACTTAAAATCTACTTCTTTTATAAGCTCTGTATCCATGATAATATCTTCTAATATTTTTCAAATAAGTCATCGTGATCACTGAATTCACCCTTGTACTTATCATTAACTATCTTAACTAATATGCGACTTTCGATAATCTCGATTGCCTTGTTTATATCTAAAGCAAAAATCTTATCCTTTGTTGCATGATCAATGTGATTTCTAATCTCTGCATGAACGGCATCCAAAATAGTACTCGATTTTAATGGCTTTCTAAAATCAAAAGCTTGAGCTGCACATAGTAGCTCTGTCGCCAATATCTTTATTACATTATTACATACTTGCAATGCTTTTCGCCCTCCTATGGACCCCATACTTACGTGATCTTCTTGTCCCAATGAGGTGGGTATACTATCTGCTGAAGAAGGAAAACAGAGACCTTTATTCTCACTCGCAAGAGCTGCTCCTGTATATTGTACAATCATAAATCCCGAATTGATACCCGTATCTTTCATTAAGAGTTTAGGTGTATCATCAGCCTTACCTTCTAATGAAAAGTAACTACGGCGATCTGATATATTTCCTATCTCAGAAGCTGCGAGACATGCATAGTCCAAAGGCAATGCCAGTGGCTGCCCATGAAAACTTCCTCCACTTATAATCTCCGATTCAGAAAAAACAATAGGGTTATCAGTGACAGAATTTAATTCTACCTCTACGGACTCTTTTAGATGTAGCCAAGCGTTTCTTGAGCTACCATGTACCTGCGGCATACATCTAAGTGAATATGGATCCTGCACTCTATCACAATTTTCGTGAGATTGGACTATCTGAGAGTCTTTTAGAAATAAGGATAACCGACTCGCTACATGTACATTGCCTTTGTGAGTTCGGGTTGTGTGTAGATTTTTTTTGAATGGAGAAGATGAACCTAATAATCCTTCTACCATAAGACCTCCTATGATATCTGCATGGGATAGACAATTGTAAAGTGTATCTACAACCATGATAGCATGTGCAAGTATAAACTGAGTGCCGTTAATCAAAGCCAATCCTGACTTAGGATGCATATCAACTGGCTCTACTCCGAGTTTTTTAAAAACCTCAGTTGTAGGTAATATCTCATTTTTATAATATAGTTCTCCCTCTCCTAAAAGCGGCAAAAATAAATGTGACAAAGGTGCAAGATCTCCTGATGCACCCACTGATCCTTGTTCTGGTACTACAGGAATTAGATCATTATCTATATGCCATATAATTCGATTAACGATTTCATTAGAGATGCCAGAATATCCTTGTGATAATGAATGCACTTTGGTGATTAACATCAACTTAGACAACTCCTGACTAATAGGCTCTCCCACACCCACACTATGACTTAAGAGAAGATTATGCTGCAGCTGGGTTGTCTGGTCTTTAGGTATTTTAGAATTACACAATGGACCAAATCCTGTATTGATTCCATACACTGCATCTTCTTGGCTAGCTACTTTTACAACTATATTATAAGCTCTGCCTATCGCCTTGCTGGCCTCCTCATTAATGATACCTTTTGTCTCACCTCGCATGATACTGATCGCTATGCTCGATGTCAAATGGTCAATACCATATCGGAACTCCTTCATTGTTTAATATTTGTAAGGCTAAGCTATTACAAATTATCCGACTGGTAAAACGTATATAATTTAATAGTAATATATCTTCTGAGTAGAAAAATAATAAGAACTCACAATGCAGCTGACTATCATAGGATTACAGAAGGTGCCTAAATCCAA
This sequence comes from uncultured Saprospiraceae bacterium, assembly GCA_964495785.1. GTDB lineage: Bacteria > Bacteroidota > Bacteroidia > Chitinophagales > Saprospiraceae > RFSX01. The sequence continues at coordinate 25,734 of CAZBXL010000026.1, read as the reverse complement.
ATCCTAAATTAGCAATCAATCTATCTTTCTCACCTGTAAAACCAAGATCAACATAGATCGGACCTATGGGAGAATTGATAGCAAGACCTAATCCGTATCCTAATACTGATATAGTCCTTTCTTCAGGAAATGCATACGAGAGGTAGTTGTTACCGTATAGATATTGGATCTGAGGAATGATGTATAGTTTTTTTCTATAGTTATATCTCAATGCTATCTTACCAGATATGTGATCTCCTATGATCAATTCTGAATCTTGGAGACCTATGAATCCATATACTCTATCCTTCTCCTGTATAGGACCTCCGACCAGGTAACTATCTAATAATGACTGCCCTGTAGACACTCTTCCTTTGATATAGAATTCTGCACATACATTTCCAAAGCTTCTATATTCGCTATAGTCAAGATCTACATTGATATAGGCTCTATCTTCCTGCAATGATATAAAGTCTGTCGTCTCTGTTTGATTCTCACGTTGTAATCGATTATCAAAAATATAGGTAGACATCAGGCTAACCTTTCTTCCACGTCTGGGAAAAATGTTCCTTTCTGTTGAGTTATAATTTAACTGAGCTCTGAGTCCATGCTTAAAAGTTTTATATACACGTACATCATTGGTTTTGAAAACTACAGGCCTGATTCTATCAAATTGATATAGGTAGTGAAATTGAAAAAGGTATTTGTTTTTCCACTCTCTATCTATCCCCAACTCAAGCCATAGATCATCGGCTTTGTAAAGCCTATCGATAACCTTATCATCAAAGAATGGTAAGCGGTGTGTCTCAAACTGTCCAGATAGATTAAGCAAATAACTTGGATTAGCTGGCAGCCTATGATAATACTGTGCTTCTACTCCTGGATTTTCTGATAATCTGATATTCGTTTTTAGACTAGATGGCTTTCCTATTTTGTTATGTATACCTGCTGATAAGATTATTGATGCATTGTAATACCTGAACCTATTAAGAGAAACACCTAAGGAGAATGGATCTACATCTTCAGTATTGACAATTAACTCTATGCCTTCATCTATGATGTCAAAATCATAACTTGTCTTAGAGAAACTTTTAGTCCCATATACCAAGGATAAACTTTCCTCTAACTGAGAAAAAGAGACATTTTCATTTGTTTTAAAATTCAATTTATTGACTATCATCCTACTAAATACAGGATCGGTATTTGACGTTGATATTTCTGAGAATCGCATATAATCTAATTGATTAAGTTTAGAATGACGATTCGTTTTTAGTACCTGTTGTTTTGCGATTTTCTTTAGTGCCTCAGCATTTTCCTTTGCACTGATATAACCTAACTCAATAAACTCCTCGTACTCCTCAAATGCAAAGGATCCTAAATGATCAAGTTCTGGTTTGATACAAATATCAAGAAGAGCCTCTTGTTCTTCAGAATCGAGGATGCTGCCCATCCATGTAGATTGCTTAAATACATCTAATGCAGAATAGAGCTTATCACGTGTTTTTTTTGTGCCACCTACGTAGACTCCTATTGTGGTATTGGCACCCATATCTATAACTTCTTGGACGGGAAAGTTTCTCAGTAAGCCACCATCTACATACAATGTACCATCAATATCCTTAGGAGGAAATACACTCGGAATAGCCATACTTGCACGAATGGCCTCACCTATATACCCGCTGTCGAGTACATCTATAGAGCCATCTTCTATATCAACAGCGAGACATCTGAAGGGAATATAGAAATCATCAAAATCATCAATAAAATATGCAGGACTATATATTTTAGAAATAATCAAATCTAACTTTTGCCCTTGCATGAGACCTTTAGGGAATCTAAATGCATTATCCTTCCATACGATGGATAAAGGAATTTTTTCATGGGATTCTTTTTCTATAGGTGCTACTTCCCACAGTGGAGAGCGATTACTCATCAGGAGCTTCCAGTCGAGTTCTTTTGATATCTGGGCGATCTCGTCGGCAGAAAAACCCATAGCATAGAGTCCCCCAATAACGCTACCCATACTCGTGCCTGTAATGTAATCCACCTCAAGACCTATCTCCTCAAAGTACTTAAGCACACCGATATGTGCAAATCCATGAGCAGCACCTCCCGACAAGGCAAGACCGACCTGAGGAGCATCGCTACTCACCTGTGAGCTAAGAGTGCTAACACCACATACGGATAAGAGTAGAGCAAGAAATCTGAAGTAATACATCTAACAAAATTAACGCTATCTACCGTAAGATCAAGGCTTTTTATATTATATATTTTTATAATGTAAAAATGCAGACCCCCGTTTTGATATGAAAGGAAACATACGGATGGCCTGCATTAGATAATTAAGAAAAACGATAAAAAAGCCTAAGCAACACGGCTAAATGCTCTGTAGGGTATCTGAGCTTTCTCGAGATACTGTTTGAACACGGTCACGGATCTATTATTACAAAACTCATCTCTAATGATTTCTTCCATTGCCTCTAATGTCCTGATAGTGGATGAGGGAAATAACTTATCTAATAAAATTCTTACAGGCCTCAGATCATGGGCATAAATACATAGTCCCGACTCAAATGCCTTTACTCCGAATAAGTTTTGGTATTGTCCTGGAGTGGCTTTGCCAGCGATGACAAGATTTCCTTCATTGTTGATCCTTACTTTCCAATTATTTTTCATAATCTGTATTTTTTATTAATTATAATACAAGTATACAAGTGACCATGCAGTATATTTGCACGATAAATAATTGACCAAAAAATTACATTATGGCTACTAATAAACATGCTATCATTAGATATCGTGTCATAGACAAATGTCTACGACAGACAGATAGATCATGGAACTGGAAGTCCTTAGCAGAAGCTTGCGCTAAAGAACTCGCCCAATCTACAGGACTTAAGACCACCTTATCTGAAAGAACAATCAAAGGGGATCTACAAAATATGCGTAACGACAAAGCCTTAGGATATAATGCTCCTATAGAGTATGACAGAAAAGAGAAATCTTACTATTATTCCCGTCGAGATTACTCCATCACAGAATCGCCTCTTAACAAATCAGACAGTGCAGAACTTAAGGGAGCTATTGCTTTACTTCAGCAGTTTACTGGATTTAGGCATCTGGAAGGTATAGATAACATTATTAAGAAATTAGAACTTCTCGCATACGAATCTAGGACAAAGTCAGAAAGAATAGTCCATTTAGCCCAACCATCAAGTATCCCTGGTCAGAAATGGTTAGATAAAATCTATAGTGCTGTCAAGTCCAAAAAAGCTCTTATGATGACCTACCAACCCTTTGGCAAAAAAGCATCATCGGTGATTATAAGCCCTTACCTACTTAAAGAATATGATAATCGCTGGTATGTCTATGCATTCAATCACGAGAAGCAACAGATAAGAACTTATGGGCTCGAAAGAATCAATGAAGTCAAAAACTCGCTACAAGATTATGTGATTAATACGGCTTTTGACGCAGACACCTACTTTGATGATATAATAGGTATCACTCTCCTACCTAATAAAAAGATCAAGAAAATCCAGTTTGAAGTATACAGTCCTACTGTAAACTATATCAAAACCAAACCAATACATTACTCACAGATCATCTTAGATGAAAGTCCTAAGCATACAACATTTCAGATAGAAGTGATTCCCAATATTGAATTAGAAAGCGAGTTATTATCCTACGGAGAATCTATAAAAGTCCTCAAACCTAAAAGTCTTGCAGATAGAATGCAAAAGCGGCTTTCTGAAGCGGCGAAAAATTATTGATAATTAAGTAAGAAAAGTATTCGATCTAATGTGATGATACGAATTAAGAAAGAAGATTTAATACTTCAAAATTCGACTCTGATCTATATGGACATGATTGTTATTATGCAGCGATCAGGTCGATGAATGCTTCTAAGAACTCATCCTCATCAACATAATCTGATAATGTGTCGTTAATAGAAATGGCTTTTATAGACTTAATCTCTTCATAATTAACTTCGTAAATAATCTCTACGTAGTAATTGTGGTATGAATATAATTGCTTGAAGCGTCCACTGCCTTCAATGCTTTCCATCAGAAATCCATATCTAAAAACTTCAAGAGCTTTGAAGAATATGCTTGACTCATTAAAGCTTGTTATTGGTAGGTAATTCTCAAAAGAAAACATATTAAATTTATTTTATATATGTAAGATATATGTTTTCTTTCTTAATATGTACTATTCATGTTCAAAATATTGTTAAAAAATTGTTTCATTAACAATACTCCTAACAAATTACAATGAGACATGAGAGATAATATACTATATATTAATAATTTATATATTATGATAATTAATAATACTTAGTAAATATGTCTGAATATTTTCAGAGTTGAGAGGACACGAGTTAAGCAGAATCTGTACAATTCTTACAGAACTGAAAGAAATCATCGAGTATTAAATAGTTGACTTGTATCCCATAAGATTCTGGAATGAGAGATTGTATCATCTCTATGAGAACATCGTCTTTTTTGATGATTGTATATATTGCTTTAGACAACTTATAGAATCGTTCTATCTCAAATGGCTCTGGAATAGAAGTTGTCTCAAATAGCTTTAATGCCTTAGAATACGCATGATAATCATAGAGCGGAAATGATTCAGGACTATCAAAACACAGATATAAAAATGGCATCTGAGGCGTCTCATGATAATGCCTATCTATCTTATCGTTCTCTTTCTGCAACTGGTCGAGCATCTGATCACAATGAAATGAAAATCTATTGACTCGCATACTGAGATCCTTATCTTGGCTGTATAGGTCTCTGAACATTGATCTGACAAACTCTTTGTTGATTTCAATAAATGAAAGCATGACAGAACGGGGAGAGTCTACTGTCCCTCCCCATAATCTTCCTGACACCTGACTGCTAAAGCTATCGGCGTACATTTTCTTTAAGTCAAGCTCACTTAGATCCCAGTTTTGTCTATAGTGACTTAGGTTTTCATATTTGTAGAGCCAACCATCTGGCAATTCTGATTTTAAAGAATTTTTCCAGAGTTCTTTATACTTATTGATAAGGTTTACTTTCATTTTTATAATCTTGCTCCAAAGCTAAATGATTAGTGCCTTATAACAAATGTGACTCGTATAAAAGCTTATCTATCATCGCATAGTCACATGCATATCTTGAGGATATTTAACTTTGTAACTCAAGACCATCTTGTTCTGCTGTCCAGCTATCATACTTTTCTCCCATCTTAATATACCCGTATCTTTATCTAATTGTGCATCTGAGATTTCTTCAATATTGACTTTGATATCATCGTGAGCGACAATAGGCACTTGATCATAGATCTCAATATCGATGGGTTTAGATTTATTATTCTTAACTGTGATTTCATAACTCATGCACTCTTCTGCATTTTTGCCAAAAAACTTTTTGTCATACTTTTCGCGTATTGGCTTTCTACTTACAATAACCTCAGGATCTATACCTAATGATATACTCAGTGTATCGTCCGTAGATTTAGAATTAATTAGAGTACTGCCTTTGTAAGTATTATTCAGAAATAAATTTGCATTACCACTCAACATATCCAACTCATGCCAATTGGGTATTTTAGCTATGAGATATGCACTTTCATTTTTTAAAGGGACTGTATAGTAACCGAAGTAAGCATCTATATTTTCTTCATCTAACAGTATATCGATCTCCTTACCATTACTGGTAATTGAGTAAGGTCTTTCTACCACATATTCTACTGAATTGATAGACTCTAATTTGACCTGTCTGATAGGTTGCCTTACTTTCCTCTCTTCTTTCTTACGTCTATCAATACCAGCGACAATACCATTAATATTACTAATCCTAACTCCATCAATGTAATAATGGTTTTGAATATTTCTACTCGGCATTACCGATATCTCTTCCAACATTTGACCGCTATCATTCATTCTTATTCTCATATAATTTAGGTTGGCGTAGATGACTGCTGATTTTAATCCTACATATGATACTATCAATTTTTGATGCAATGCGTTAGGTAGAAAAAACTGTCCATCCATATCAGTTGTAGTACCCACTGCCTTACCGTATATCATAACATTGGCACCTATAACTGGTTCTCCAGTAGCGTCTACCACAATACCACTAACCGTATTACCTTGAGCTTGCGATACAAGATGAGGATTATTATCAGTGAGATTATATGGTGTAAGATTAGGTAGCACACTATTTAAACTCGGATCAGCATTAGACAATGTTAGTTTTACTTCATTCCAATCTATTCCGGTATTTTGAGATACATATGCTTTACGCAAAAGTCTGACGCCATTATCTGTACCACTAACTTTGAGATCATAATAAGGGTACCATCGGGCATTTTTATTAAAATACTTTACCTGTATTCCATTAGGCGTACTACGTTTAATGTCGACATTGATTACAATCTGTAATTCTTGTTCTGTGTAACGAGCATCTATCTCTGCGGCTTCTTGATTTAGCATTTGTATTTTACCTCCATATTGGTTAATCTTTTTTTGGATGAACACTAATTCTTCTGCTATCTCCCTTAATCTCACTCGATAAAATTCTGACGCCCTAATGACGGCTTCTACATCTGCGGCACCTTCTTTCGTCTCAAAGGTGTCATGATCTTCTATCATATATTGTTCTGCTTCTAATGCCTTGACACCACATTGAGCATAGTTGATGCTATCTTGATACATGACCAATTCTTCTCTGATTTTCTTTATATCTGAGTCCTCTCCTATTCTCTCAATCTTATATTCAATACTTGCATTAAATGATATAATCTCGACATCTTCATCTGCCTCGATTACAATACTCTTTTGATTAATATCTACAGGTAATCCTTTGAGGACAAGTTCCGTTTGGCCTATTAATCCTTTAGTATCTAATAGGCTCGTGACTTGTGCTCCAGAAGAATAGATTGTAACATCAGTAATATGAGTAGGAGGTATTATAGGTTTTCCTATAGATGCCCCTGCAGTGCTTAGTACATAGATGACTTGCACGATCAATAGCGTCGTTAATTTTTTCATGATTGCAGTTTTAATTAATAAATCGAATAAAAGAAAATCTACATCAATCAGGACGTGAGGATTCATGTGATTACACAACGCCTATATTACTTGCTGCCGACATTTATGGATAAGACTAATAATATCTAACAGCACTTAGTGAGTTCTCTTAAGAATACTATTGGCTATGGTCCTATGCTTACAATAGATGTAATTGATATTTGGATTATGCGATGAGATTACATCACATTTTAATTAATTCGAGTAGGATCAGAAGTACTGGCCAAAACCTAAGATGATACCACTCTCTTGCGTATTGTAGATATCGATACCGTAATCGACACGTAGAACAGCTCCAAAAATTTTTCTATAAATGATCCTGAAACCGCCTCCTATAAAATGTCTAAAATTATTAGTATCAAAAATATCTAACAGCTCTCCTCCTGGATCACGCCATGAACCTACGTCTGTAAATAAAACCAACTGGGTAGCCCAAAGAGGAGATTTTGTAATGGTTTTTCTTATCTCTGCATTCAAGATAAGTTGCGCTGTCCCTCTCTCTATTCGATTACCTACACCTCTAAGATTAATATGGCTGTCTACCACAAATGGAGCAAATGGGGAGTCGCTGTTACTCGCGATACCAAATCGTAATCTTGTGGCTAAGTTGATTTTGCGAGGGAGCATCTTATAATATCTTCCTTGCAATATCAGACTATTAAATGGAACAGGATCATCAAAGGTGTAGACGTTTTGATATAGAGACTGCAAGTGGTACCCACTTAATAGAAAAGAATTATAATTAATATGGTCTGCTACTAATAGTAGTCTTCCCAGAGCCTTAGGCAGCGTAAGAGCATCAGGGCCAGGCTGTGTTTCTCCACTTGCTAATTCTAACTTACTATATCTCTCGACAAAATATGATGCACCAAACTCCACTCTATGCCTATTATCAAACTGATATATGCCCGTAAGTCCTATATTATCAAAATCGTAGTTGTACTGTACCGTTACGTCATTGGGAAAAAATAACGGTTCCCTAGAAGCCCAATGCGAAACATCAATACCGTATCCCCACTTAGAAGTACCTACCCTTGGAACCCTATAACTTATACCGCCTGAGTGCCTGCTGTCACTATTCTGATAATAAGCACTCAGCTGATTTCCTTTACCTCTCCAGTTAATATCAGTAATACCTAATTGAAACCAAATATTACCTTCTATCCCTCCAAAATTTACAATCGGTAAGAGTGTTCTAATCTCATCTACATCATACTCGACATGGAGTTCGTTACCTATTGTATCTACGGTATATGATACATTATCAATACCAGGAAAATTGACTATAAACTGTGCATCTACTGATAGATCATCTAAAGATATATTGTCACCATAATTAGATTGTAATAACCTCCTGACAACAAGTTCATCAGTCTTATGCAATCCTGAAAAACTAATTTCAGATAATCGATAATTCTGATCAGTTTGAGCAACTAATGCTGAATTTAGAAAAATTAGTAAAAAATATATCCTTATAAATATGGCCATAACCTTCTTCAAAGATAGACCAAAATGCAGTGCTTATCAAATATTAAATCTAAATCCAAGATTATACGTATTGGCTTGTCCGCCAGTAGCGTTTAGCGCTTTATTAGAGAAGTCTGTAAATAATAATTCCAATTCAAACTTCGGTGTAAATTGATATTTAAATCCTACACCTAATTGAGTAAAGTAATCAAAGTCTGATTGCCAAAATGGTGAATATGATCCCAATGTATATAATGTCATATTCGGAATAGGATTATAACTAAATATCGCTGTCACAGGCGTAGACCATCTATTAAGTCTTCCACTTCCTATATCTTCAAGAAGTAAATCTATTTCTGTAAATAATGAAAAAGAATTACCAATCGCAAAATCATTGAAGAATTGTGTCCACCATGTAGGCCCATCCCAGTCAATAAATGGTCCTGTTCCGTTACTCCCTGTTAGATCATCACCTATAGCAAATACAAAAGAACTCTGTATGGAAAAATTCTCCCATTTTGGAACAGGTGCATATCTTATCATAGGACCAAAAGCAGTGACGCCAGTACGGCTACTAACAGATCCATCACTACTACCAAGAGCACTAAATGGAGATGATGGCAGTTTATCGTTTCTTACTCTTCTATATCGTGTACTGATTCCAACATTGAAATTATTAGTAAGTCCATATAGAGACGTGAGTGTTGTTGTAAAAAATGTAGATCGATCTACTAACGCATCTGGAGCACCTGTCTTCTGAGTATATAGATTATTGAATATTTTTGTCTCCGTCGTTCCCTTAGGGATCGTTGAAGAAACCACATATCTGAATGAGTTATTGCTATTTCCGTTTGGTGAAATTGTCAGATCAGAAATAACACTGTTATTATATTCATTCAACGACCAATCATAGTCTGTATAATTTAATTTATTAGACCCAGATACCTTTTCATTTTTGTACTTATTTATAAAATTAACAACTGATGTTTTGTTTCCGCCAAAGTCCTTTTTATACCAGTTAAATATCTGTGACAAATTTGTAGTACTTCCACTTGTAGATAAAAATGCTTTATTATTTAGCGCAAGCATAGTTTGCTTTTCTTTTTGTGCTTCGAGATTATCAGGACGGTATGCAAAATCAGTAATCGGAGGACAACCTATAGCACCACACACTAATACAAAATGAAATCTTGGATCATTATACTCTTTTAATAATATATCTTTCTCTATACCATTAAGACTCACTTTTTGTCCGCCAACTATAAATTTCTTTCTATCAAAAAAACCAGTAACTTCTTGTACAGAATTAATTGGGTAATTATCAACAATTTGAGAGATAACCAATAGGTTATATGCGTTGATATAGAATGCCTCTTTAGTATTGTCATCAAAGCTATTGACATCAGCCGATTCGATATCAGACACTAGTGTCCTTAGTATTGAACTGTTGCGTAGATCATTATAATTAACCTTTCCTTGCTTTACGTTTTCTTTAAAGAATGCATCAGCATTATCAAAAAATGTTGAACTTGATTCTTGAGCTAAGAGACCGATTGATAATCCTTGTAGAATGAGGATGATTGTAAAGATGTTTTTCATAATTTTATTTGTTTATACAAATGTGGATATAAATTAGGGACTCAAAGTTATCGATACTTCCCTAATACTTTTCGTTTTTACCTATTATGAGACTATCTGCCCCAAAGTTGTCTCAGAAAAATTTTTTTTCATATTTCTAAGATATAGATACTTAAATAGTATTAGAGTATGTTATATATCCAAAATCAGAAGTATGGACAGACGAGAATTAATTACTATAGGACTATCATTTGTTTTTGTTGTGTTCTTTGCAGGAATAATTGCTGTTACTGCGTATTGTGTACAAGAAAGTAAGATTAAAGTCGCTGATAATCCAAGTGAGATTATTGTTAGTACAGATTTGGATATTACAGCATGAGATAAATCTGATTATAACGTTCACGATAAATCAATATCTAACGAGCTATTGTGAAATAAAGTCCGTAATATTCCTAAGCTTTTACGCCGTATATCGTGGTCAATATTCAATTATACCTATCAAACTATGGATTTGCGAGCAAGGTTTTAGCTCTTCGCATAGTTTTCACTCCAGAATTATTTCAATTTAGTTTCGGGTACAACATTTAGAAAATTCATTTTTGGCATCTAAAGAAATTATACTCACATTATCGATAGTTCCATAATTTTATATCCTAACTTAGTCTCTACATCATGAAGTACTACGATTCGGCAGTGAGTTTATTTCAGAAGCACTATGCTCAGAGGCTTACAGAAACCAGCATTCATTATGTTGATACTGAGGATAATCAGAAAAGACGCATTCTTATATCCTCACCAGATGTAAAGCTTGGCAACGAACCCATGATATACGTCCATCCTCATCCAGTTAGTCATACTATTATATTAGTACATGGGTTATCTGACTCGCCATATTATATGCAGGCGATCGCTAAATCTTTTTTTGATGCAGGTACCAATGTGATATTGCCTTTAATGCCAGGACATGGTCTAAAGGAACCGGACAAAGCCATGGAAGATTTCAAATTAGATGAGAAGTGGAGGACAGAGATAGATGTTATATATGACGTTGCTTCTAAAATGGCATCAGTCATTTCTCTGGGGGGATTCTCAAGTGGTGGTGCTTTATGCTACAACAAAATCTTGAGAGATTCTGATATGATTAATGGAGGTCTATTTTTATTTGCTGCAGCGATAGATGTCAGGCTGATCAAAGGAATAGGACAATCAACATTTCTTGAAAGAATTGCCAAAATAACGGATGGGAAAATCCAAGGTCACGGAATGGACCCTTATAAATATCCAAAATTACCCTTCTTTGCAGCGGCAGAATTAGGTCAAATAATTAATCAAAATAGACTGCTCGAAAAAGATAAGACAATAACACAACCGGTATTCGCAGCACATTCTATCAACGACATCACTGCTAAACTCGATGCTGTAAAATTGCTCATAAAAGAACATGCTAACACAGGTATGCTTTATATTTTGTCCAACGGAATGGCGCATGCAGAGCTTCCACTGCAAGAAGATATAATCTTAAATAAGAATTTTGAATTAGGAAAACCTGCTTATGCAAATCCTGATTTTGATCTTATGATCAAAAGCTGTATTGATTTCTATCGGAAGTATGTGTTAGAGAGTGAAGAGAATATAAATTATACATAAATAAAAAAGGTCCTTACAGAAAGTAAAGACCTTTAATCAATTCGTGAACCCGTCAGGATTCGAACCTGAGACCTGCTCATTAGAAGTGAGCTGCTCTATCCAGCTGAGCTACGGGTCCATTTATTTTTAATCCACATTTTTCCGTAACCAGACTTCAAGTATTTCTCTCTCTTTCTGGCTATAGTTCTATCATCGTATTCCTCAAAATACAATAGAATCCATGGACGATACCCCTTCGTTGATTTTGTCTTCCCACTATTATGTTCTTTTAGACGCCTTTCAATATTTTGAGACATCCCCACATAATCTCGACCATCAACTTGAGACCTTATTACATATACAAATATCTTCATATTTGATCCTTTCCAATTACTGCTCCCTGCCTGCCGTACCGCCAGGTAGGCAGGTATCCAGCTGAGCTACGGGTCCAATATTCAATTTGGAGTGCAAATATACTATCTCCATTAATAATTTGCTTTATAATTCACATTTTTTCAAAAATCAAATACTTTTTATAAATATCTGATTATCAGTTACTAATCATTCTGACATAATCAGAATGCAAGAAAAAAATAGATATTTAATATCTATGAATTAATTACTGAGAAAATCATACACCTGTAGCTTGATCAGAATAACACATTAATTTATAATGCATTGTTGGGTAAGTCGTGCTTAGAGGACTTACTGAATAATTAACATTAAATTCCTCAAACAGGTACAATAGAAGAATATCTACTCCTTATTACCTTCAATTCCACACATGTCACTTACAGGTATATTACCTATCGGTGATTGTACAACAACATCTAAATCAAGTGTCGCTGTCAATGTCTGGTCTCCATTACTCATCATAGCCATACCTACAGCGGTTACATCTCCAGGAAATTCTCCGAGAGGCGTAGGAACAGGTACACCTGTAAGCTCTTGCATTAATGTCATGACATTGCCATCAACTGTACCAGCAATAGCCAGAGGAAATCCATCCACCACTAACTCAAGTATAATGTCACTTTTAATATTTGCATCAAGTCCTTCTATAATTGAAAAAGCAATAGAATCATTAGATAATCCAGATAGGTCTCCAGGACATGTAAACACACCAATATAAGATCCTAAAAACTTATCTCTCGCATAGATGCAATCTCCGCTGACATTAGCATTTACATCAAAATTTTCAGCTTCAGGATCAGTACAACCAATGATCTCATCGTCACCACATGACTGGAATACACAAATAAAAGCTGCGAGAATGGAAATCTTAATTAATGTTCTGATATTCATCTTATAATAGTTTAGTTATAGTTTCAATAATAGTTAGAATTCTTAATAAAATGGACATAAACAATTGTTAAACAATCAGGTTATCTAATTATTACATAGAATAGACTATACAATCTATCCAATTGAGGCAGATAATCTAAAGAATTTAGATTATGCTGCTAATTTTGCAGCACAACCAATCTAAAAATGAATACGAAGGATATACAATTTAATACCATAGAAGAGGCAGTTGCTGATATAAAAGCAGGTAAAGTAATCATAGTTGTAGATGATGAAGACAGAGAAAATGAAGGAGATTTCATATGTGCCGCTGAAAAAATTACACCTGAAATTATCAACTTTATGGCCACTCACGGGCGAGGACTTATTTGTACTCCAGTAACCCAGACTCGAGCAACTGAACTTGGGCTGACTAAAATGGTCACGAGCAACACTGCACTACATGAGACAGCATTTACAGTATCTATAGATCTTATCGGACAAGGATGCTCTACTGGAATATCAGCCTATGATAGATCCACTGGGATTAAAGCTATAATTGATTCTAATACAAAGGCACATGACTTTGCAAGACCAGGACATATATTTCCTCTAATTGCAGAAGATGGAGGTGTTCTAAAAAGAACGGGACATACAGAAGCAGCTATAGACCTTGCTAAGATGGCCGGCCTCTACCCTGCCGGAACTTTAGTAGAGATCCTCAATGAAGATGGCACGATGGCTCGATTGCCTCAACTTACTGTGATGGCTAAAAAATTTGATCTTAAGTTGATTTCTATTAAAGACTTAGTTGCCTTTAGGATGGAGACAGAGCGACTTGTAGAAGAGAAACTGAGAGTAGAGTTTGAAAATGAACATGGCAAATTTGACATTATAGCATTCTCAGAGAGCATTACTAATCAGACTCACTTGGCCATCAAAAAAGGAGACTGGGCTCCAGATGAACCGGTGCTAACACGCGTGCATTCGTCTACTAATACGGGTGATATATTAGGCTCTTTATTGTTAGGCTATGGCAAAGCACTTCATGAAACTTTAGATAAAATATCCAAAGAAGGAAAAGGCATACTCTTATACTTAAGGAATACCGAAGAAAGTGATTCTCTTATGAGCACATTAGCAACACTTAAAGAACAACAGACTAACGGTGACGCTATCAACAAGAATAATATCAACCTACTCACTCAACAGCACAGAGACTTGGGCATAGGGGCGCAGATACTCAATGAGTTAGGCGTAAGTAAAATAAGACTATTAACTAATCATCCGAGAAAAAGAGTGGGACTCATCGGTTACGGTCTTGAGATCGTAGAGAATGTGCCTATATAAAATCACAAATTTTTAAAATTGTCAGTTCCTAAAAAGATAGCCATTCACATGTATACCAATGATAGATTTAGTCATTGGTTAGGCATAGAAATATTAGAAGTGAAGCATGGCTATTGTAAGACAAAAATGGTCGTCAAGGAAGACATGACTAATGGATTTAAGATTGCACATGGAGGTATAACTTACAGCCTTGCAGATAGTACTTTTGCATTTGCTTCTAATTCTGAAGGGCAAATAGCAGTCTCCATAGAGACAAGTATCTCTCATACCAAGTCAGTCCATGTAGATGATGTATTAATAGCTGAAGCCAAAGTGCTCAATAGCTCAAACAAACTTGCGATATATGAGGTCACTATCGCTAATCAAAACAAAGAAGTGGTTGCTCTATTTAAAGGTACTGTATATAAAAAGTCAAAGCTTTGGGAGTCTATCTTGAATCAATAATATTTTAATCATGATCAAATCTATTCTTTGCATAATTATATTCGCGACAGCTAATATACTTACAGCACAAAAGTATCCGATTCCAGAACTCGACTGGGATGCCTTATCAGAAACTAAACCTTGGGTAGACACAGAAGACTGGTCTGTTATCCCTCAAAAAGTGACACCAGGCCGTCAACTATCAATGCCTCCTTCTGATGCTATTGTTCTTTTTGATGGATCTAATCTTGATCATTGGCAAAAGCCGAAATATGGCATCCCTGCTGATTTAGATGGTACTAAGGCTACTGTAATGAATGCTACATACGAGAACCATCCTGGTACTGATCCTGAATGGCAAATAAAAGACGGCGCTATAGAAATAGTGCCAGGAGGTGGTAATCTTCAGACCAAAGAATCTTTTGGGGATGTGCAACTACATATAGAATGGTTATCTCCAGTAGATGAAGGAAAGGAAGGCCAACTCTACAGCAACAGTGGTATTTTCTTTATGGGAATCTACGAGCTACAAGTTCTCAATTCATATGAGAACACAACCTATTCCAATGGTCAAGCTGGCGCTGTATACAAACAATCCCCTCCTCTTGTGAATGCCTGTAGACCACCAGGAGAATGGCAGAGCTATGATATTATATTTAATGCTCCTCAATTTAATGACCAAGGAAAATGTATTAAGAAAGCGTGTATAACTGCTATGCATAATGGAATATTGATTCAAAATAACTTTGAACTTGATGGCCCGACATTTTATATTGGAAAAGGGATGTACTTTGCACATGAAGCTAAAATGCCTTTGTTACTTCAAGATCATGGTGACAAAGTCAGATTTAGAAATATCTGGATTAGAAATTTATAATAATGAAAAAATTAAGCCTCCTCTCTCTCTTACTATTCATAAATCTATCTATCATGGCTCAGACGAGCATTGAGGGAAGTTTTATGGTAGATAATGTAGAAAAAACATATGCATTATATATTCCTGAAAACTACGATCCTTCTGTCCCTAATACAATGATGCTTGGTCTACATCCACTTAATGTAAATAGGTGGAATGCAATATCATGGAGAGATACGCTTATTGATTTTTCTGAGTCAAATGGATTAATACTCGTATGTCCAGATGGTGGGCCGGATGGTCGAGTCGATGACCCGATCGATACACTTTTTACATCTATGCTCGTAGACTCTGTAGAACAATGGTATGCGATAGACCAAGAAGAGAAATATGTAATGGGTTTCTCATGGGGAGCTCGGACAACCTACACATATGGTCTACGTAGAACTGATGAATATAAAGGACTATTAGCTATAGGAGCAGCTGTTGATATCTCCATCATACAAGATGTCTTACCTATGGCGCAGAATCAGGCCATCTATGTACTACATGGAAGCTTAGATGCTGTCGGTACAAGATACAATCCTATTGTAAATGCACTAGAGCAAGAAGGGGCCTGTGTGACCACTAACCTATTATCAGGCGTAGGTCATACAATAGATTTTCCTAATAGAAACACCCTCTTAACAGAAGCCTTTACTGTACTTAAAAATTCTAATTGTGGTCTCAGTTCCTCTGTGAATATTGAAGATAGTAATATCATCATCAGTCCTAATCCGAACTCTGGAGCATTTACTGTAGAGAATATAGGAAGTGCAGATATGAGTTCTCTTATCATATACAATACAGTAGGTCAAACAATTAATCATAAACTACTAGGCAATAAGGTCATTGTAGATGAAGAATATAATGGCGTTGCATATTTACAATACAACTATCTTAATAAGCGATATGTAAAGAAACTTTTGATACAATAATCTTATTTTTTCATCTTTAGAATGAAGAATATTAAGTTGTATCTTAAGGAATTATTTTTGGGAAATAACAGATAGAAAAGCTTTAAGTAGTGGAAGTACTCAGCATAGACAATTCCTGGAATAATGTAATTAATTCAGAAATTAATAAACCATACTTTAGAGAGATAGAAGCCGCTCTCACAAAATCGATAGATGAGGGGAAAAAGGTCTTCCCTCCAGAATCACTTATTTTCAATGCCTTCAATCTTACTGCATTAGATGAGCTTAAAGTTGTAATTATAGGTCAAGATCCTTATCATAATCCTGGCCAAGCAATGGGTCTGTCTTTTTCTGTACCCCAGGGTGTCAGGGTACCACCTTCGCTTAAGAATATCTATAAAGAAATCAACGAAGACTTAGGATGCCCTATTCCTGATCATGGAGATCTTAGTTCATGGGCGTCCCAAGGTGTTTTATTGCTGAATGCAATTCTCACTGTAGAAGAAAAGAGTCCAGCTTCACATAGCAAGATAGGATGGCAGACATTTACAGATGCGATTATTACTTTTATCTCAGATGTAAAAGAAGGTGTTATTTTTATGTTGTGGGGTAAATATGCTCAGGGTAAAGCCTCATTGGTCAATGATAAGAAACATTACATTCTCAATGCCGCCCATCCATCTCCTTTAGCGAGAGGGGCTTTTTTTGGGTGTAAGCATTTTTCTAAATGTAATAATTTGTTGGATAAGCAAGGCAAACAATCAATTAACTGGACTCTATAATTAGTTTATGCAAAAGAAATTTAAAATACTTGTTCTCTGTGCATCCGTTATGGGTTGTATAGCAGTTATTATGGGTGCATTTGGTAGTCATATATTAAGTAGCCAATTAGGTGCTAAATCTATGCATAGTTATGAGACGGCAGTACATTATCAGTTCTATCATACTATTGCGATCTTTATTACGGCTCTGCTTTATCGGGCCTATAGAATAAAAGGCTTGTTCTGGATTGGTTTGTTTTTCCTTGGAGGAATATTTTTATTCTCAGGCAGTCTCTATCTACTTTCTATGAGAGATATAATAGGAATAGAATCTACAGCGATATTAGGTCCAATGACACCACTTGGTGGATTAGCCCTCATGGGAAGTTGGGCTGCGATCTTTTTTACAGTAATAAGGATAAAAACATAATATTTAGCAAGTAGCTAAAAATAAGCCCCCTATTCATATATCATAATGTTAATTAATATATATATTTACCTCTCATTCAAGCATAGACAATGAAGAATATACTTTTCACATTTTTGATTTGCTTAGGTGGTTCAGCTGCGTTTGGACAATTTAATTTTGGAGCTGGAGCACAGCTAATTTTTGATGGCACAACTCTCGGAGCACAAGGAAGAGCTATGTATGAGTGGGATGATACTTGGAGAGGTTCGGGTGTCTTTACTCTTCATCTTGATAGTGCAATTGATTGGACTATTGACTTGGATGCACATTATAAGCTCCTTAAAGTGAGTGATAACTTTGATCTATCTCCTATAGGAGGTCTCAGTTTCACATCCTTTGTAGGGGATACAGAATTAGGAATAAATTTAGGGGCATTTATAGATTTTGTGCCCAGTGATTCATATCACATATATATCGAACCTAAGGTAACTGTTTCCAGTATTGGATCATTTATAGTTTCCGGCGGTATTTTGTTCTAATAATAAACCAAAGTAAGATAGATCTTTTAAGGGTTTAAGTTGAAGATCGTTTTATTCTAGTACTGTTCTCCAAAAAACAGTAGTAAGATCCTCATTAGTTTGAGGATCTTTTTTTATGCTCATTATAATATATTAAGTTCAGTATCTAAATTAATTCATTGTAAGATACGTCTATGGAGCTAGGTACCTTATCCCAATCATTATCAATAAGAACATTTATAGGTGCCAAAGATTATGATACCTCTAAGGCCTTCTATCGAGAATTAGGATTTGAGGAGATTTATTTATCGCCCAAAATGAATCTGTATAAGATTAATCAATCAATCAGTTTTTACTTGCAGGATTACTACGCTAAAGAATGGATAGAAAACTCTATGGTCTTCTTAGAAGTCGAGGATATAGATGTAAGCTATCAGTATATCTCAGAACTCAGATTGCCGCAGAATTACTCAGGAGTTAAGCTCTCGGGTATAGTTAACGAAGACTGGGGTAAGGAATTCTTTCTACATGATCCATCAGGAGTCCTATGGCATTTTGGAATCTTTCATTGATATAGAACCCGAACTCTTATTCACAACTTGATATTATTTGGCAATACGGAGATAAATGCGATAATATATTCACTATTGTGATTTAGCGCAATATTTTTAGCAAAGCATTAACGATCCTCTAACTTCCCTTAACACTTCTCGTTACGTCATCTATGTAATTAATCACACTTAAAATAGATGATATGAGAAACTCAATTAAAGTTATCGTAGGGGCACTTTTAATAATTAGCGCTTCTCTTCTGCAAGCACAAACAAGTGTATACTTAGTATCAGGTGTTCACTCTTCAGGGGTCACAGCATCTGGATTATCAACAGATATTGTCAATCTGAAAGCGATCAATAGATTTACTGGAGGTATCATGTTAGATCATAGTTTAGACAAATATCTAAGCGTAAGCTCTGGTGTATTCTATAGCCAAAGAGGATTTCAGGTTGCCGAATCATTTGGTTTTGACATTGCTAATATTCCAGTTCCATTAGGTGTTAAAGTGGCAACCGAGGTTAATACTATTGATGTACCACTAATGCTAAAATATAAGATTCAAGGTATAGATGGAGTTACTCCATATGTTGCAGCTGGGCCAGGGTTAACTTATGCGACCTCTGGATCTATAAGAACTAAAGCCACTGCGATATTAGATTTTACACTGACTAATACTCCTTTGAATTTAGAAAGTGATGACTTTAATAGGTTAGGAATAGATGCTAATGTTGCAGCCGGACTGACGTTTCCTTATGGAAAGGGAGAGTTTCTTACTGAAGTGTCTTATAGTCGAGCTATGACAGATTTTACAAGCGAAGACTTTATAATAGATGCAGGATTAAGAACCAAAGGAATAAGTCTTACCGTAGGATATGGAATAAGATTCTAAAATATAAAACGATAGCTGCGTAGCTTCAAAAAGATATAGAAGTTGTTGTGACTTCATGATTGCTTGTTGTAAGGTCTCTTTAGATGTAAAGAGGCCTTATTTTCTTACAGATAATATGGTTAATCAGTTATCAGAAAATGGTTCTGAATCAATTTGCTCAGTATACTTTCTTCTATTACGATACCATATATAACCTAAGCCAGCAACAAGTAAATAAGGCATAGATAACATATACAAAATACCAGTATTAAGCCCCTTACCCTCAGTACCGCCATCTTTGAGATTAGACTCTGCTGACATTCTACACATCGGGCACTGGCTCATTATATCCTCAGATGTAACTAAAAATAAGATAAGAGTAAGAGCTACTACTAATATGAATTTAACTGAGATTCTCATAATTACAAATTTAGTAAATTAACCATAACAAGGTCTAAGCATAAAGTATACTACAGGTCCTGTGATTACAACATATAACCATACTGGATATACAATTCTTGCCATTCTTTTATGTTTATCAACGGAGAAGGTAAAACCTCTATTAAAAGTTAATAGTATAAAAGGCAGAGATGTTCCTGCTAAAATTATATGGGTAATCAATATGAAAAAATAGATCGGTCTAATGATACCCTCTTTACAGAATTTTGTTTCATCAGTGGTAAAGTGATATCCTACATATGTCAATAAAAAAAAGAAAGAACATATCATAGCAGCAAAAATCATTGTCCTATGAGCTTTAATATTTTTTCTTTTTATAAAATAAATGGCTGCAACTAAAAACACTCCAGCTAACGAGTTAATGGACGCATTAAATGCTGGCATCCAACTTGTATCAAAATCAACAGCAAATCTATCAGCAGGCCTCATTAATATTACTATAGCTATGACAGCGACTGATATTATATAGGCTGCTATATCAAGCTTCTTTCTAAGTTCTGCATTCTCTTTCATTTATACTACTCTCTTGTTTTTTTCATTTCTATGTCAGGTGTAATCTTACGTGGTAATACTATCGCAACATCTTCCACTATTGATGTCAGTGTCTTATTATCAGTCCCATTATAAAATTGTCTAATGACACCAGCTGTATCTAGTAACACATAATTAGCTGACCGTAATTTTTCAGTATTGGCATTTAAGTTTGAGGAAGTTATGTATCTCAGTGGCTGCTTAGAAGAAAATTCTTCGTGGATGATAGGTTCTTCAGATAATACAAGAAAGAGAAAAGTTTTGGATTTTCGATACTGATCTATCATAGACATATCATCCTTCGACAAGTCTTCATTAAGTTTAACAACTGTTGTCTTATAGGTTGTCTCTTCAAATATCTTAGTCTTTTCTTCTGGCGTAAAACTAAATGAGTTTAAAAATAATCCCTTAGGACTCAGCTCTTCAAGTTTATCCTTACGCCAATTGAATCCATCTTTGAGAAATAACCAAGATCCTGCAGGCAGTGCCACGATTAATAGAAAGAGTAGCGTTATGGAAATTATTTTTGCAATTTTCATTGGTATTTAAACATTAGAAATTAATCAAGGTTCATCAAATTTGATCTAATCGATTAGAGGCTTAATTCAACTCTTTTTTACTTTACTGAATAATCCACATATGATGAACTGATATAAAAAAAGCCACTCTCGTGGCTTTTATATTGAATTGTTATATTTTATTTAATGGCTGTTTCTATTTGACTTAATATCTTTTATCATTCCTTGCTGTTGCGGTTCTGTAGGAACCTCTACTCTATCCATATTCTTATCCATAATCTCTCCACGTCTATTCTTCCAATAATCACCTTCTTTGAAGAAAGCAAACACTGCCCATACTAATAGAAGAGTAGGAAATAAAACCGATTTAACTAATCCTGGCACCTCATACTTCATATGCATGAATTCGTATACAATGAGATATGCTTTAACTATACTAAGAAGAATCATAGCACCGGCCATGATATGAGGATGGAATTCTAAACCTTCTATGATGTAGCCTTTACCTAATAGTGCAAAGAAGACTTCTCCTATAGTTATGATCGCAAGAATTGTAATAATCTTACTTGCTGTTTTTTTTGATTGTTCGTATGACTGAGCCATTACTTACTTATTTCTTTTTATGATTATAATAGTCTATATCTGAACTTAGATGAGGTAGAAAACAAGGAACACAAATACCCATACTAAATCTACAAAGTGCCAATAAAGACCGATTTTCTCTACCATTTCGTAGCCATTCTTACGAGCTACATACAAGCCGGTGGCGGCATTGAGGCAAATGATCAATAAGAATATGACTCCTGATAAGACGTGAAATCCATGAAATCCAGTAATAAAGAAAAATAGAGCTCCAAAAGCTTTTGGTCCAAATGCTTGTTGTTTGACCATACCTTCATCCTCTCCTCCTACAACTTTATACTTAAGATTATGCCACTCACCATCATGCTTATGTATGAGGTATGAATCTCCTACATCAAAAGTATCACCTTCTTTTATACCATGACCATCTCCTTCTAAGTATATTCCAGCTTCTGTATGAGCGCTAAAAGGATTCTTAGTTACGCTTACGTGTTCTGTCTTGATTAACATTGTCCATTCCCAAGCTTGGCATCCTAAGAATGCAGCTCCTCCTATAATGGTTAATATCATCCAGAAGACGACTCCTTTCTTATTTTCTTGGTGACCTTCCTGTACTGCTCTCACCATAGTAAATGAACTTGCAAGTAGGATAAAAGTCATTATTGTCACAAATATGAGTGGCTTATGCAATGGATCCATTCCAAATAGTCCAGCCAATGATTCAGGTATAGCACTAAACACAAAATCTGGAACAGGCCATGTTGGCATACTTACCCTCAATGTACCATAAGCTATTAGAAATCCTGCGAAAGTAAATGCATCAGAAAGTAGAAAATACCACATCATGATCTTACCATAACTCACCTTAAATGGTGAGACTCCTCCATCCCATAACTTCTTATCATCAACAGCGTGATGTGTTGCTGTATCTGCCATTATAATTTATTTATAAAACATTAAAAAACCGAACAAATATATCCAAAGAAAATCAACAAAATGCCAATAATGACAAACAAGTCGAAATCTAAGCTTTCTCTTCTCTGTAACTACAAATGGTAAACTAAATGCATGAACAATAGCGACAACCATTGTAGCTACACCAGCAAGGATATGCACAGCGTGTAATCCAGTGATTAGATACATGAATGATCCGCTAATACTTGCCTTTAAATCTACTCCACTTGCATATAATGATTGCCATCCAGAATACTGAATGACAACAAATGAGATTCCTAAAATAAATGAAATCAATAACATAGACTTATACATCCACTCTTTCTCTTTTACGAAAGAAGAGAAAGAAATATGTAAGGTTAGACTACATAGTAAGATGACTCCTGTGCTGAAATAAAATTGCTGAGGGAGTTGGTATTCTAACCAGTTGCCTGCAGCACTCTTGACTATGTAAGCACTAGTAAGGGCACCAAACATCATTATAATGCTGGCAAATGATATCCAAAGTGCAAATAACTTAGGATGAATTTTATTCCTATGTGTTAATGGTTTATTTATATCTGCAACTTCCATCTTGATTAACCTATTAGATAAAGTAATAGAACAAATGGTAAATAGAAAAATGAACTAAACATCAGTTTTAGAGCACTCTCTCTATCTTTTTTTAATTGCAATTTTACACCCATCCAAGTATATATCAAGGTCAAAAATATAATTCCTGCCAAGGCCCAAGTAGCTGTATCGAGACCTACCATATACGCTATGATAACAGTAGGAATTATAAGTAAACTGTATAGTGCAGAGTATGCTCCTAAGTTTTTATCTATTTTTCCGTCCTGTCCTTTAGGTAATAATTTAAAACCGGCTCTATCATAATCATCAAAAGATAAAAATGATATTGCCCAGAAATGAGGAAATTGCCATAAGAATTGGACCATGAATAATGTCAAAGCTAATATCGTTATAACTCCATCATGAGCCACGACACCTATAAGTACTGGAAAAGCACCAGGAATAGCACCTACTGCTACAGAGACTGTAGAGTATCTCTTAAGTGGAGTATATAAGAAAGCGTATAAGATAAACGATAGCATACCTAAGAAAGCAACCATCGGATTAATGAAAGATAAACACAGAGTACCTATGACTAACATAAGGCCGCTGTATAGAACAGCCTCAGATGATTTCATCCTATTAGCTGCAACTGGCCTATTTTTAGTTCTCTCCATCATTATGTCAAACTCTCTTTCGAGAACTTGATTGATACCATTAGCTGCTGCAGTTATACCAAACCCACCAATGAAAAGTAATCCAAAAATTGTCCAAGATAAGCCTCCGATTCCAGCGGCTATAAGATAAGCCAACATTGAGCTAACCACAACCATAAGAGATAGCCTAAACTTAACTAACAAGTATAGGTCATCTAACTTAGATAATCTAAGTCCTGATTCTATTTTCTTAGCTATACTTTGGCTCAATACTATCTACTTTTATAATCGTTAACTTCTGATAAAGAATATTAATGATCACCAGCTACCTCACCTTCTTCTAAAGGTGTTATCTGTGTGATATATTCTTTTCCATCTTTTCCATAATCATAAGCCCATCTATGGACGACTGGTAATTTTCCTTCCCAGTTACCGTGACCAGCGTCTACTGGAGTTGTCCACTCTAATGTATTAGCTCCATATGGATTTTTAGATTTCATTCTTTTTCCTTTGAATATGCTATAGAAGAAATTGATAACAAATAGTACTTGCACCGCAAAAACTACAATTGCTGCTACTGTTATAAATTTATTCATAGGTCCAAAGTGCTTGAATGCATCAAACGCTTCAAAACTGTAATATCTTCTTGGTACACCAGCCATACCTAAGTAGTGCATAGGCCAGAATATTGCGTAAGCGCCAATCAGTGTACCCCAGAAATGTATACGTCCAAGTGTTTCATTCATAAACCTACCAAACATCTTAGGGAACCAATGATATACACCTGCATACATACCAAAGAATGCAGCAACACCCATTACAATATGGAAGTGAGCAACAACAAAGTATGTATCATGCATCATGATGTCAATAGCAGAATTACCTAAGAAAATACCAGTAAGTCCTCCTGAAATAAACATCGATACGAAGCCTATAGAGAATAACATCGCTGCATTAAATCTTATATTACCTCCATACAAGGTGGTAATCCAGTTAAAGACCTTGACGGCTGACGGAACGGCTATTATTAATGTAAAGATCACGAAGAAGTTAGATAACCATGGATTAACTCCTGACATGAACATGTGGTGAGCCCATACTATAAATGATAGAAAACCAATAGCTAATATAGAAAGTACCATCGCTGTGTAACCAAAAATTGGTTTACGAGCATGAATGGATAGAACTTCTGACACTATTCCCATGGCAGGAAGTATTATAATATATACCTCAGGGTGACCCAAGAACCAGAACAAGTGCTGGTACAATACTGGACTACCTCCTACTCTATCAAGAGCTTGTCCATTTATGAATATTTCATTTAAGAAGAAACTCGTCCCTAGTCCTCTATCAAACATCAGCATGAAAAATCCTGAAGCTAACACTGGAAATGAGAGTAATCCTAATATAGCTGTTACAAAAAATGCCCATATTGTTAATGGCATTCTCCACATACTCATTCCCTTAGTTCTTAGATTTAATACTGTTGTAATATAATTGATACCTCCTAAAAGTACTGATACGACGAACAGTGTCAAACTCACTAACCATAATGTCATTCCTGTACCTGATCCTGTGCTGGCTTGAGGCAGAGCACTCAGAGGCGGATATGCTGTCCATCCTCCAGAGAACGGTCCTGTGCTCAAGAACAGAGAATAGAACATAACTACACCTGCAAGAAAGAAGAACCAGTATGATAACATATTCAAGAAAGGGGATGCCATATCTCTAGCCCCAAGTTGCAATGGAATGAGTAAGTTAGAAAACGTAC
>CAZBXL010000025.1:0-45602 GCA_964495785.1 uncultured Saprospiraceae bacterium | reverse complement strand
TCTAATTAAATTCTTTTCCTCACCTATTTAAAAAATACCATGTCAATTAACTTTTGTCCCCTATTTGTTAAGGGATGGCAAAGATAGGTTAACCCAACTCAATTTTGCAACTATTTTGAATCTTTTTTTAAAAAAAATTAAATCATGTTCAACCTATGCTGCAGGGAATATTTAGCCAGTAAATAAGCCTTCTTTCGATTTTTAATTCTGACTCTTTGAGTAAGTATATTATCATAGCTTAATCCTTTGATTTTTTGGAAAAGCTGATGGTAAAAAATATAGGCTATAAAAACACCAAACTTTGCTTTTTTAGGTAACTTTTTGATACCACTCAGACCGTTTTCAAAATCAACTGATATGTCGTTTTCTATTTTTTTCTTGTCATTATCAGAAAACCTATTTACATCGACCTCTGGAAAGTATGTCCTTCCTTTATTAAAATAGTCGTCTCTTATGTCTCGCAAGAAGTTAATTTTTTGGAAAGCAGAGCCTAAAGCTTGAGCCGGTACTTTAAGTTCTTCATACCTATCAGAGTCATCTTTAAGAAAAACCTTTAAGCACATAAGGCCTACAACTTCTGCAGATCCATATATATATTTATTGTATAGCTCTCTATTGTATTCTATATCGTCAAGATCCATTTCCATAGAATCAAGAAAAGCATCTATTAGGTGATAGTCTATATTATACTCATTAACTACTTTTTGGAATGATTGTAAGACGGGGTTTAAGCTAATTTTGCTATCAATTGCTGACCTGGTATCTTCACGAAAAGCTTTAAGTAAAGACTGTTTATCATAATTGTGAAAAGTATCAACAATCTCATCCGCAAATCGTACAAAACCATATATCGCATAGATAGGTTGTCTTAGTTCTTTTGAAAATAGCTTAATTCCCAAAGAAAAAGATGTACTATATCTATTAGTAATGATCCTGCTACACTCTTCGCAAACATCTGTATATAACTCTAACATGGGGTATTATCTAAATTTTTTACTTATCTCCTTTGCAACCACTTGACCAGAAATGATGGAAGGTGGTAATCCTGGGCCTGGCGTTGTTAGTTGTCCAGTATAATACAAGTTAGTCAAATTTTTATTTTTTAGAGACGGTTTAAGAAAGGCAGTTTGCATTAGAGTATTTGCTAAACCATATGCATTGCCTTTGTATGAATTGTATAAGGAAGTGAAATCTTTCACACCAAAAAACTTCTTATATTCTATATTGTTCGAGAACTCCTGTCCAATAAAGGTCTCTATTCTCTTTATAACTTCATTTAAGTAATTATCATAAACATCTGATGATGAATCATTTAAATCAGGGGCTACTGGTATCAATATAAATAAATTTTCCTTGCCCATCGGAGCCACACTTTGATCTGTAATAGAAGGTGCACAAACATAAAACAGTGGATCCGTAGGCCATTTAGGGTCCTTGTAAATCTCATGTGCATGTTTCTTAAAGTCTGTATCAAAGAATAAATTATGATGAGATAGGTTATTAAGTTTTTTGTCAACGCCTAAAAACATCAATATACTAGATGGGGCCAGTTTTCTCGAATCCCAATAGGATTTGCTATAATTTGAATATTCTGGTTTCAACAATAGCTGATCTACGTGGTGATAGTCTGCTCCTGCAACGACTATATCAGCGTCTGTATCATTTTCTAATGACTTAACAGATATAATCTGATTTTTGTGATAACCAAAACCAGTTACTGCTTCATTGAATTTAAAATTTACACCTTTATCAAGAGCTATTTTGTAAAAAGCTTCAGAGATTTTGTGCATACCACCTTCTGGATACCAGGTTCCAAGCTTTAAGTCAGCATAATTCATTAAGCTATATAATGCGGGGGTATCTTCTGGAGTAGCGCCTAAAAATAGAACGGGAAATTCTAATATTTTTCTAAGATCACTGTTGCTAACAACATTATTTATTTCTTTTGAAATAGAACTGAAAAGTTGAAGTTGGAAAGCACTTTTTATAACTTTAAAACTAACGAATTCAAAAATAGAATGGCTCGGTTTCCACACAAATTCTTCCATTCCGACCTTATACTTATAAGCAGCTTCATCTATAAACTTTTGAAGTTTCTTTGCACTTCCAGGTTCTTTGGACTCAAATAGATCCAATAATTCGCTGAAATCTGCAGGTATATCTACATGATCATCTTGCGCAAAAACTACCTTGTAAGATGGGTCAAGTCGCTTGAGATTATAAAAATCACTTGATTTATATCCGTGTTTCTCATAAAAGTTGTCAAAAACTTCAGGCATCCAATACCAACTAGGACCCATATCAAATTTGTAGCCCTCAGCTTCGAAGTAATTGATTCTACCACCTGGCTTATCATTTTTCTCATGTACAGTTACCTCAAAGTTATTACTCGCTAAATCTATTGCAGCACTTAATCCTGCTAAACCAGAACCTATTACAGATACCTTTTTCAAATGGTTAATTTATATTGATAATTCTTCAGAAACACTTATTACTGAACTAAGTTGAGTAATATCAATCAATAAAAAGAAAAAGCCTGAGTAAAAACTTTACCCAGGCTTTAAAATTTTATAGATTGATGAGGATTTTATCTCCTTCCTCCATCAAGATCGTCTTGTAATTTCTTTAGCTTATCCCACTCTCCAGCTGCTGCCAGTGAAGCTTGTTCAGGCCATGTACTTGGATCAAACATTTTGTATCGAGATCCTGCAGCTTCAAGTATTTCTCTTAATTTGTCAGGATCAGCTTTTGATAGAGCTTCAAATGACGGAATACCTGCTTCTGTTAAGATCTGAGAAATCTTGGGACCAATACCTTCTATTTTCTTTAAATCATCTGCTGATGTATTACTTTCTTCAGTTTTGATTTCTTTTTCCTCCGCAGATGCAACAGTCTCTGATACTTCTTTTTGTTCTTCAGCAGGCTTCTCTTCAGTCACAACTTCTGCTGCTGCTTCTGCTTTGACTTCTGCCGGAGTTTCTTTAGCTGGAGTAGTCGCTGCTGGTTGTTCAGATAAAGCATCCTGTATCTCAGAGAATACACTTAAATCTCCTAAAGTCGTTTTATTATCTGATTTTTCATTCTGACGCTTTATTGCTTTTACAGTATTAGCTCTATCTTCTTCTTTTTGCTTTCTCACTTCACCTTCAGCTTCTCTCTTAATATCATCAAGATATTTTAAATGAGATACTATAATTCGCTTATCATCTCTATTGAATTCAATTACTTTAACTGTGATTGATTCATCAATCTCAGCATACTTTCCATCTTCTTTTTTGATATGCTTGTATGGTGCAAATGCCTCCAAACCGTATGGTAATTGTACAATAGCTCCTCTATCTTCTCTTTTGACAACTGTAGCATCGTGATAAGAACCTACCGGGAATACAGTCTCAAATGTGTCCCAAGGATTTTCTTCTAGTTGCTTATGACCTAATGATAGCTTTCTATTTTGCTTATCTATTTCTATCACAGCCACTTTAATCTCCTCCCCTACCTTTGTAAATTCAGATGGGTGTGAATATCTTTTAGTCCAAGAAAGATCTGAAATATGAACCATACCTCCTATACCTTCTTGTAACTCAACAAATACACCATATGGAGTTAAATTCTTAACCACACCTGTATGAGAAGAATTAACTTCAAAGTTATCAATAGATTTAACCCAAGGATCTTCAAGTAATTGTTTAATACTCAATGACATCTTACGATCTTCTCTATCTATGGTAACTACCTTAGCATCGAATTCTTGCCCTAAGAAGAAAAATTCTCTTGCATTTACTGGCTGGTTACTCCACGTTACTTCTGAAACGTGAATCAATCCTTCGACACCTGGAATTATCTCTAAGAATGCTCCATAATCCTCTATGTTTACAATCTTACCTTTTACAGTAGATCCTTCAGCTACTTCAGCTCCTAATACTTCCCATGGATGTGGCTGCAGTTGCTTAAGACCTAATGATATTCTCTTCTTGTCATCATCAAAGTCTAATACAACAACATTAAGTTTCTGATTTAACTCAAGCACTTCATTAGGATGATTAATACGTCCCCATGAGATATCAGTTATATAAAGTAGACCATCAACTCCTCCTAAATCCATAAAGGCTCCGAAATCAGTGATGTTCTTAACAATACCTTCAAGTACTTGTCCTTTTTCTAATCCGCCAATAATCGCCTCTCTTTGCTCAGCTAAATCACTTTCAATTAGTGCTTTGTGAGAAACAACTGCGTTTTTGATGACTTCATTAATTTTGACAACTTTAAGTTCCATTATCTTACCTACGTAAGAATCATAATCTATAATAGGCTTAATGTCAATCTGTGATCCTGGTAAGAAAGTTTCTAGACCTCCTACATCTGCAATTAGACCTCCTTTGGTCTTACTGACGATCTGACCTTTAATGATAGTTCCATTCTCGTGAGAGTCTACTAGTGATTCCCATGCCTTAATCAGCTTAGCTTTCTTTCTTGAAAGAATAAGTTGGCCTCTGCTATCTTCTTTAGTTTCTATATATACCTCAACAAAATCTCCAGCCTTCAAATCAGGTGTATCTCTAAATTCAGTCAATGAAACGAGTCCGTCTGATTTGTAATTAAGGTCGAGAAGTACGTTTCCATCACTAATTGAAGAAACTTTACCTTTTACAACTTCATTCTCTGAGATACTACTTAGAGATTGGTCATAATCTGATAGATATTTATCTATTTCCGCTTGTTCGTAATTTAAAGTATGTCTATTTCCTATAGACCAGTCAAAATCATCGTGAGGCGTAGATGCTAACTTTGCATTCTCATCTTCTAATTCAATTTCAACTTTTTCTGGAGTGAGTTCTGATTTGTTATCATCAGCTGATTCTACTGGAGTTTGATCTTTAACTTCAGCTCCATTTTCGATTGCTGAGTCTTCAGTTTTATTGTCTTCTGACATTTCTGAAAAAAATTTGTATGCCTTGAGTATCTATATTAAGGCAGAGGTTAATTAATAAAAGAGCGCAAAAGTACATTTATTTTCTAAATGACGCTACTTATAGACTTCACATAATTAATCTCTAATAAAAAGGGGAATAAATGACAAACACTAATTATAAAGGTATTCTTCTTTTCAGGTATTAACTTTTATATTGGTATCCTAACTAAAAATTCTACTCACATGAGTGTTGAAAGACCATGGACTTCTGTATACCCAAGCGGTGTTCCTGCAAATATAGACCCTTCAAAATACCAAAGTATTATCGAATATGTATCTGAGATGAGTAAAAAGCATGGAAAAAAACCGGCCTTCTCATGCATGGGCAAAGAGATAAGTTTTAAAGAGCTCGACAAACTAAGTAATAACTTTGCCGCTTATCTTCAAAGTAGGGGTCTTGTAGCTGGGGATAAGGTTGCAATTATGCTTCCTAATATATTGCAATATCCGGTGGCATTATTTGGAATACTAAAAGCAGGCCTGGTTCTCGTCAATACCAATCCATTATACATGCCAAGAGAGATGGAACATCAGTTTAATGATAGTGGGGCAAAAGGCATAATTATATTAGAAAACTTCTGTTCTAAGCTAGAAGAAATATTACTGAAGACTCAAATTAAAACCATCATTGTTACTTCTTTAGGGGAGATGCTCGGCAGTATAAAGGGCTCAATTGTCAATTTTGCTGTTAAGAATATTAAGCGAATGGTACCTAAATATAATCTTCCTAATGCAGTGTTTATGAAATCGGCATTGGCGCAGGGAAGCAAATTTAAGGTTGACACAAACTTTATCAATGATCACGATACAGTTATTGCTCTACAATATACAGGAGGAACAACAGGCGTCAGTAAAGGTGCTATGCTCACCAACAAAAACCTGATAGCTAACTGTATGCAAGCTAAAGTCTTCTTAGTACCCTATCTAGCTGAAGAAGGTAGTGATGTTTTCTTATCACCATTACCTCTTTACCACATATTTGCATTTACAGTAAACTGTCTTGTGACTATGGACATAGGAGCTCTATCTGTTCTTGTAACAAACCCAAGAGATCTGAAATCTGTCGTAAAAGAATTTGAGCGATATAATATTACGGCAATGACAGGTGTCAACACCTTGTTTAATGCCTTACTTAATTTTGATGCTTTTACAAGTACTAACTTAAGTTCACTCAAGCTGGTATCAGCTGGTGGTACGGCATTACAAAAAAATGTGGCTGACAAATGGGAGGAAACTACAAATACCAAAATATCTGAGGGATATGGAATGACAGAAACCTCTCCTATTGTTACAGTTAACCCAAAAGGAGGTATCAGAATAGGGTCAGTAGGCATTCCAGTTTCATCAACAGATGTCAGAATAGTAGACGATGGTGGCAACATCTTAGCCATAGGAGAAACAGGAGAAATACAAGTCAAAGGTCCTCAGGTCATGAAGGGATATTATAACAGACCTGAAGAAACTGCCAATAATCTGACAGCTGATGGATGGTTAAGTACCGGCGACATAGGAGTATTCAGTGATGATGGTTATCTATCAATTGTGGACAGAAAGAAAGATATGATTCTCGTTTCTGGTTTTAATGTATACCCTAATGAAATAGAAGATGTCATAGGACATATGCCTAAAGTTCTTGAAGTCGCAGCTATAGGAGTAAATAGTGAAAAATCGGGTGAGTGTGTAAAAGTCTTTATAGTGAAAAAAGAATCGTCTCTATCAGAAGACGAAGTTATAAGTTATTGTAAAGAAAATCTTACAGGATATAAAGTTCCAAAGTTTGTGGAATTCAAAGAAGACCTGCCAAAGTCTAATGTAGGGAAGATACTTCGTAGAAAACTTAAGGATACTTAGACTATAGGAAGTCTAAAAAATAATTAGAGTTTGTAAAGGACTTACAAACTCTAATTACGATTTGATTTCAGTGATAATTCTATCTGAACATTCCTTAGAAATCGCCTCGATATTATTTTGTATCAATTTACTTGTTGAGTCTCGATGTTACATCTTAGGACATCCAATCGAATAACGAAGCGTATCACATAATTTCAATTTGAATTGTTGCAGAGAGTACCAGTGTATCTCTGCATGGACCGAATAAGGTGGTTCCATAAATTGTTTTAGTTAAACAATGAAGTAAACCTATTAATTATATTTTGAATATGCAAAAAATAATAGTCAAATATTCTTATAAAGAAGAAATAAACAAAAATATATACTTAATAATTTGAGTATATAGAAATTAAAATTTTAAAGACTTACTGCGGTTTGTGCTAATCACCATAATAATTGCTGTTTCTATTTGAGTGCCTTGGATAGACATATATCTTTCAATCAATACTTGTAAATAACATGCAAAGGACGTTAGGGCTAACTTTAATCCAAACTTTTAAGAGACTGAAAAAGTAATAGTTGGCCATCCTGAATTCAAACAAGTATAACAATAGAATGAAAAGACTTAAAAATAGGATATGAACCTAAAGTACAATTAGAATGAAGATGATGATTGCGCAATTTGTCAATCTATAGTTTTGACATGATATATTTAATCCTTGACAAGGATCGCGTCAGTAATCAAGTACATAAGTCTATTGACATCGTCATCGTTGAGGGTAAGTTTACCTTTTAATACAACCTGCTCAGCTGTATACTCTACAGGCTCGCGGGACTCTACTTCCATAACAGTCTCAGGACCAGCCCCTCCACAGAAGAAACACATATTATACGGGAAAGCAGAGAAAATAAATTCTTTATGAGATTTATAGCCCTCAACAGGAATTATATATCCTTTAACTTCTACAGTCTTACCTTCTAATGCTTTCACTTGATCACTAAAGACAGGTACGTCAATCTTAAAGCCCATCAATTCATCATACTGCTTCTTGTACGTAATTTTCGATAAAGTTTTCCATACACTCTTCTCCTTATCCTGGGCTGTTGTTGTAGATAAAGAAATTGTAGATATGATAAGAAATAATATAAATTTCATTGAATTTGTCATTTGATCACCTTTATAAGTTCTGCGTTGTTGAGAGTGTATATTAATCCACTTGGATCACCTTTTTGAATGTTCAGCGTGCCTCTTATTTCTATTTTATCTTTAGTAAAGTCTATACTGCTATTTTCTTTTAAGAAAACTTGCATTGCTGATTCTGGACCTGCGGCTCCGCAAAAAAAACACATATTCTGAGGATATCGACTAAACATAAAGTGCTTTAGTTTTGCTTTGGCATCTAATGCGATAATATAACCTCTAAGAGAGATTACTTCGGCTTGGAGCGTCTCAGCTATAGGAGTAGGTGTAGCAGTCTTAATAACCATGCCCATCATATCATCAAACTTAGACTCGGTGGTAACCATAGCGAGTGTATTCCAATGATCCTTACTACTGTCTTGAGCAAAGAAACTAATGGAATAACTTAAACTTAGAATTATTACTAAATTTCTCACATTCATATAACACAAAAATGCAAAGAAATACATCATAAATGTGGTTAAGGTGTGGTTAAATAATTCTATCCTTGAGACAAATTCTTGTGAATGTCTGTACCATAAGCCATCAAGGCAGGAATCAGAGCTGCGAAAAATCCCAAAGCTAATGATACCAAGAATAGGTAAGCCTCCATACCATGTAGCTGCCACGGCTTAAATTCATAATTATATTTCTCTGACAAGCTATCACCTAATAATGCCATAGAGACATGACTCAGAATAAGACCAAGAATAAATCCAAGGATTGCCATAACAACACCCTCCAAAATAATAAGTGCAAAAAGAGTCATTGGTTTTCCTCCGAGGACACGAAGTAATGACAACTCATATTTCCTTTGGCGAAGAGAGTTTATCAAAGAAACAAAAATACTTATTGCAGAAACTATAGCTATAAGTATTGCCAATAGTTGTAAGGCTTTAGTCCCAGTGCCCATCATATCGTACAATCTATTAATTTCATATGCAGGTGATGCAGCTTGCAGATCTGTATTTTCATTAATATTTCGTGGAAGGTTCAGTGCTTGAAAGTTTGTTTTATTTACATACTGGATTAAAATGCTCGTGATGTCTTCTTTTTCATAGGATAATAAAGATGTTCTCGTCATATCAAATCCTGGTTCTGCACCTATAGAATCCTGAGATGCATGCTCTCCACCTTGATGCTTGTGTACGTCCCATATAGACTTTGTATTACATAAGAGCAACTGATCTATGACGCTGCCCGTAGGGGCAAGAATACCTACTATTACAAAAGTACCTTCTTCATGCTCGAGATCTTCATCATCATTAAAGCCATGAGAAGACTTAAACTCAGAACCGATTTTTAAATTTAGCTTATCGGCGACCTCGGCTCCTGCTGTAACCTCATAAGTGGCACTCCATTTTTTGCCTTCTTTGATTTCAGCGTTATATAAATCAAGAATGCTATAGTCTGTTCCTATTATGCGATAACTCTTATAATTATCACCCATTGATAGTGGGACGGCCTTTTTAATTAATGGGTGACCTTCTCGTAGAAATGGTTTAGCCTTCTTTATTGAGATATTACCAGTGGGTGCATCTATATGATACATGGAGGATAGTATTAACTGTAGCGGAGAACCCTTGGACCCAATGACCAAATCTATATTTGCTAAGTTTTTATCAAATTTATCCTTTAGCTGATTATCAAGAAGTAATATAAAATTTATCAGCCCTATGCCCAATGTGAGTAGAAGAAGATTCAGTAACAGACTTAGAGGATTATGAATTATGTTTTTCCAGGCGAGTTTAAGAATATTCATAATTATTTTATTTCTATACAGTTATGAAAAATATTCTTCAATCTGTTATCATGCGTGACAATGATGAGAGCTGCACCTACTTCTTGTGACTGTGCTTGTAGGAGTTGTATCACGCTCTGGCAATTGTAGTCATCAAGAGCAGAGGTGGGTTCATCGGCAAGAATCACTTTAGGGTCATTAATAAGGGCTCGAGCTATAGATAATCTTTGTTGCTCTCCTTGACTCATTTGATAGTTCTTGGCATCTTTTCTTCCGTAGATATTTAACTTTTCTAATATAGTTTTGACCTTAGATTTATCTTGTTTTTGATCAGCCATTTTTTGAGAGAGTAAGAGGTTCTCTTCCGCAGAGATAGACTGAACAAAGTGTGGTTTTTGAAAAATCAATCCAATATTTTGCCCCCTAAATCTATCGAGCTTTTTACTATTCATACTGTATAGTGAAGTGCCGTCTAAGATGACTTCTCCTTCTTCAGGAGACAATATACCTGCCAAGATATGCAGTAGGGTTGTCTTGCCAGCTCCAGATTTTCCCAAAACCAAAAGTGCATCTTGTGAACTACAATGAATATCAGGAAATTTAAATGCATTTCCTTCAGCATAACTATGAGAAATTGAATTAGTCTTAAGCATATAATTGTTAATATACGAAAGGTACAAAATACCTATTATAACGTACAAAAGGGTAACTCTAAATATAGAATTGGCAAGTTTAATTCTAATCCCAATAAAATGCTATTAGCTTACAATAACTCCATTTAAAACAGAAAATTGAGGTTCATTAATTATTCTTGAAAAAATGTTGGATTTAAAGGAATGCATTAATATATATTCTGTCAAAAAATACTATTCAAGAATTAATACCATCACGGGCGTTAGAAATAATTTTATTAAATGAATAAATCTTGATCTAAAATCAATTGATGTTAAATAAATGTTGTAATTTAAAATTCGAATTGCAAATGTAAATGGCAACCTCTTGCTAAGTCAATCCTGCATGAATTAATGGCAAGTTTGTCCTTTCAAATTAATCTCAAATCTTAATAAGGAAATGGAAGCTTTAGAAAAAGTGGAAACTCAAAATAATCTAAAAGAATCACTTAATAAATATTTTGGCTTTAGTGATTTTAAACTAACTCAAGAAGAAATTATACAAAGTGTGTTAGACAAAAAAGACACCTTTGTCATCATGCCTACCGGAGGAGGTAAGTCCTTGTGCTATCAACTGCCTGCACTTATGATGGATGGAACAGCTCTCGTAATTTCTCCTCTTATTGCTCTGATGAAAAACCAGGTAGACTCAATAAGAGGACATAGTTCAGATGCATCTGTAGCTCACTTTCTTAATTCATCACTTAATAAGACACAGATGAAAGAAGTCAAAAGTGATATAATGAGGGGTGCAACTAAGATGGTGTTTATTGCTCCTGAGACATTGACAAAAGAAGAGAACATTACTTTTTTTAAGAATGCTAATATCTCATTTATCGCGGTGGATGAGGCCCATTGTATTTCTGAGTGGGGTCATGACTTTAGACCTGAATACCGAAAAATCAGACAGATGGTTAAAGGTATATCTGATGATATTCCTGTAATAGCACTGACAGCTACTGCTACTCCAAAAGTACAATCTGATATAATTAAGAATTTAGAAATGAGACAGCCTAATGTCTTTATCTCATCATTCAACAGAGAAAGTCTCTACTATGATATAAGACCTAAAGTCAATAAAGCAGATACTCAAAAAGAAATAGTTCAGTTTATAAATACCAAGCGAGGAGAGTCAGGTATAATATATGTACAATCAAGAAAATCTACTGAAGAAATAGCCAAAGTCTTACAACTCAATGGTGTCAATGCCGCTCCATATCATGCTGGACTTGATGGCAAGACGAGAACTCGGGTACAAGACAATTTTTTAATGGAGGATATAGATGTGATAGTCGCTACTATCGCATTTGGAATGGGTATAGATAAACCAGACGTCCGATTCGTTATTCATTATGATATTCCTAAAAGTATAGAGAACTATTATCAAGAAACTGGTAGAGGTGGTAGAGATGGATTAGGGAGTCATTGCTTGACATTCTATTCTTACAAGGATATCATGAAATTGGAAAAATTTCTAAAAGATAAAGGTGTCGCTGAAAAGGAACTTGCAGGTCAGCTCATGGAAGAAATTATAGCTTACGCCGAAACATCTTCTTGTAGAAGACAATTTCTGTTGCACTATTTTGGCGAAAGCTTTGATGCAAAAGACTGCAATAAGGATTGTGACAATTGTAAGTACCCTAAAGAGAAACTTGATGTCACAAATGAGATGCATAACGTTCTTAAAACCGTCCAAGATCTCAAAGAAAACTATAAGGTAAAGTTGATCGTAGACTTTCTTATAGGAAGAAATTCTAAAGAAATACAGACCTATAATTTTAATGCTAAACCAAACTTTGGTAAGGGAAAAGAAAAGGGAGAACTATTCTGGCATTCAATATTAAGACATGCTATACTCAATGACTTTTTGTTCAAAGAAATAGAAGAATATGGCATCTTGAGACTTACTGATAGCGGTAAGGAATTCTTATCGAAGCCAAGTAAAATAGAAATTCCACTTAACAGAGATTACAGCGCCACCATTGCTGAGAATATTATCACGAGTCAGTCCGCAGGATCAGCGCTTGATGATAACTTATTAAATCAACTAAAGGACCTGAGAAAAGCAGAAGGTAAAAGATTGAATCTACAACCTTGGATTATATTCTCTGAAGTTGCGTTACAAGATATGGCTACATATTATCCTATTACTAAAGAGGATATGACAAAAATTTCTGGAGTCAGTGCCGGTAAGGCATCTAAATTTGCTAAGCCATTTACAGATTTTATAAAAGAATATGTAGAAGAGAATGATATCGTCAGACCTGAAGAATTCGTCATGAAGCAGGTCGCTAATAAATCTAAATCAAAAGTAACAATCATACAAGCTATAGATAGAAAACTTCCTCTTGAAGATCTTGCGGCCAGCTTAAAAATAGAAATGGATGCACTCTTAAGAGAAATGGATATGATAGTGACTTCAGGTACAAAACTTGACATTAACTACTATCTTAATGAAACACTTGATGAAACTGTAATCGAAGAAGTCTTTGACTATTTTAAAGAAGCTGATTCTGACTCTGTAGAGGATGCTTTTAAAGAATTAGAAGAAGATGACTACACATTAGAAGAGATACAACTCGTCAAGATCAAATTTCTTTCAGAGCTCGCTAACTAAATATTCTACTTTCTTGAAAATTGCAATCATTAATGGTCCTAACCTGAATCTTGTAGGTATAAGAGAACCATCAATATATGGTCATCAGACGATGGAAGAAATGATTGGGGCTCTCAGAGAAAAACATAGCGACATTATACTTGATTACTATCAGAGTAACCATGAGGGATCTCTGATAGATAAGTTGCATGAAGTAGGATTTGATTATAGTGGGATTATACTTAATGCAGGTGGATATACTCATACATCTATAGCATTAGCTGACGCTGTCAGGGCCATAAAGACTCCAGTTATTGAATTACATATATCAGATATATCAAATAGAGAAAAGTATAGGCAACATTCCTATCTCAAAGAGTGCTGCATACATCATATAATAGGTAGAGGCATGCAAGGTTATGCAGAAGGCTTAGAGTATTTCCTTAAGTTAAATTGAGGATAATCTCTTCTTTACATTCTGATATCAACAATTCGTAGGTTTTTCCTTTTGCCTATTTTCATTTTTCTTTTACCAAACAGCTTGCTTACTAAAAATCCAATTGTGGCTGCTGAAGCACCTATTATTATTTCTCTTTTACTAATTGTATAATCATCAATCGCTAATGATGCAATGCCACCATACACAAACCAAACTGCGCTTGCTTGTATCAACTTTTTACCGATCCCTGAGACCACAGGTCTATTAAATCTTAGTGCTACAATCTCAGATGGATTAATATAATTATCCTCAAGTAATAAAAGATTCGTTTCTGGTATTATATCCACTATCTCACTCTTGCGCCAGATCTTTGGATAATCTTTATGTGCATACTCAATGATTGAACCTTCGTATATTTTGGTAGTCTTCGGACTGTTTACCGTTTCTATTTGAAGATAAACTTGTCCATATAGTTGGGCAGTTTTTACACAGAAGAAAAAAACTAATAAACTAAGAAATCTCATTTTTAAGATATGTGAGATGATGTTTGATTGACTTTTCTATTACGCTATATACTTCCATTTCCTTACTCAGATATATAAACATAAGATAGAGAACTTTATTGTTATCATTTATACTTAAGGATTGAAGACCTGACTTATTCAGACGATATGCCTCCCTTATTCGCCGCTTTATTTTATTACGATCTACTGCGGATTTGAATATTCTTTTGGGGACAGTGACTGAAAACAAAAGTGAATCTGCACTATGATTCTCTAAGGTTTCATATTTGTATATAACCTTGATAGGATACTTATAATGAGAAAGACCCTTATCAAATAAATTATTTATTAAGGTCCGACTTTTAAGTCTTTCTTTCTTAGAAAGTGTATATTTTTTTGGAGTAGTAATGGGATTACTACTTAATAGAAGTGTATAAGACTATTACAATCAGGATTACTTCGCGTAGACTTCGTCAGAAAC
Organism: uncultured Saprospiraceae bacterium; assembly: GCA_964495785.1. Lineage (GTDB taxonomy): Bacteria > Bacteroidota > Bacteroidia > Chitinophagales > Saprospiraceae > RFSX01. Next base: position 31,192 of record CAZBXL010000025.1, on the reverse strand, counting down.
AGTAAGCTTCACTCTACCTTTTGCTCTTCTGCTTGCAAGCACTTTTCTTCCATTTTTAGTAGCCATTCTTGACCTGAAGCCATGCTTGGCAACTCTTTTTTTCTTAGATGGTTGATAAGTCCTTTTCATTGTAGTTTAATCTTTCTTGTATATTATTTTAAATCGGAGGGCAAATTTATAATTAATTTCCCTAATTACCAATAGGTTTAGCCATTCATAGTGACGAGAAACTCTTCATTAGATTTAGTACCTACCATATGTTGTCTTAAGAACTTCATAGCCTCATCGGGCTTCATGTCTGCTAAATGCTTTCTAAGAACATGCATTCTGCTCAGAATTCCGTCCTCTAATAGCAATTCTTCTCTTCTTGTGCTTGATTTTGTTAGATCTATAGCTGGATATATTCTCTTATTAGATAGAGATCTATCTAATTGTAGCTCCATGTTACCTGTACCTTTGAATTCTTCAAAGATGACTTCATCCATCTTAGACCCAGTTTCAGTAAGCGCTGTTGCTAATATGGTTAAAGAGCCTCCTTTTTCAATATTTCTTGCAGCTCCGAAAAATTTCTTAGGTTTCTGTAATGCGTTAGCCTCTACACCACCAGATAAGACCTTACCAGAAGATGGAGATACCGTATTATATGCCCTTGCAAGCCTAGTAATAGAGTCTAGTAGTATGACTACATCATGCTTACTTTCTACCATTCGCTTAGCTTTTTCTATTACGATGTTAGCCACTCGTACATGATTCTCAGCAGGCTGATCAAAGGTAGAAGCAATAACTTCTGCCTTGACACTACGTTGCATATCTGTCACTTCCTCAGGTCTCTCATCTATAAGAAGTACAATTAAATAGCAATCTGGATGATTAGCTGCTATTGCATTAGCGATATCTTTTAATAAGAATGTTTTACCAGTTTTTGGCTGTGCTACGATTAATCCTCTTTGCCCTTTACCAATAGGAGTGAATAGATCAATCATTCTATTACCATAATCCTTGCCATCTGGGTGAGAATTAAGTGTAAACTTTTCTTCTGGAAATAATGGAGTCAGATAATCAAAAGGTATTCTCTCTCTTGTTTTTTCTGGAGTAAGGCCATTTATTTTTGAAACCTTAAGCAGAGCAAAATACTTTTCTCCTTCTTTAGGAGGTCTTATAGCACCCTGTACTGTATCGCCAGTTTTCAACCCAAATAATTTTACTTGAGATGGAGAAACATAAATATCATCAGGACTTGTCAAGTAATTATAGTCTGAAGATCTTAAGAATCCATATCCATCGCTCATCATCTCAAGGATACCGGTCCCCTCGATAACTCCGTCCATATCTATATTAAACTTCTTCTCGTCTTTCTTAGAATTATCGTTCCTGTTATCGTTTCGATTATTGTTATCTCTTCTATTATTTCTGTTGTTATTATCTCTTCTATTTCTATTATCTCTATTGTCTCGGTTCTCTCTGTCTCTATTATCACGGACATCCCTTACATCCTCTCTGTTTTCTTCCTTGTTCTCTTTGTTATCTTTTTTCTCTACCTTATTTTTCGGTTCTGCTTCTGCTTTTACCTCAACTTTTTCTTCTGCAGCTTTAGTAGGCTCTTTCTTAGCTTTGGTTTCTTTCTTAGGTGATGCAGCCCTCGGTGCTCTTGGTTTCTTTTCAGCAGCAGGTTTTTGTTTCTTAGGCTTAGGTGCCTCTTCTGATGCACTTCCATTACTTGTGTTAGCCACCGCTTGATGATCTAATATCTTATATATAAGGTCTTGCTTGGATAAGCTTTTATAACTTTTCAGGTTTAATTTCTCTGCAACGTCCTTAAGTTCAGGAACGAGCATTTCATTCAGTTGGAGAATATCGTACATCTTTTATAGGAATAATTGTGTGTATAAATGTTAATGCTGAGTAAAAAGCGGGAAAATTTAGGTTAGAATCTAAAGAATCGGATATGTATTTGTTGATTCTGACACAAATATATATTAATAAAGAGAAACTTGTAAAGCTACTCGCTAAAAAAATCTAATAAAATGGGGTATTCACCAATGATAGCAGTATCGAATAATGGTAATAGCTATATTTGCCGACATAATTTAAATTAACATATGCTCGAAATATCAAGGATAAGATCAGAAAAGGAAAATATCGCAGAATCACTCAAAAAAAGAGGATGGGACGATAGTAAATTATCTGTCCTCGATGAGTTGATCTCATTAGATGACGACCGTAAAAGCTTACAAAGTGCTGGCGATGATTTACTAGCACAGCGTAATACTTTATCTAAGGAAATTGGTGATTTATTTAAATCTGGCAAAACTACTGAAGCCAATGAAGCCAAATCAAAAGTAGAAGCACTAAAGGCCTCAATTGCTGAGAAAGAAGCAGAAATGATAAGCGTCAAGCAATCTATCGAAGACATCTTATTAAGTATACCTAATGCTCCCAATGTCCTAGTACCAAGTGGACTGACAGAATCAGATAATGAGATTACTAAAGATTGGATGGGAGCTCTACCGGAACTGCCTTCTGATGCTATTCCTCATTGGGAAATAGGAAAGAAATATGACATTTTAGATTTTGAATTAGGTGTAAAGCTTACTGGAGCAGGTTTTCCTGTTTTTAGAAAAAAAGGATCTCGATTACAACGTGCATTAATTAACTTCTTCTTAGATGAAGCCAATGCAGAAGGATATGAAGAAATTGTTCCTCCTCTACTCGTTAATGAAGATTCTGCTAAAGGGACTGGACAGCTTCCTGACAAAGAAGGACAGATGTATCATGTGACCAAAGATGGCCTATATCTGATTCCTACTGCTGAGGTCCCCATCACAAATATTTATAGAAATAATATCGTAAAAGAAGACGAGCTTCCTATCAAGCTTACAGGGTATACGCCATGCTTCCGAAGAGAAGCAGGTTCTTACGGCGCTGATGTCAAGGGCTTAAATCGAGTCCATCAATTTGATAAAATAGAAGTTGTACAGATAACGCATCCTTCTAAATCTTATGAGACCCTTGACCAAATGGTTAGCTATGTAGAAACTTTGTTATCAAAATTGGAACTGCCGTACAGAATCTTGCGTTTATGTGGTGGAGATTTGACCTATGCCTCCGCCCTGACTTACGATTTTGAAGTTTACTCTGCCGCTCAGAAAAAGTGGCTGGAAGTAAGTTCTGTATCTAACTTTGAAACTTTTCAAAGCAATAGATTAAAACTAAGATATAAAGATGCTGATGGTAAAAATCAACTGGCTCATACGCTCAATGGTAGTGCTTTAGCTCTTGCTAGAATAATAGCTGCACTACTTGAGAACAATCAGACAGAAGAAGGAATTATAATCCCGGAAGCTCTAAGAAAGTATACGGGGTTCGATATATTAAACTAAAGAAATTTTAAAAAATAAAAATTTAGAGATGATAGGATACATGATAATCATTGGTGGATTCACTTTACTCGGCATGATCATAAGTGGTAAACTAAAATCGACTTTTAATAAGTATGGCAGAGTCGCTCTTAGAAATGGAATGACTGGTAAAGAAGTCGCCGCCGCAATGTTAAATCATTATGGTATTAATGATGTAAAAATAGTACCAGGTAGAGGATCATTAACTGATCATTACAACCCGCTAACTAAAACTATAGCACTGAGCGAACCCGTTTATAACAGTAACAGTATATCCGCTGCTGCAGTCGCTGCACATGAATGTGGACATGCGGTACAGCATGCAACGGCTTATCCATTATTGACCATGAGATCTTCATTAGTACCAGTAATAAATTTTTCTGGTAAAGTGCAATCCATGTTGATGATGGGTTTCATGTTTGGTCTATTCAGTCAAGGCATGAGTGGAGGAATCGCCCAAACAATGATGTGGGTTTTAGCTGCGACATTCGGAGCTACTGCATTATTTAGTTTAGTGACTCTTCCTGTAGAATTTGATGCATCTAAACGAGCTCTTGCATGGTTAGACAATTCTAATATCACACAAGGAGCAGAATATGATGGCGCTAAAGAGGCTCTATGGTGGGCAGCTATGACGTACGTCACACAAGCTTTATCAGCATTAGCTATGTTCTTGTACTTTCTTCTCAAGGCTGTAGGAAATGATTAATATTTGCTATTGCAATTATTATATTTACACGAAAAGGAATTTTATATTAAGAACATTATGAGCGAAGAAATTACTAATATATTTTCATCTTCTAAAGAGCATATGGATCACTCCATTGCACATCTTAGATCTGAATTAACTAAAATAAGAACAGGTAAAGCATCAGCCGCGATATTAGATGGTATAAAAGTGGATTACTATGGAAACCCTACCCTCCTAAGTCAAGTTGCTAATATGTCTACACCTGACTCTAAGACGATCTCTATACAACCATGGGAGAAAGGTATGCTTGCTCAGATAGAGCAAGCTATATTTGCTGCTAACTTAGGACTTACCCCTATGAATGATGGAGAGACAATAAGAATTACGATACCACCACTTACAGAGGAGAGAAGAAAAGACCTTGTAAAGGTTGCTAAAGGACTCGGCGAAGAAGCTAAAGTGAGTATTAGAAATGAGAGGCAAAAAGTAATGAATACTATAAAAGCTGAAGTCAAAAACGGCTATCCGGAAGATCAAGGAAAAAAGAAAGAAGCGGAAATGCAAGGCTTGGTCAATGGGTATGGAGATAAAATCAATAAGCTTATAGAGGCAAAAGAAAAGGATATCATGACCGTATAATATTTTATTAATTCTAATGATACGATTTATCTTCCTTCTCCTGATTCTTTGTTTTTTAATCCAGTCATGTAGTAGTACAGTTATTCCGACTCTATCTAATCCATCACCTCTTATAATAGGTGAGGCAGTAATGATAGATGATGGAAAGTTCTTCGGACCATGCGAGCCTACAATTAGCATTAGCAAAATAAATACAAATGTCATCGTTGCTGGATCTATTCTAGATCGTGTATACAGATCAGAAGATGGAGGCAGGACATGGACCAAAAATAAAATGAAATCAGAGTATGGCGTATACGGTGATCCCGTAGTACGATCTGACTTTAATGGCAACTTCTATTATGCTCACTTATCTAATCCCGATGGGAGACCATTTGTAGATACATCATTTCTTGATAGAATTGTTATTCAAAAATCTGTCGATGAAGGTAAGACATGGAACGGGGGATCATTTACTCTTCCTAGATCACCTAAAGATCAAGACAAACAATGGCTTGCAATAGATCCTGAAGATAATACAGTCTATATCACCTGGACAGAGTTTGACCTATATGCCAGCAAGAAACCTGAAGATAAATCGCGTATTCTTTTTTCTAAATCAATTGACAAAGGCAAAAGCTGGAGTTATCCTATTGTACTAAGTCAGAAAGAAGGTGACTGTATCGATAGCGATCAGACAACAGAAGGAGTTGTGCCAAGCGTAGGACCTGAAGGACAAATTTACGCAGCATGGTCTTATGATGAAAAAATATATTTTGATAAATCTTACGACAAGGGTGAGACATGGCTGGACAATGACATCGTAGTAGCCGACCAGCCTGAAGGATGGGAATACACGATTCCTGGCATTCAAAGATGTAACGGTATGCCCATCACCGCAGTTGATAGATCAGAGAGTCCGCATAAAGGGACCATTTATATTAACTGGAGTGACCAAAGAAATGGTACTGATAATACCGATATATGGATAAGTAAATCTACTGATGAAGGTAATACCTGGAGTCAACCTTTAAAAGTAAATAATGACCAAACAAAGACTCATCAATTCTTGACATGGATGGCCTTAGATCAGACAACAGGTTATATATACATTGTCTTTTATGATAGAAGACATCATAGCGATAATACAACAGATGTATACTTAGCTCGATCAACAGATGGAGGTCAGAGCTTTGATAATAAAAAAGTAAACTCAAAAAGCTTTACGCCCAATAAGATGATTTTCTTTGGTGATTATAACGATATAAGTGCTCATGATGGAATCATCCGACCTATATGGACACAGCTAGATAAATCAGGCCTAAGTGTGTGGACCTCAATAATAGATGAGGCTAAGGCTGAAGAGAAGTAATACTTACACCACCACTATCTAAAATAAAAAGTTGGTTCTTTTTATCAAGATAAAACCTACTTACGTTATCATCTATCTGATATAGCAATTGGTCAGAATCCACTAAGAATTCAGTCTTAATATCACGGACTTTTATATCTCCCCCCTGCCTGTATAGAACCTTATTTTGTAAGAACTGAAGCCCATCATTCTCTAAATCAACAGTCTTAATCAACTCACCAAAAATATTAAATACCATAAATTGTGATTCTGTATACAGATATATACGATCATCTCTCGCAGTGATTACCGGAGTATTATCCCCTGTAATACCTCCGGAATAGAGTTCATTAGAATTAAGTAAGACCTTACCAGACTCATTTATTTTTACCAAGCGAAAATTAACTGGATCATATATCCAAACCAAATTATCGACTGAAGGTGCAACAGCTTGTACATTCCAATAACCTAAAGGCTCAAGATTCAATACCTGTATTTCTGATAGCGTGTTATCTAAGAAAAGTAGATTCTGAAAGTCAGAAAAGTAGACTATAATTTTCTGAGGATTAGAGACGTCTACGTGTGAGATGCGACCCAGGGTATTGTATGAGTTACTGAATAATAATTTAAAGTTTGAGTCGTATTTATATATTTTGTTTTTAATATCCACGAGATAAATGTTACCCAATTTATCTACTTCCATTTTAGAAAAACTACCAGTTATCTGATAATTCTTTAAAGACGCTGTATCAGAAACTGCAGTCACCGTCTTTGTACCTTGACAGGATGCCATGGTGATAAATAAATTAATGCATAACAATATTATAAATCTATTATTCATCAGTTATCTTATATTTTTCTAAACTTATGTGCCCATTCTCCATGCGTGCATAAGTGTAATAATCTATCCAGTCCCCGGTATTTATGTATCTACTTTTACTATTACTCAAAGTATAATCTATAGGTAAGTGTCTATGCCCAAATATAAAATAGTCATAGAATTGTGATTTTAATTTTTGCTCAGCATATAGAATCAACCATTCTTTGTCTGGCCCTAAAAAAGACATCGCTTCCTTATCAGTCTCTCTTGACTTTCTACTTGAATATTTCATTAGCTGAATAGCTATATCAGGGTGCAACTTGCTAAAAAGCCACTGATTAAATCTATTTGAAAAGATCCTTTTCATAATCTTATACCCTTTATCTCCAGGACCTAAGCCATCTCCGTGACCTATCAATAATTTTTTATTCTGAAGCTCTACAGATTGTACTTTTCTATGAACTTTGACATTTAATTCGTCTTCTAAATATCCAAACATCCACATATCATGATTACCAGTAAATATATGGACAGGAATACCTCTCTCTACCACTTCTCCTATCTTAGCTAACAATCTGACATGTCCTTTAGGTACCACGTTCTTATACTCAAACCAATAATCAAACATATCACCTAATATGTACAGCTCTTTCATATCATTACTGATATGATCTATCCATTCTATAATCTTTTTTTCTCTCTGCTTGCTGCTAAGAGTTGAATCAAAACCGAGGTGAAAATCTGAAGCAAAATATATCGCCATCTATTCTATAAAACGCTTATCAGCCTCCATAACTTCACCACAGTTACTACAAGTACGTAGTTGTTCTGATGTGTAATATTCTTTAAATCTTGGCAAGAAATCCTTTTCTATGTTGTTGAGTTTAAACATAGATTCGTGCAGTTTATTATTACAGTTATCACAATACCACAAGAGGCCATCTTTCTCGTCTGCTGTACGCTTTAATTCTACAACTAAACCGATAGAGCCCTCAGATCGCATGGGAGAATGAGGCACTTTAGCCGGTAGTAAAAACATCTCACCTTCATTAATGGGTATATCTACAGCTTTCCCATCTTCTTGTATTCTTACATTAATGCTACCTTCTATCTGATAGTATAACTCTTCTGTTTCATTATAGTGATAGTCTTTTCTTGCATTTGGTCCAGCAACAATCATCACTATATAATCACCTGCATCTTTATAAAGATTTCTGTTTCCCACAGGCGGCTTTAATTCATCACGATGCTCGTCGATCCATTTTTGAAGATTGAAGGGTTTTGCTATTGCCATAGTATGAGACTCTTTGTAAGCAAGTTACAATATTTATAAATACTAGAAAATAATAATGAAAAAAAGCGAAAAGGGAGGGAATGTAAGTTGGGATTGTATCATGTGGGTAGATAAACTTATGGACCTCTACACTTTTGCGAGGTCCATTAAGTAATGCTGATCAATTCCTATCTTGACTTACTTCTTGATTAAGGCTTTTGGGTTAAAGTAACTAACATTATTATTGATGATAATTACACCTTTTAGACGTATGGAATTTTAAAAAGTCATTAGCTAAATCTGATTTTAGGAATATTTTAATACTTACTCAAAAGTTTTTTAAAATCACCTTATAAATGAAAGTCACTACTGAATTTTAATCCTATTTAATAAGATATTCTTTCTATAAATATGTCCTAAAAAAACTTATGGACCTTCACACTTTTGCGAGGTCCATTAAGTAATGCTGATCAATTCCTATCTTGACTTACGTTTTTCTTATGTTTCTGAGATTTTCAAATAATCACTTAATCAGCGATTACATTCTTTAGACGTAAGAAAATTCAATAAGTAATGCCAAGACAGAATATTTATTTGTAAAAATTATTTTTTAGTGTCTAAATCCCAATTATAATCTGTTAAATCTTATAAATAATAACATATAAAATTATCGCCAATGTGTAGTGTCTTAAAAATGAGAAGACTCACAAACACGATATAATACGTTGAATTAAAAAATGAAAGAGATTAAGAAAAAGTGATACAGATTGCTGTTATATCGCAATTCATATATATTTGCACTCACTAAAAAATAATTGACAATAGGTTAAGTATTTTTAGTGATTATTAGTCAGAAGACTAAGCGGTAACATCTGGTCAAAAGTACAGTACAATCGCAAAGTCATTATAATATGGCGTGGTAGCTCAGCTGGTTAGAGCGCAGGATTCATAATCCTGAGGTCGGCGGTTCAAGCCCGCCTCACGCTACTTCATGAAAAGCCTCCTTAATTTTAGGAGGCTTTTTTTATTGTATAATTGTATAACCATCAATTGACTTGAGGTAAAATTTCTTAAAATCATATCGGAAGCTCCACATCAGGTCAACAGAAATGATTATAAATCAATAGTAAATAATCTTAATGCCAGAAACTTTCAATATACGAGCCGGCGCTAAGGCATTAGAGCATATTCGTAGACAGGGATTGCAAGCTCAAGATATCGATGTTATGGTAGGAGCTGCTGGTGGCCCCAAGTGGATCATATTGCACGGCTTAGATCAATATCTAATGAAAGAATGGTTTACAGATTCTAATCAAGAACTACACTTAATAGGATCCTCGGCGGGGGCATGGCGGCTTTTATGTTATACCTTAGATCAACCTACTGACGCTATAGACAGATTACTTAAGCACTACACAGAACAAGAGTATCATAAGCAACCCAGTCAAAGCGAGGTGACTGAAAAATTAGAAAATATAATTGCCAAAGTTCTTGAAGGTGAAAGTCTTAATCTCCTTAGTAATCAGACCAAAAGAAAATTATACATACTAAGTAGCCTTAGCACATTTAATAAAAAACAGAATAGTAAGTATAAGAAAGAGTTCTTAAGTCTTTTCTTAAGAAATCTCGTATCAAGAAAAAATTTATCTCAACGTCTTCAGAGGATTGTTTTTACAAATAGCATCAAAACAGATTTTATCAAACCTGATGATTTCCGTACAAAATATATCACATTAAATCATCAGAACATACATGAAGCGGTGAGGTCCTCTGGAACATTACCTATGTATATGCATCCTGTCGAAAATATTCAAGGTGTAAAAGGGATGTTGTGGGATGGTGCATTAATAGACTACCATATCGGATTAGATTATAATAATAGTGGCCTTATCCTATACCCCCACTTCTCTGATAATCTGATAGAGGGGTGGTTTGATAAGTTCTTGCCGTATAGAAAATTCTCATCAATGGTGATAGATAAAATGATCCTTATATCCCCCTCTTCTAAGTTTATTCAATCACTACCAGATGCTAAAATCCCAGACAGAACTGATTTCTCTACTTATATGAATAAGAATAGATATAGGATTGAGAATTGGTACAAAGCCTCAGATCAAAGTAAAGAGATAGCACATGAGTTTCATGAGTTGTGGACATCAGGCCAGCTCTATGACGAGATTAAAAGTCTCTAATATTCTCTACGAGCGGAGGATATTCTTCAACTTTTCTATCTCAGCATCATATGATATATGTGGATAGTCACTCATGACTTTTTCTAATCGAATTATAAGTTGAGTTACAAAAGATTTGTGTTTATCAGTATTGACGAATAGAGGTCTATGATTTAAGCTATTATTAATCTGTGTAATTTGTTGTCTTAGCTCCCTATCACTATCGCTCAAATATGCACTTTGAAACTTATCGTATATATAATCTATGGCCTCGTTACTCGGATGTATCATGTCTCTACCATAGAATCTATAATCTCTAAGATCATCTAATAGAAGTTCATATGCTGGAAAATAACTTACCTCCTCATAATTTTCTTGTAATCGATGGGTCGCTTCTATTAGGCGTGCCTTACTTCTCTGATTCTCTATGATACCATCTTTGATATGTCTTACTGGACTTATGGTTAATATAAATTGAATCTTATGCTCTGAAGCTTCAACTATAAGTTTAATACTTTCCTCAAGATATCGTATGATCTCATCTATGGTCAGCAAGCGCTTATTGAAATCTTGAGAAGGTCTCTTGTGGCAATTATTGACTATGTGGCCAGAATTCTTTTCTTCATAAACATAAGCTGTACCCAAAGTTATCACCACATTAGTGATACTACTTATGAATGTATGAGCTTTGTCAACAGAATCTTGAGCATTAAATATGCAAGTATCTTTATCAGGATGATTGTAGCTGCCATGAAAATCAGAATGTCGCCACAAATCATTATGAAGAAAAAAATCATCTTTAGGCAGCGAAACACCTAATGTACAGGCTCTTACAATCGTTAAAATACTAAAGGGATTAAAGGTAATTCCTGAGGGGTTTTGAAGTACATTATACTTGAGATGTAAGAGTTTGTTGCCTATTTCTACTGAAAAACAAGATCCAATCATTAATATATTTGAATCATATTCAATAAGATGGTTTGATTTCGGAATTTTTAATTCAGTTCGAAATGACAATTTTTATTTATTTATTGGTATAAAAATCTCAAATATGGCATATTGATTGCTTAAGGTATAATAGAAATCAATAAACTATTAAATAAAGCAATCTTCATATTAGTTGCTTTAATGATAATGGCTTTAGATTTTACTTTAATATTCCCTTTATTTAAGTAAATTTATTCCTTTCATGATGCCATCATTAAGACGATATTAAAATTTCTACAATGACATACATTAAAAATATACTGGTAATTGCTTTTTTGGCGATGAGTAGCTCGATACTATTAGGCCAGGATATACATTTCTCTCAATTCTACATGTCTCCTCTTAATCTTAACCCAGCAATGACTGGAGTTATGAATTGTAAGACCAGAGCCATAGTAAACTACCGTAATCAGTGGTCACAAGCCCTAACTAGTGATGCTTACAGCACATATTCTGTCTCATATGATCAGAAAGTTGCAGTAGGAAGGTCTGATTATTTTGGTATTGGAGGTACTTTCTGGGGAGATTCTGCAGGAGCACTTAACTATGGTACAACACAAGGGCGACTTTCTTTTTCTTATAGTAAGAAGATGGGAGGTTATAGAAAATCCGCTAAATACTTAGTCTTTGGAGCTGATGCAGGAATAACTCAAAGAAGAGTAGATCTAGAGGGCGCAAGATGGCCTTCTCAGCATGACGGTAATGGTGGATTCTGTGCTACTTGCCCAAGTGGAAGTGTTGATATTACTGACACTAACTTCTTACATGCAGATCTATCTGCAGGAATATTATTCTTTAATGTAATGGATGAGGCTTCTAATTACTATGTAGGATTAGCATTACACCACCTTAATCAACCAGGAGTATCTTTCTTGCAGGATACAAATGAAAACCTAACAAGTAGATTAACATTCCACGCTGGTGGAGAATTTGAAATAAATAGAGACTTTAGCGTCTTACCTGGATTTATATATATGTCACAAGGTCCGCATAGAGAAATCAATGCTGGTGCAAGTGCTAGATTTAATTTAGGTTCAAGAACAGATGGCCAATCATGGCAACTTGGTGGTTGGTATAGAATAGGTAATAAAGTCAATGGTGGTATTCATTCTGATGCAATCATATTATCCACTAGATTTGACTACGGTAATTATGGTATCGGGTTTAGTTACGATATCACAGTATCTAAGTTTAGCGAAGCGGCTTCATTTAACGGAGCATTTGAATTTGCTCTTAACTACCTTATCTGTGGTCCAGAAAAAAGAGCTGTATACTGTCCAAGATTCTAGTAGACAGATCATTTATAAAAAATAAAATCTAAAACCTTGCTTGATGTATTTCAAGCAAGGTTTTTTTTTTACTTTAGACTTATCCAAAGAAGCACAATCACTGCTATCTGCAATAATTTGGCATTTTAAGAACAATCCTACATTTAATAACTCAATCAAATAAGTAATAAACTATGTTCGGTAATAAAAAAACTCCTAATTCTGATAATGCCACATCATTACCCTCCTCTTCATCTATCAATACCATCGTCGCGGGTACTAGTATAGAAGGGACTATTGATACACAAAATGATATACGCATAGACGGCAAAGTAGATGGTACAATTACTTGCTCAGGAAAATTAATAATAGGTCCTGAAGGTCGTGTTGATGGGGACGCTAATTGTCAGAATGCCGTCATCGAAGGCCACTTTAGAGGTAATCTTACGATCACAGACATCCTCGATGTAAGGGAAAATGCAACCATCATAGGAGAAATTAAGACAGGAAAACTTCTTGTACAAAATGGAGCTACACTTAATGGCAATTGTGATATGGGGCAGCGACTCAAGAGTATGCCACAACCTAATTCTGAATCAAGTGCATCATAAAGTTTATGCCATCTCCTTCTGATAAGAAAAGAACTAAAGTCATAAGAAAATATGCTAAGTATTCTGGTGTAGCATATCAGATGATTGGATTGATCGCAATATCCGTATTCTTAGGCCTCAAGGCTGATAAATATTTTGGTAACGAAGAAAGCAAATACATTACTGTAATAGCTGTGATAGTTGTGTTCTCCTCATTTATGTACAGATTATATAAAACTTTATAGGCGCAGATGGATACTAGTAATTTTATAAAATATTTAAGCGCCTCTGTAATACTATCCGTCATTGTATTTTATGCAATCTCCTTTGGTATCCCATTGAGACCTTACACTGATGTACTTGTATGTGCAATTTTATTTTTTTCGACACTTACACTATTGGTCTATTGGTTAGGAGAACGAGCACTCAGGACCAATCAGAATAATTTTTTTCTTTATGTGATTATCATTAACGTATTCGTTAAGCTGGTAGCATCTTTTGTGTTTATGCTCATCTATGTCAAAATCAAAAATCCAGCAGATAGGTATTTTCTTGTACCATTCCTATTGACATATCTTATCTTTACCATATCAGAAACATATATTCTTAGTGTACAAGCGAGAAGCTCAAAGTAAATGTTATGAATACAAAATCTATGAAGGCTATTTTTTCCTCAGGAAATGAAATTGATATTGATAATAACTCATCATTTAGAGTATTAGAAGATAATGGTGATCAACTCGTAGCAGAATATAAAAACACAATTTATAATATAAATATTCAATCATTTGATCCGCAGACAAAGTCTTATACTCTTACCATAAATGACGTACCTACTCAATTGTCATTAAAGAATGGCTTAGATCAGCTCATAGACAAACTCGGACTTAAGAGTATGAAAGAAGAAGATGTATCTCAAGTCCTCGCTCCTATGCCTGGCTTAGTCATAGACATATCAGTATCAGTGGGTGATGAGGTTAAGAAAGATGATCCTTTAATTGTGTTAGAAGCTATGAAGATGGAGAATGTTCTGAAATCTAAGGGTCAGGGAATAGTCAAAGCTATACATATAACTAAACAAGAAAAAGTTGATAAATCTCAGCTTCTTATCGAATTTGAATAGTATGGATAGTACTAAGAATTAGTCCATATCCAGAGGCTCATTTTTTCGATTTGCCTTGTATCTCCCCTTTCCGAATTTTGTACCATTAAACTCCATCTCCTTACGCAGTTTCTCCTGCTTTTCTGATGGTAATTTGATAAAATCGCGGCACTTCTCAGAGCAGCAACCATCCCATTTTTGTTGACAATTATCACATTGTATAAACAAAATATGACATGCATCATTAGCACAATTAACGTGTGTATCAGATGAGTCTCCACACTGGTGACAAGATGATATTACCTCATCACTTATTTTCTCACCCAACCTCTCATCAAATACAAAATTTTTGCCTTTAAACTTATTAGGGAGCTTATTCTCCTTCGCTTGACGTGCATATTCTATAATACCCCCTTCGAGTTGATATACCTTACTGAATCCTTTGTGTTTGAAATAGGCGCTGGCTTTCTCACATCGTATCCCACCCGTACAGTACATAATTATATTCTTATCTTCTTTTCCAGCAAGGATATTCTCTACGTAAGGAAGGGCCTCTCTGAATGTCTCAACATCGGGTGTTATTGCATTTTCAAAATGGCCAACCTCACTCTCGTAATGATTACGCATGTCTACGATAATAGAATCTTCTGACTCAGAGAGATTATTAAATTCCTCTGCCGTAAGGTGCTGTCCCCTATCCGTTACATCAAAACCACTCTCATCAAGGCCATCAGCTACGATCTTATTCCTCAGTTTAATTTTGAGTTTATAGAATGACTTTCCATTATCTTCTATCGCCTTATTTAATCTTACGCCTCTGAGAAAACTTATAGTATCAAGATTATCTACCAATCTATTGTAATATTCCTCTAATACTGATATCTGAGCATTTATACCTTCAGATGATATATATATCCTTCCGAGAACATTAATATCTGACAATAGGATGTACAAATGGTCTCGGAATAATGGTGGATTAAGTATATGGGCATACTTATAAAACGATAATGTTATTCTGGGACGTGGATCCTTATCTATGACCTCTTTGAGGACTTTTCTATCGACTTTGTTATATAGTCTCATCGCTTTTGCATTAAACGTGAGTGAAAAATGACAAATTAAATTAGTCGCTGAGTATATAACTCAACTTTAGAAACAACAAAGGCTCAGTAAAAACTGAGCCTTTGTCAGAAGCGCTCCCTCAAGGACTTGAACCTTGGACCTACGGATTAACAGTCCGCCGCTCTAACCAGCTGAGCTAAGGGAGCTTTTTAAGTTCGGTCGGCAAATTTATATGTATTCCTATTATTCTGCAATTTTTAGAGCATTATTTTATTACCACTATCTTAGAGAACTATATTTTCCTCCATTTGTCTGTAATAATGAATGATGTCTTTAAAATTAAAGAGAATAATCAATATTCATTAAATTACATTCTAAATCATAATTATGCGATCACTACTATACACGTGCTTTCTGATATTTTTTGTACTGGTATCATTTGGTCAAAAAAACATAGATAATAACGTAGCTTCACTGAAGTCTGTGTCCGTGTATGAGTTGCCAGCATTAGACAATGCTTCCTTGCAAAAAAGAAATAAGAGTGATCGTGTCCTAAGATTTGCCGAACCAAGGGACATCAGTATTAATCCTCATAAAAATGGAACTTGGGAGCATACGACCGATGATATCTTAGTATGGAGACAGAGAATAGTATCTCCTAATGCCTACAGCATCAACTTAGCTTTTACTAAATTCTATCTTCCTCAATCAGCTTCTTTATTTATATATAACACAGATAAGACAGAAATTATAGGTCCTCTTACAATGTCAGACAATGACGACCACATGCAATACTGGACTCCATTAATTAGTGGTGAAGAGATCGTCATAGAATTGCAAATAGCTCCTGAGGAGAGAGATGATTATAAAATAGAAATATCACGTGTCAACCATGATTTTATAGATATACAAAAATCATTATCAGGATCTTGTAACGTAGACGTTGTATGTGGTGCTGAAGATGGGTTCCCTCTTATAGACAGGTATAGAGATATCATTAGATCAGTAGGTGCATATACCGTGGGTGGTATAGATTTTTGTTCAGGTACCTTAATAAACAACACCAGAAATGATTGTACCCCATACTTTCTTACTGCAGAGCATTGTAGTATAACTACTAATAATCAATCCTCTGTTGTTGTATACTGGAACTATCAGAATAGTACTTGTAGAGAACCAGGCAGTAATGCATCTGGTGGGATAGGAAACGGATTGAGAAATCAGTTTAACTCAGGTGCAGTTATAAGAGCTGACTTACAAGACTCTGACTTTAGTTTATTAGAATTAGATGATCCTATTGATCCAGCTTTTGATTTATATTTTGCTGGATGGAGTAGAGAGTTTGAACTCCCAGATTCATCCGTTTGTATACATCATCCTGGTGTTGAAGAGAAACGTATAAGCTTTGATTTTGACAGACTCATATATGACAATACACTAAACAGTAGCCGAGATACAACTCACATTAGAGTATTAGATTGGGATATAGGAACGACAGAAGGTGGGTCTTCAGGATCAGGTATATTTAATCCAGAAGGCTTACTTATTGGCCAACTCACTGGAGGATTGGCTTCGTGCTTCAATGATTCTTTTGATTATTTCGGATGGATGTTTTATTCTTGGGATAGAGGTCCTGTCGGCTCAAGGTTGCAACCATGGCTTGATCCTGATAATACAAATCTTATATCGATTGGTGGTCGAGGATGTAGTTTCGAAATTATAACTGATGAAATCAGCTATTCTATCTGCGGTAACACACAGAATACTCTTGAAATAGAAATATCTGCCGAAGGAGCATTTGATGGTCCTGTAGAATACCAAGTCTTTGGACTACCCGCTGGTGTCACTAGCGCATTTGATCAAACGAGTGCTAATAGCTCGGCACCCAATAGACTTGTATTGTCAGGTCTTTCTTCACTCGGCGATGCACAATTTGTGATTACGTTAAGTGTAGATGATGGTAGTAATGATGCAAATCTGGAAATAGCTATTGACGTTTTTGAAGACATTCCAGGTGTACCTGCCTTACTAACACCTAACAACGGTATCGAAAATCTTCCCTTAGAAATCGAATTGACACTCGAAGAAAGGAATGATCCAGAAAATAGATTTCAAATATCAACTGACGCATCATTTACAAACATCGTAGCAGATGAAACTGTCAATTCTAATAATTATAGTATCAATAACTTACAAGAAGATCAGTTATATTATTGGAGAGCAAGATCTCTTAACGCCTGCGGTGAGTCCGATTGGAGTGAGGTATTTTCTTTTAGTACTTCAGAGATATTTTGTGCATCGATTTCTTACCTCGGTGATGCTATAAATATTGATGATGAAGATCCTGATGAAATATCTGCACCTATTTCTCTTCCTTACTTATTTAATATAGAAGACATTGTTATCACTAACCTAAGAGGGACACATACTTTTGTAGGAGATCTTACAGCAAGTCTCTCTCACAATGGAACAATCTCTGAATTATTTAATGGTATTTGTTTCGCTAATGATGATTACAACTTAGGATTCAGCGATGCATCTGCATTGAGCAATGTACAATGCCCGCCTACTAATGGCGACATATATAGACCTAATACACCACTTAGTGCTTTTGATAGCAATTTAGCATTTGGAGATTGGTCATTGGACATGGCGGACGACGCCTTTAATGATGGAGGTACTTTAGATGCTTGGTCTATGGATGTATGCTACTCTAACCCAATAGCACCTATCATTGTACCTGAGCAAAATATACTAACGGGATGCTATGACACGGAAATATTGACAGAAGTATACTTTGACGCTGGTGAGTCCATACCAGATTATCAAGTAAGAGTGCTGAATGGTAATACAGGTACTTCTATAGCCAGTCAATTTACAGTGAATTCATCTAACCCTAACATAGCAAGCTTATCTATAACGCCGACAATACAGGACGATGGATTAGCTAATATTCAGATTATAAACGCAGACAATAATCTTGTTGCTTTCTTTACTACCGTGAGATTGGACTTAACAAATGGATCAGAAAAACCAGTAGTTACTTTTCCTACATCAGGAAGTACATTAAGTTCAGTAGATTTTGATCGAGTAAATTGGGATGCTGGATCATTTACTGGTGATTATATTATAGAGATATCTGCTGATGTAAATTTTAATAATATTGACCTTTCATTTACTGGAAGTAATGCTAACACAGTAGGTATAGATGTATCAGGATTAAACGAACAAGAATATTATCTGAGAGTAGGTCATGCTAATGCATGTGGCTATGCTTACTCAGAGACGATCGTCATAACTATAGATGATAGTGTATCTACTTCAGAAGAAAACGAATCGCATAATGTTACGATATACCCTAACCCAGGTTCGGGTATCTTTTATGTAAAATCTGAATCTCCATTATCAGAAGACTATCAACTTGTCATAAGAGATATCAGAGGGAGAGTATATAACAGCTATACACAAAGGGTCAGTGCCCATAGTCTTAGATTAGAGCTGTCACAATATCCTGCAGGTATTTATTATATGAGAATTACAGACGGTGACCAAAGTCACGAGCAAAAAATTATAAAAATGTAGAGCGATCGCTTCACATGATTTACTATGTGATAGCGTCAATATAAGACTTACATAGGATAAAGATGAACTCTTTACCTATGTCAGTCATATCGTTATCCTCATCATCTATGAGTATGTCTTCTACAAATGAAAGCATATCTTCCTCTTTTGTAAGACTAAAAAAATGATCTTTGCAGTCTTCCCAAGAAGAAGATTCTTCTCTGATAGCCCAGTTTTTTTCTTCGATAACATTAAAACTATCCATGTCTAATTCTGGAAAGTCTCCATGGCAATTTTTGTATGCATGAAAAATAACTTCGCAGCAGAAGAACATGACCTTACGCTCACTCTCATTGAGAACATCAAAGTTATCACTGGTTAGATAACTTAAGAACATTTTTTCATTTAAGAATATATCATTGATATTATCTTCTAACGATTGTAGATAGCTATCTATGTGTGATTCTAATATCATTATACTTTAATTTCTTGTACTATAAAAAATCCGTCTTCTCCTTGATCTTGATACAGAGGCATCAATATCATTCCATCCTGAGATGCAAAAATATCCTCACCATTTAATGTAGCTAATAATTCGCCTCTGGTTATTTTCTGAAAATTTTTATATCCAAGTTTCATCTTAAACTGATCGTCTGGACCTATTCTAAAATGATCTACTAACTTGGTTAACTTTGGCAGCCCATCAGCGTAAGATTGCAATATGATTTCATGTAAGTTCTCCACATCGTCGTGTCTGACGGCACCCACTTCTCTAAGCATACATATAACACCGGCTACAGCCCTATTAACTGATTTGCTTTCATTATGTTGTCCTGACTCAAAACTTATACACGTCGTATCAACACCCAGATTATTACTATTAAAATAATGTAGTGTAGTACCTACTAGTCCTTCTGCTATACCTAATACAACAGGTGCATGTAAACCTAAGGCAACTTCAATCTGCTCTGGACAATTATTACATATAGTAAATATTCCTCCAAAGGATGATGTAGTGTGTAAGTCTAAAATTACGACTTGCTCTGGCTGATAATCTTTTATTTCATCATTGATGAATTGTATAACACCCATTACTTCTTCATCCTCTTCGTCTATATCTTTTTTATTAATGAGTGCTTCAATATTCTCAAGGTAAAATTGTCTATTCATATCCTTAGACAAAAATCTTTTCTTCTGGTCATAAGCTTTCAGGTTTCCTATAATCCCTACAAACCTGCCTTGATATGTGAAGTCATGATTCTTAATATGCTCTACATCAAGCATTTTCAAAACAAGTTCTATCGCCCTCACACCTGCAGGCTCATTACCATGTGTAGCACCAATACAAATAATAAGGGGACCTTTATTACCTACATCATACTTTCCTATTACTCTACTATTTGCCATTTACCTTGCCTGAGATTTATTTTCTGGTTTTTTGATCTCTACTCCAAGACCACAAATATAATGTAGCATATGATCTATAAGGTTTCCATGATTCAGCAATTTTATACATATCCACTATTAAAGCTTTTTTATCAGATTTAATTTCATACAAAGCTTTCATGGCTTGTTGAATGGCAAGATCTTTAATAGGAAAAACATCAGGTCGATGAAGTTCAAATATTAATATCATCTCTACTGTCCACGTACCTACTCCTTTAATTTGAGTGAGCTTATCTATAATGTCATCATCAGTATACTTATCCCAATCACAATGGAGTAAGTCTTGGGATATAAAGTATTGACATATGTTGATGATATATTGTGTTTTGGGACGTGTTAATCCAACAGACCTCAACGTTTCAAAATCTATGTCTAATATATCTCTAGGTTTATATTCCTCATGACCGAGAAGATCTATAAGTCTACCATATATCGTATTGGCCCCTTTAAAGGATATTTGTTGATATATTATATTCTTAACTAACTCATTAAAAACATTGCCTGAGGATTCTAAATTTAGAATATCATGATTTTCAATAACCTTCTTAAGGACACTGTCTCGACATAGAATATCTTTGATCTTATGTAAGCTCATAATGTTAGTGAAAAAAGCTATATTTTTAACTATTGTGGAAAATACATTAATTCTATGAATAAGATTACTTATATCCTCTTGCTCACTATTATAGTTATCTCATCGATAACCGGCCAAGACTCATTGAATATGACTCGAGTTGGAATATATAATCCACCAAACATGCCGTCTACTCCTGGTGGTGTCATATACAATGATGTATGGGGCTACACAGCTTCCGATGGCTCAGAATATGCTATATTAGGTAATTCAGATTCTATTCTAGTAGTAGATGTAAGCATCTGTAACGATCCACAGAGAGTTTATGGTTTTGATGGTGGTAACACCACAGTATGGAGAGATTTTAAAACCTATCAGGACTACATGTATGCCGTATGTGATAACTGTACAGAAGGACTGCACATATTTGATATGTCAGGATTACCTAATGGAAATGTAACTCACGTATTAACCACAACAGCATTCTTTACAAAAGCACATAATATCTACGTCGATACAGCTACTCAAAAACTTTACGTCGCAGGAAGTAATGGCGCTACTGAAGGACTGACGATATTAGATCTAAGCACACCCGCTAATCCTACTTTAATAGAAGATATAGAGTTCGATGATGAGATAGGAATGCCATCGAGTAACTTTTACGTACATGATGTATATGTACAAAATGATACAGCCTATTGTTCTCATGGCTACACGGGCTTCTATGTATGGGATATGACTAACCTGAATAATATTGAACTATTAGGTAGTTATGATTCTCCCGGCTATAATCATAGTAGCTGGATAGATGCCACTGGTAGCTACTCGTACTATGCAGAAGAAGTGCCAAGAGGAAGACCTATGGCCGTCGTAGACTTAGCCAACTTAGGACATCCAGTTAATGATATACAAGTTATACATACTTTTAAGGATCCTATATCTACAGTAGAAAATGATGTAACTCCTCACAATCCTTTTGTACACAATGATTCTTTATTTATTTCATACTATGAAGACGGCATTAAAGTCTACGATCTTATAAATCCAGAATCACCTACATTGGTAGCATACTATGATACTTATCCTGATAACGGCACTGCATATACAGGTTATGATGGAAACTGGGGAGCGTATCCTTTTTTTGATTCAGGATGCATCCTAGCATCAGATGTAGAATATGGGCTTAATACCCTCAATGTTATCCCATGCCCTAACCCTGTAACCTATTATAGAGACAGCGACGATGATGGCTATGGGGATCCTAATAATAGTTATACCGGCTGTGCTCAAGCAGAAGGTTGGGTTACTAATAACAGTGACTGTGATGACAGTAATGACCTTATTAATCCTGATGCATCAGAAGTGTGTGATGACATAGATAATGATTGCGATAACCTTATAGATGATGACGACCCTGATGCAATAGCTGGTAATAATACTTTCTATATAGACGACGATGGAGATGGATTCGGAAATGCTCAGATCACGATTATGAGTTGTACTGCTCCAGCTGGATATGTTGAAGACAATACAGACTGTGATGATAGCAATCCTAATATTAATCCTGATGCGCCGGAAGTATGTGATGGGATAGATAATAATTGTAATAATCAAATCGACGAAGGTGGCCTTACAACATTCTATGCGGATGCAGATGGGGATGGTTTCGGCGATATCAACGTCACTATACAAGACTGTACAGCGCCTGCTAATTACGTAGCAGATAATACCGACTGTGATGATAACGATCCCAACATTAATCCTAACGCTACTGAAACGTGTGACGGTATAGATAATAACTGTAATAATCAAATCGACGAAGGCGCCTTACTAACATTCTATGCAGATGTAGATGGTGACAATTTTGGCGACAATAATGTAAGTGTACAGGCCTGTACTGCTCCTGCTAACTACGTTACAGATAACACCGACTGTGATGACAATAATCCTAATATAAATCCTAACGCAACAGAGCTCTGTGACGGAATAGATAACAACTGTAATAACAACTGTAATAACAACGTAGACGAGAACTGTCCTTTAGATCCTTGCGATGATGTCAATTTGTATATCAATCCTGCGACTCAAAATATATACCGTGCTAAGCAGACTATAGATTCAGATGCAACAATAACTAATACTCAAGACATTGAATATTACGCTGGTCAGACTATTAATTTAGATCAAGG
The DNA here is from genome assembly GCA_964495785.1 of uncultured Saprospiraceae bacterium. Taxonomy (GTDB): domain Bacteria; phylum Bacteroidota; class Bacteroidia; order Chitinophagales; family Saprospiraceae; genus RFSX01. The sequence continues at coordinate 8,091 of CAZBXL010000025.1, read as the reverse complement.
ATTTGAAGTCGTACTTGGTGCCGAATTTCTTGCTCAGATCAAGGATTGTGATAATTCTGCTCTCGTTTCTCAGACTAGAATTCACGAGCTTAGTGGATATAATTATGAAAATGATGATTCTAAGTCCTACGAAATCGTGCTCTACAAAGGGAATCAAATGGTCAAACAATTTCAGGATATCAGTAAGTTCAAAGAATACATTAGAACTATAGACGTAGAGGGCTATACTATCAAAGTCACAAAAAAATAGATTTTGTTTACGTTTTACGACTTACTATGACTTGATAGTAAGGATTGAACTTAAAAATTGTCAATTAGTTATCATATTAAAGTTTATTGGCATAAGTTTTGGAATACTTGATATAGACTAAACAACCTGAGAAGTGAGTAAAGTATTAAGCTACTTGACTCTATGTATATTTAGTTATTTCGGTATAGATAATGCCGAAATAGAAGCTAATATGTACATAGATCAGTATAACGAATTAGCCGTAATTGAGATGTATAGGACTGGAGTGCCGGCAAGTATAACCTTAGCACAAGCATTACATGAATCCAACATAGGTAAAAGTGACTTAGCGACGAGAGCCAACAATCATTTTGGCATTAAGTGCAAAAGTTATTGGAATGGGTCAACATACTATCATGAGGATGATGACTTAGATGAAAAAGGCAGACTTATTGAGTCATGTTTTAGAGCATATGAAACTGCGCATGACTCTTACATAGATCATTCTAACTTTTTGAAATATTCTCAAAACTATCAGAATTTGTTTGAGATAGATAGGAAAGATTACAAAGGATGGGCTTATGGTCTTAAAGCTTCTGGTTATGCTACAGATATAAAATATTCAGAAAAACTGATCAAATACATAGAGAAATATCAATTAGATCAATATGATCACAAAGAAAATCCCTACTTGAAGTTAAGAAAGGTAAAAATCTTAACATCAAGTGATTAAATAATATATATTTGAATGGCCGAAGCGATCTGAAGAAGGACGAGCAATAAACCAATCTAGGAAAGATTTTGAATAGAACCTAAATCTCAACCTACTCTTGAATTTCTTCCTTTTGCTTTGGCTTTTTTACTACAGGATCCTTTCCTGATTCTATATAATCTCTCCTATTCTGATATAAATCTTTAGCGGTAAATAAAGCTTTCTTCATAGAATCTGCACTCGCTATATTTTGACCTGCTATTGCATATGCTGTTCCATGATCAGGTGATGTTCTTACGATAGGCAGCCCAGCTGTAAAATTAACTCCAGAACCGAATGATAATAACTTAAACGGAATAAGCCCTTGGTCGTGATACATTGCCAGAACGGCCTTAAATTTTCTATAATCACCAGCTCCAAAGAATCCATCTGCCGGATAAGGTCCTGCCGCTAATACACCATTATTCTTAGCCTCTATTAAGGCCGGCTTTATATAATCATCTTCTTCAGATCCGATAACGCCATTATCTCCAGAATGAGGATTTAGCCCCAGAACACCAATGACAGGTTTTTCTATTCCAAAGTCTTGCTTCAGTGACTTTGTCAAAATCTTTAGTTTTCTTATGATTTTATTCTTGTCTAATTGATTATCGACATCCTTAATAGGAACATGATTAGTTGCAAGAGAAATAATAATCTCATCTGACACCATCGTCATAACCGTCTCTGGAGCATTAAACTTATCAGTGAAATATTCTGTATGTCCAGGATAATTAAATCCTGCCATCTGCATAGCTGCTTTATTAATAGGAGCTGTTACGAGTGCATCTATTCTCCCAGCCTGACAATCTTCTACAGCCTGGTCCAGAGCTTTAATAGCTAATAAACCCGCTGACTCCTGAGCTGTACCTAAGCTGATGTCAATAGGTGCATCCTCTACATTAAATACATTGATCTTGTTATATGCCGCATTGTCTACATGCTTTATAGACACGAAGTTAAAATTCGTATCATCGACAATGTTCTTATGATATGCCATGGCTTTGGATGAGCCATAGATAATAGGAGTAAAAAACTTAGTTATCTGAGGATGGGCAAGCGCCTTAATGATTATTTCTGGGCCTATTCCATTTATATCACCGATTGTAATGCCTATCTTTATTTTCTTTGCCATCTTAATTTTGTATTTCATTGCGAAGATAAACTAATTTCAATAGTCGATTTTGAAAGCTAAGAAACAATTAGGCCAACACTTCTTAACAGATCTAAATGTCATTACAGACATTATAGATTTAATAAAGCATGAGTGTGACTCAGATACGCCACTTATAGAAGTAGGACCCGGCAAAGGAGTGTTGACTAAGGAATTAGATGCACATTATTCAGAATTCAAAGCTATCGAGTTTGACAGAGACATGATTTCTATTCTTAATGAGGAACTACCTAACTTAGATCTTATTCAGAATGATTTTCTTAAAGTCCCTATTGATAGTCTATCCGATAAAGAGTTAAATATAGTGGGCAATTTCCCATACAATATATCCACAGAGATAATATTTAAAATATTAGATCACGTAGATAAGGTGAAGTGTATGGTAGGAATGTTTCAGAAAGAAGTGGCAGAAAGAATATGTGCTGGTCCCAAAGGAAGAGTTAATGGTATCATAAGTATACGAGCGCAAGCTCATTATCATGCCGAGAAGATATTCGACATACCTCCAGATGCCTTCTCTCCACCTCCTAAAGTACAGTCCTCTATGATCGTGTTGAGACGTAGGGAGGATTATGAAATTGATTGCAATGTCAAGACTTTTAGCCAAGTCATAAGAATGGCATACGGACAACGTAGGAAGAAAATGAGAAATACACTTAAGAGCCTCTTGGGCGAATCTGACCATCCTCTACTCCAAAAGAGACCAGAAGAACTCAGTGTACAGGAATTTATTATACTTTCAAAAATTGCAGAGTCTCACAAGTAAAGTCATTTTTGTCATAAATCGATAGTCAAAATCACTTTAAAAACCATTAAAAATATTATCAATAGCTTACATTTCTATATAAAAAATAAATTATGAGTTTAGAATCAAGATTAATGAAGGACCTTAAAGAAGCTATGAAAGCTAAGGACCAGGCAGCATTACGATCTATAAGAGCTGCAAAGGCAGGAATACTACTGAAGAAAACTGACGGTACAGGAAAAGAAATAGATGAAAGTTCTGAAATAAAACTAATCCAAAAACTTGTCAAGCAACGACAAGATTCTCTAGAGATATATGAAAAACAAAACAGAGAAGATCTTGCAGTCACAGAGCGAGAAGAAATAGAAGTACTAAAAAGATATCTTCCTCAGCAATTATCAGAAGAAGAACTAACGCCTATCATCCAAGATATTATAACTAAATCTGGAGCTGAGGGAATGAAAGATATGGGCAAAGTCATGGGCATGGCATCAAGCCAACTTTCAGGTCAAGCAGATGGTAAGACAATAAGTGCAATAGTCAAAAAATTACTCACTTAAATTCTCAACCTAATTTAGTCAATTAAAATCCTCACAAAAAGGAATAACATTTCAGATTAATTAATTCAGTTTGTTTCCGATAGAATATGCTGGCAGTATAGACATAAAAAAAGCTGACCGATTTCTCGGTCAGCTTAATTTTATTTGAATCTAATTTTCTTACAAATTAGCTCTTAGTAAATTTCATTACGTTCTGTCCCTTATCAGACTGTATAGTCATTAAGTACATTCCTGATGCAAGATCTTCTACGTTATAGTTAGTATACAATTGAGAATTAGAGTAGGTACCTAAAGTTCTTACAACTTTACCATAGATATCTACAATAGCAACTTTATAGTCAGTTACTTCTGAGAAATTTAAATCAATGTTTAATGTCTCAGCTACTGGATTAGGATATACTTTATATCCCTCAAGCTCTGATATCGCTTCTACTCCAGTAGACATTTCTGCATTTACTAATACATCTGTTGAAGCACCGAAGTTAGTACCTTCTCCTGTCCATCCAGTAACTTGTCCAGCGTCATTGAATAAGAACTCATTGTCCTTAACAACATTACCCCACTGATCTATTACTTCAATCCCTGGAGGATTCATTTCAGCATCGAATAATGCCTGAGTAACTGTACCCATACCGTCACCGAAAGAATCTTCGATAGTAAATGTAAGACATGATACATCAGAAGATATTTCTAATTCATATTCATGAGAAGTATTAGAATCTTCTCCTCCTCCACCATAGGCTTCTGGACCAGCAGCATAAGGACCAACTGCTAATAATTCGTTACCATTATCATCAGAAACTGACCATGAAGTTTCAAGTGCATATTGATCAGTAGTGAATATAATTGTCATAGTCTCAGTAGCAACTGAAAACTTACCAGCAGAATCAACTACAGATCCAAATGAACCACTCGTACCGTTGATATTTGATGCAACAATTTCTATATCCGCTGCATCAGTAATTGTAATACCTGGAACTGTAATAGTAGTAACACCAAATCCTGGGATAGGGTCACCATCATATTCAAAAGTGTTCATCACTGTACCATTAACAACAACATCTATAGTCATCGTTTCAATATCGAATGTAGCAGCGTTAAAGATTTCAATATCTGTTTCTTCTGTTGTTAAATCAAAACAGAAATCAGAAAGACCTAAGTCACCAGTCATATTTACTGACGGATTATTAGTTACACCAAAAGCATTTTCCCAAAACTCAACATTAGTTCTTGGGTTAGGAGATAATGTACCTAACTCAACAAGCTTACCTGAAGGCTGAATCATATATAATGATGGCCAGTAAGATAATGCTAATGCATTAGTAGCAGCTGGATTCTGAATAAGGCTGTACTCTAATGGCTCACCAGTAGCAGCATTAGTTGTCCAATCACCTAATGATGTAGTTGCAGCTGAAGTTCCAGATACTGCACCGAACAATAAAGATTCTGCTGTAGATGCATCTGCTTCTACTCCAAGTATTCTAACTTGATCCGTACCTTCTGGACCGTATAGAGCGTTCATTTCTTCTAAATAACCACTTGTGTGGAAAGTCCAACAAGGTGGGCACCATGTCGCAAATAAATCGACAACAACGACTTTACCGTCATCTAACCAAGCCTGAACGTCAACAGCCTCCCCTGTATTTACATCAGTACCTGTAACATTACCAGAAAAATCAGATCCTGGTGCTAATTGTGCATATGAGCAAAAGGCCATAACACAAAGTGAAAGCGTTAAAAGTAAATTTCTTTTCATCTATTATAAATTTGATTGTATAGTTATAAAATTTCTTACATCTCGAAGATATAAAATAACTTAGCTTATAATTAAATTAAGTTCGGTTTATTGTATGCTTTTTAAAGACATTTGGCAAAATAAATTCTTTAAGTATTGAGTTGAGATGAAATCTTGATTAAAATCTCCCATATAATATAAAACTTACATGCTTTTACTAAAGAATTATTTATAAAAAGCTATCCTCACCTATTGTATTCATACCATATTTATCATTGATATATTGGGCTAAATATTCTTGTTCGGGCTGCCCTGGAGTGGGTATAAGAAAAGCTTTTTTACCCAAAGTATAATAATCCATAATAGATGTGTATCCAGATCTGCTAATAACTTCTTGGCTCTGGACAATAATTCGATTTAATACATCTCCTTTTACTAAGTTAAGTATAGTAACATTTGGATTCATATAATTTAATTCTGAACTACTATTTGTACCTCTTACAAGTATGACTTTCTCTTCTGTCAGCTTTATTTTTTCTACAATCTTATTCTCTAATAACGTCCGAGCAGGTTCAGGTCCAGACAATATGTAAGCCTTGTCATATATGATGGGTAGCTCATATTTCTTAAAGCGAGATAGAGCCCCGATGTATAATTTGTTCTTGATCTTTGAGCTTATACTGAGGTCTCCACTTAGCCTGTTATCCTCATAATCAGGTATAATACATAAATCAAATGCATTCAATAATTTGCGATTGATGAAGTTCATTACCATAGACATAAACTTATTATCGCTTTGAAGATTTAGCTGATGAGTGATGATATAACTTGTTATACGAGAATGTCTAAACCCGAATCTACTATCTGATAGAATCAAATCTATTTTTTTATTTTTTGCTATCTGTTTTAGTGCAAAATACTCCTTAAAAATAGCTTTCAGTACATTAGGAATATTCTTAATAGCTAAGACCCATACACTGGTTCCGTTATACCTGACATTATAAGATGGAAGTCTATGAAATTCTAATGTAGGGAATTCTTTTTTGAGCAGTTGTAATGCTTCGCCATCAGAGGCTACACTTACTGTTATTCCTTGGCTAATTAAATACTTTATTATAGGAATAGTTCTCGCTGCATGACCTAGTCCCCAGTTCAGAGGGCCCACAAGAATATGGTCTATATCTTCTCTGATGACATGACGGAGTTTATCTTTGTATTCTTCCAAGTAATGTATTCTATTATGAACTTAATCATAAAAATAATGCAGTACAATAATCAACTTAGAAAAATTCTTCTCGCAGAGAAAATAGAAATTGTTTGAGATTCTAATAAGGTCTATTTTGGATCTTGTCCAATCCTTATTTCATCATTAAACTTGTTGTAGAATCTATACTCAGTAAGTAGAAAATCATCATCCTGCTTAAGTTTTATCCACTTTTTGTATTTCATTAGCCAAGCCATCTGCTTGTTGTATACACCCTTTTTTAGATACGAATAAACAAATGGATTAACTTTAAGTGTCATGTCCATTTTAGGATATGCTTCTATTACAAGATTGACATTACGCTCTATTTCGTCAGGTAGTAATTGTGTAGGTTCTATCTGACCAGAACCATTACAAGAAGGACATACCTCCATTGTATTGATTTTTAGTTCAGGTTTGACTCGTTGTCTCGTGATTTGTATGAGGCCGAACTTACTCAGTGGGAGTACCGTATGCTGAGCTCTGTCTTCATTCATGAATTCTTTCATCTTAGAATAGAGAATATTCTTATTCTCTTTCTTACGCATGTCTATAAAATCTATGATGATGAGTCCTCCCAAATCTCTAAGCCTTAATTGTCTAGCTATTTCTTTGGCCGCTTCGAGATTAACTTTTAATGCAGAATTTTCTTGATCAAGCTTTTGGCTTTTAGGCCCACTATTGACATCTATGACGTGCATCGCCTCGGTATTCTCGATAACAAGATAAGCGCCACTTGACATTGTAGGCGTCTTACTAAAAGCTGATTTAATCTGTTTATTGACTCCGAAGTTATCAAAGATGGGTCTCTTGCCTTTATAGTGCTGCACTATCTTAGCTGATTCTGGAGCAACATTACCTAAGTAATCACGTACATTGTCGTACAGTGCTTTATCGTTGATAATTATTTTATTGAATGAATCATTGAGTATATCTCTCAATAGTCCTTTCGTTTTGTCTACTTCGCTTAATATCTTTCCAGGCTTATCTATTTTCTTGAGCTCTTCTATTATTGTCTTCCATCTGTTAGTAAGGTTACTTACTTCATCGTGGAGATCTGCCACTTTTTTGCCCTCTGCAGCTGTTCTTATTATAAAGCCAAAATTCTTAGGTTTGATACTTTCAATAAGGACTTTAAGTCTATTTCTCTCTTCTGGACTGACAATCTTTTTAGATACAGAGATAGTGTTTCTAAAGGGTGTCATAACGATAAATCGTCCCGGTAGATTAATCTCACATGTTAGACGGGGTCCTTTGGTTGAGATAGGCTCCTTAAGGATCTGTGCCAAAACCATCTGACGCTTGGAAAAGACACGATCGATTTTTCCATTTTTTTCATTATCAGGTTCTAAATCAAACTGATCAAGGAGGTGCCCTTTAAGTTGATTATTGAGGACTTGTTTGGTGATTTTCTGTACCGACTTGATCTGAGGACCTAAGTCAGTATAATGCAAGAAAGCATCTTTCCGCGTACCCACATCTAAGAAAGCTGCATTTAATCCGGGTCTAAGCATCTTTACTTGCCCAAGAAAAATATCTCCTACTGAAAACTCTACATCACTCGATTGTGTATGTAACTCCAGTAATTTTCGGTTTTCTATAAGTGCAATTTCTACACTTGTGGGACTTGAATTAATTAATAACTCTTTGTCCA
>CAZBXL010000024.1:44366-45628 GCA_964495785.1 uncultured Saprospiraceae bacterium | reverse complement strand
TACAAGTACGACAGAGTACAAGATGATGTTGGTTAACTAATGAGAGATCATTAGTTGCACCGACTTACAGAAAAGTAATTCGTTAGCACTAAATATTTCATAGAGCTCCCAGTAATGGGGGCTCTTTTTTTTGGATAGTGTTTGTGGGATAGAACTTCAGCAATAGAAAATATATACCCTGCTTAAAAAGGAATTATTCAATATTTGTATTTGTCTCAGCTTTATAGTGATCGATTCCGAATTTGTAATTTATAACATTTGCTATTATTCAAAATGCTAAAAGATTGATATAGCTCATTAATGTAAATAAGACAAGTCTATTTTCTTGACATCAACTTTTACTTGAAGGGCAGTAAGTCCATTAATATAAATTATTTTATTCTGACGAATCTCAAGTCTATGAAATGAACCACTTTTTTAAAACTCAAATTTAGCACCGATATTAATCGTCCGATCGAGTAATGAACTTTCACTATCAATGACTGTATTTATAGCTATTTGATTAGAAATAATTTCTGTGTTAACGGATTGTATATATTTGACATTCTGATTATTCAGTAAATTAAAAACGGAAAAATAAAGAGTTAGCTTTTGATTTCCAATATTTATAATTCGATTACAACCAAAGTCAATTCTAAAATAGGGTGGAAGTCTACGGAGTCTTTCGTCAGGTTTTGCATCTCTTATGTCTCCATTGTTATCCTCTTTCTCAGCATTAGTGTATGGTCTACCACTAGAAAATATTCCATTAGCATCAAATGTCCACTGGCCTGTAGAGAAGGTGTTAACCCATTTAAGTTGGTGTCGGCGATCATTCTCTGATGCGTAGAATCTATTTCTATTGATCTCTCTATATCTTTCTTGACTCCTGCTTAGGGTATAAGAAATGTAAGAATCATATTTTTTATGTCCGAAACTAGCTATCAGATCAATACCCTGTACTCTCCCCTCACCAAAATATATATTGTAATCCTCTCCCTTACTGGGGTTGTTGTTATTATTAGTCGGATCTGTAACAGCGTACTCTATAGTACCGTCTATTATTTTCTGATAGGCTTCTATGTCTATAGTAATTGCGCCAAGACTAAGGCTAGTACCTAACATAATATTGTGTGAAGATAAGACAGGGATGTCATTTTGTCCTGCAGCTACCCATAGGTCTAAGGGTTCACTTCTATATTCGTAATATAATTGTCTTATGATCTGTTGTACGTAATTGTATGATCCTTTTAGGGCAACACGATCACTAAGTTTATAACGTA
>CAZBXL010000024.1:23183-44266 GCA_964495785.1 uncultured Saprospiraceae bacterium | reverse complement strand
TGTACGTAATTGTATGATCCTTTTAGGGCAACACGATCACTAAGTTTATAACGTAGCTGTACACGGGGAGAGTAGAATAAGTCATTAAGATCTGTAAAGTAGATAGTCCTTAAGCCTGCATTAGCCTTAAATTTAGTTGAAGGACTGAACGTGTAAGATGTGTATGCGCCTAACGAATTGTAATTGGCCTCGCCAAATAGTTTTCTTTCCGTATTTTCTTCAAACAAGTAGGAGACATTTCGTTGAGCGGTCACTGCTCCTAGTACGAAGCCATGATGCCCTGCATTGATATCAGCGTAAGCATCTATGCCATAATCAGTCAGATTATTATTATGTATTGCGCCGAGTTCTGTCGATTCTTGATTTTGTGGATTGGGCGGCTCTCCATTTTGATCTATGTCCTTACCTATATTAATGTCCTCATTATTAGTGCTGCTGTAATTTGTGTAATAGGCTCTTGCATTTAGCTTTATATTATTTGATAGAGCTTTTTTCATGATGACACTTGTAGCGGTAGTCATCCATTGTCTATCTTCATCAAGTGTAAGTGTCAACTTGTCGCGTCTGTTATCTTCTATGACTATGCTGTTTTGGTTTGTAAACTGATCTTGACTTCTGTATAGATTAAGCTCTATTGATAAATTATCTTTATTGTTATAATTGTATTTACCATTGATATCATAAAATTTAAAATCAGGATCACTTTGTCTACCGTCGACTCTATTGCCAAAATTACTGACCATCACTAAGTCATCATTCATGTCACTGATGACGTTGAAGTTGTTATTATTGACGCCAAAGAGTGTCGTTCTTCCAGTGATCTGCAAAGCACTATTTATACCGAGAGGAACACTCGTGGCACCATATAAAGTAAGTAGGTCTATACCTATTTCTGATTCAGCTTTTAGAGGAATTTTATCATCACTTAAGAACTCAATGACGCCTGCTGTTTTTTCTCCATATTGAATCGGATAATTGTTTTTATAAATATTAACGGAGTCAATATGTGCTGCGTTGACACCACTAAATATACCAAAATAATGATCCGTATTATAGATAGGCATCCCATCTAAGATAAGTAAAGTCTCATCACTATTACGTCCCCTTATTTTTATATCTGAGCAGTCATCATCATGTGCAGTAATACCTGGTAGCAGTTGTATAGATCTATTGATATCGTTACCCATGACGCCTGAGATATTACTTTTTATTTGCGTACTATTGAGCGATATAGAATTATCGCTGTTCATAATTCTGATGGGTTTTTTTCTATTCTTAATGATCACCTCTTCTATTGATACAGCTTGATTATTCATTTGGAGTAATACATATGCATCAGTTAATTCTGATAATTCGTATTCTGCATCTTGATAGCCTAAGTAGCTCACTTTGATAATGCTCTGCTTGTAGTCTCCAGGTATCTCTAGGTCAAATTCTCCATTCTCATCAGTGTAGGTGCCGATAGCCGAGTTTTTGACCATGACAGTAGCATAGGCTAATGAACCCATGGATTCTACATCTGTATTTACTTTCCCCTTTAGATGTATAGTTGATTTATAATTATCATTTTTGACCTCTACATACTCTGATGATTTTCTCAGAAGTATGTTGTTATTCGCTTTTTTGTATTCTATATTCTCGTCAGATAACAAGTCTTCTAAGACATTATCTATAGTTTGATTTTGAAAATCTACATCAACGTTTTTGTCCATCCATGCCGAACTCGCGTAAGAGAATCTAATGCCATATTGATCTTCAAGATCTTGGATTATTTTCTTTATACTTATATCCTTATGCGTATAAGTAATTCTGAGTGAATCACCATTCTGAGCATAGATGCTACTTAATTGTAATAATATAATAAGTGTGTAAATAAAACGCATGCACTACTAACGGTTTTTATTGACTTACAATTATTGATTTGCCATCTATCTTATATTTTAATCCCAATGGCCAGAACACTTCTGACAATGCTGTGTCCAAATCTTTCTTATCAAAACTACCAGTAAAAGATTCGTCTATAAGTGATGGATCTACTTTGATAGTTACATCTAATTGTCTTTCTAATTCATTAATCACTTCTGCGAAAGGGGCTTCATCATATAAGTATATGCCTGACATCCAATTACTACGACTTTCTTTTTTATTTAAGTTCTCATTTAATTGATGTACACCATTTGTAATTTTTACACCTTGATTAGGCATTAGAATTGTTATTTCATTGGAGGTATTAACACCGACCTTACCAGTCTCACATACTACATTAAAATTATTATCTCTTGCATATACATTAAAGCTAGTTCCGAGAACCTCTACAGTGCCATAATCTGTCTCTACTATAAACTGTGATCCTTTTTTAACATTAAAAAATGCTTCTCCACTGAGGCGTATCTCTCTTTGATTATCCCAGTTTTTTTCATCAAATGATAATTTGGAATCAGCATTTACAATTACAGTAGACTCATCGGGTAATGTAATTTCTTGTACTTCTGCAAGTGCAGTCGAGTATTCTGTGTCAAAATTGATATTAGCAATTGCAAAAATTGCTAAGGCAGCAGCTATACCGTAGGGTAGGATTCTGAGTATTCCTCTTCTTGATTTAATCGGTTTGGGTTCCTTTTTATTGTCAACTATTGCGCTGTCTATTTTGCTCCAGATTTGATCTTCTGCTGGATGAGGTATTTTTTCAGTTTTAAAAACTATTGACTGTACTAATTTCTTAGCTTCAAATATTTCTTCAGCTTTTTCTGGATGTTCTCTTTGCCAGGCTTGCCAGTCTATGTCATCCTCATTTTTTAATTCACCCTTGGCCCATCTTATGAAAGAGGGTTCTTGGGAGAAATCTATGGATTCATATTGTAAATATTTCTTCATTCTGTATTAACATTAGTTAGTATCAATTGATAAAATTCACTTTGAGAATATTTGAAAAAATTTTAGTTTAATTAGAGAATAATTCGTCTAACAATTGTTCTCGAGTCATGTCATTATAGTTGCTTGTACATAAGTTATTGCCACTTTGCATAATACTTTCACATATACCTTCATCATCTCTTACATTATTATGATCTCGTCCTAGAACACAATGCCCTAGCTCATGGAAGACGATATATTCTTTCTCATAATCATCTGCTCTCTGCCAATAGTTATCATCTATAACAACTGTCTGTGATCCGTCAGAGTAGGACTTACACTGTCCTAATGTGCCTCGAGTTTCTATATTCTCTATATATCCTGATACAAGAATAGAACTCATATCTATACTAATGTCTCTACTTACTGCCTCTTCTTCAAATAACTGAAAATAATAAACAAGTTCTGCATCTACTTCACTTGAGGACTCGACACTACAGTTGGTAATTGACATCATTAAAAGAGAAATAATTATACATCTTATAAAATACATAAGGTTCCTTTTTACTTTTAAAAGGAGATAGAAGCGTCTTTGTACTCACTTATGAGTTATTTATTTAGATAATTTGCTTCATTGTGTATATACATATAACGTATAGTAGTATATGCTTAGAAAGTTTAGTTAGTGCTCTGGATACAAGATTACGTGCTGATTGATAATTGAGACTCATTACTTCTGAGATTTCATCATAGTCCATTCCAGAATAATACTTAAGATACAGTATTTCTTTTTGTCTACTACTGAGTTGCTCAAAAGCGTTTTTAAGATTCTTACTTTTTTCTGAGTTTGATTCTTGATTGATTAACACTTGATCTATTGCAAGTTCTATATCAAAATGAGATTCTTCTAATGGAGTTTCAGTAGTTTTTTTAAGTTTTTTTATGGTATGAAATATTTTTCTTTTGAGAGAAATATAAAGATACGGTCTTATAGCATCAGTCTCTGATAGCTTATCTCTGCGATTCCATAGTTCTATATATAATTCTTGAATACAGTCCTGAACGGTATTCTCATCTTGAGTCAGTCTTTTGCCATAGATATAAAGATCTGAGAAATAGCTTCTATAGATCGTCTCAAGCGCTTTCTTATCACCTTCTCTCAAGTCGTTCCATAATTTTTTCTCTGACATAAAAATCTGTTTCCTAATCCCGTAGTTATGGGGCTTTTAACGATGTAAAGATATTTCAATATTACAGCCTATCAATTTTTTTTAATTAAAAGTGAGTACAAAGGCGATTAAGCTTTCTTATACCTATGAACACGTCATAAATAAATTGGCAAAATATTATTTAACCACATAAATAAGTTTAGATGGAACAAACAAAAAATTTTTCAACATTGATTATGCTATTAGCAATAGCTATAGCATTCACATTAGCATCGTGTGCTAAGGAAGAAGCAGAGTTAATAGATGTTCAGGCATTTAGTGATTCAAGCATCAGTAATCTACAAAAGAAGGCCATCGGAAAAAATTATTGCTTAGAATTCGTATTCCCTATAAGCATAGAATTTATCGATGGGACAATAGCGGAAGTAGAAAGTTATGAAGTACTCGATTCTGTAATTGTCGAATGGTTCGAAGATAATGAGCTAGACTTAGATAGAGATAATAAACCACAATTATTATTTCCGATTCAAGTACTTAATGAAGATGGCGAGATCATAGACCTTGCCACAACAGAAGAATTATCTCAACTCAAAAAGACATGTAAAAAAGAAGGCAGAAATAGAAATGGAAATCGCGGGAAAGGTTTTTCATGCTTCGACTTAGTATATCCTCTTACCGTTAATATAGGCGGTGTTGATACAATTTTTGCTGATAAGGCAGATCTTAAAGCTGCAGTGAGAGCATACAAAGAAACCGCTGGTGATGATGTCGAAAAACCAAGTGTGGTATATCCTATCACAATTGTATATGAAGATGGAACAGAAACAGTAGTATCAAGTCAAGATGAGCTGCAAGCCCTTAAGGCGTCTTGTAGAGACTCAGAATAAAAAACACTATCCAGTAGGAGTCGATTAATATTAATATTGTCAAGCCCTAAATGGCATCATTGATTTTCGGCTTCTACTTATAACAAGTAATCCATGCTCTGATCTGATACGAAGACGATTATAATATCTTCTATATGTGAGCAATGGTTAGTTCTAGCAATATTTTTTAATCTAAAAATTTGAAATTATGACAATGAATTATTTAAAGATCATGATAATGATCATAGCAGTAGGGTTGACATTTCAATCCTGCCAAGATGAAGAATTACTGAGTGAAACAACTGAGGAATTCAGAGGAGGCCGTAATGGCGGCAACAACAATAATGGCAATAACAACGGAGGCAACAACAATGGCAATGGAGGTAATAACGGACGTGGTACAAGTGTAGCGTCTCTCGATAATGACATCGTGAATGAATGGAATGAGCTGTTATTAGTTCTCGACAGATATGCACCAGGCATGCGACCTACATCTACAGCGAGATCGTTAGCTTATATTAATCTAGCAGCTTATGAGACAGCAGTAGTAGGGATGAGAGATCACGTAACGGCAACTCAGTTCTTGGATGAGCTAGTAATTGATAGTGATTTGGCTCCAGATGATATAGACTATAACCTTGCGTTGAATGCAGCTTATTCAGCAAGTATAGATCACTTTATTATTAATCTACCGAGTGATCAAATTTCTAAAATCCAAGCATTAGAAGACGAACTTCAAACTAAGTATTCTGAGGATGTTGATGAAGATGATATTGAAAGTTCTATAGAGTGGGGAGAGTATGTTGCAGAACAAGTTATAAGTTATGCACTAACTGATACAGAAGCTGAAAGCCAAATAAATGACCCTCAGCCAGTATCTTATGTGCCACCCACTGGAGATGGTTTCTGGACTTTCTCTGCAGAACCTGAAAGAGCTCTGTTCCCTTACTGGGGTAATGTGAGAACTTTTGTAATCTCTTCAGATGAGACATCTTCAGTGCCACCTCCGATTAGTTACAGTACGACAGTAGGATCAGATTACTACAATGAGATGTACGAAGTCTATGAAGTTAATAATACAGCGAGAGAAGAACAAGGTGAAGACCTATGGATAGCAGAATTCTGGAGTGATGATGTAGAAGGTTTAATGATGAGCCCTCCAGGTAGACAGATTGCGATAGCTGACCAGCTAATAGATAAGTACAGTCTGAACTTAGAAGAATCTCTGACACTATTTGTAAAATTAGGTTTCTCATTAAATGATGCAGCTGTATCTGCATGGGCAGACAAGTATGAGCACATGGTTATGCGACCAAGCGTTTACTTAAGAGAATTTGTAGATCCAAACTATCAGACTAATTTATTCAGATTGGTATTCTGGCCAAATCCTTCTTTCCCAGGATATCCTTCAGGTCACTCTGCATTTGCTTCTGCTGCAAGTGGTGTGTTTATAGATTTCTTTGGAGACAGAACAAACTTCACAGATCGTACGCATGAGGGGAGAGTAGAATTTCAAAGTGAGCCACGAAGCTTTAGATCGTTCAGCGATATGGCAGAGGAGAATGCTTTTTCTCGTATTCCTTTAGGAGTTCATATTAGAATGGATTGTACTGAAGGTCTGAGATTAGGTTATGAGATTTCTGACGCAGTTAATGATCTGGACTTAGATAAAAGACCAGGATAGCATTTATTTCTTGCGGTTTATAGAGTACCTCTTAGCATCATGTTAAGGGGTACTTTTTTGTGTTAGTGCTAAACAATTAAAATTTGTTAATTTATTACGTATTAGTAAATTTTATAATATGTTTTTATATGTTTGTCCCTGGATTAAGTCTTAATACCTTGATCCAACAAGTTTTGATGACTTCTTTTAGGACCCTAATTATGTCTCAGAGGAGGAATTATACATTAACCGATTTTCCATATTAGTTCGTAAATCCCAAGTTTATGGACAAAAACCGATGTAAAGTGCTACACACTAAAACCCTTTTACACCCTATAATGTCACATCGACATTACGAAGGCCTCGCAGGATTATCTAAGACTCTCATAGCGATGATCTTTGTTTTAGTATCAATACAGAGCTATAGCCAGTGTTCTCTTAAGTGTAATAATCAAGTGAATATTAGTTTAGATGAGAATTGTATGGCAACAGTTACACCAGAGATGATAATCAATTCTCTCTCTACGACATGTCCTGGTGGAATGTATTCTGTCAGACTCGAAAGTACCAATGGAGCTATTATCGATCCGCCTATAGTGGGACTTTCTCAGGTAGATCAGACTTTTTCTGCTCGAGTTACGGATAGTAATTCTGGAAATAATTGCTGGGGTAATGTGACTATCGAATATAAATTAGCACCAGCTATTCAGTGCCCAGAGAATGATACAGTTTCTTGTGCTGCTGTTGATGTGTTGGGTGTTCCTACTGCAACAGCAAGATGTGGAGGTGGAAGTTTTGAAGTTTTTTTATTGGATGAACAACGTGAGACTTTAGAGTGTGATACAGTATTTACGGGAATAGTAACGAGGACTTACAGAGCTGTAGATAATGCAACTGGTAATTTTTCAGATTGTATGCAGACACTACATTTAGAGAGAATTGACTTTAGTGGAATAGTGTTTCCTGATAACGCTACGATAGCATGTGATGATCCTAATTTTATTTTTAATGATAATGGTTTTCCTATACCTTTTATTTCAGGAGAGATTCCTACTGGATCTGGCTCAGCTGGGGTTCCTATAATATGTATGCCTTCAACAGGGTCTGGAACGATGGGAACACCTAATAATATTGGATTTGCATTTGCTGCATGCGGTTCAGGTTCTACAGGAGTTCCGATATTACCTATAGACGGAGCATCGATCGCTACCGATGATGGTCCAGTAATTGTCCCTTCTAATATAGGGTCATTTTGTGGTGCTGCTTTAGTATTTACAGATATTCCTGTGTCAAGCAACCCATGTAGAAAAACGATAATGAGAACCTTTGAAGTCATAGAGTGGTTTTGTGGTGCTGATAGTTCAAGGGTGGGTGCACAGATAATTGAAGTTATAGATACAACGGCACCAGTTTTCATTTGTCCACAAGACTTTACTGTAAGTTCTGATGAGGACTGTGAGATGTTAGTAGACTTTCCATCTGTCAATGCGACTGATGGATGTAGTAACGGTATCATTGTACAGATAGATCCAGAAGGATCACCTATAGTCAACTCTAACGGAGGACAAGGTATGCTTCAGTCAGGAGTCAATCTTGTTACATATACAGTAAGAGATAGTTGTTATAATAGTGCTACTTGTCAGTTATCAGTCACAGTACAGGATCAAGTTGAGCCAGTGGCAATATGTGAGTCACGTACGACCGTAGCGTTAACGTCTTCTGGAAGTACATTTGTTAATGCCTCAACTTTTGACGATGGCTCGTGGGATGGATGTGGAGTTGATAGATTTGAAGTACGTAGAATGACAACAGATTGTAACCCTGACGATCTTGTATTTGGACAGCAAGTAGAATTTTGTTGTACTGATGCAGGAGCTGAGGTTATGGTAGTCTTCAGAGTATATGACACAAGTGGTAATACCAATGACTGCATGGTCAGTGTAGAAGTGCAAGATAAAGTAGCTCCTTCGTTGGAATGTCCTCTTAATATTAATGTGGATTGCAGAGTTGCTTTCGATGCTAATGATTTAGCAACAACATTTGGAGAAGCTAAGGTGATAGGTAATTGTTCTACGTCGAGTATGGTATCAGAAGAGGTAGATATGGATGTCAACCAATGTAATATTGGTATGATAACAAGAACATTTAGCATTTCTGATAATGATATCAGTACTATAGATCCACAATGTGTTCAAGTCATTACGATTACAAACACAGCACCATTTACAGAATCTATGATACAGTGGCCAAGTGATTTTGTTTCTACATCAGGTGTATGTACAATCGATGATGTCAATCCTGAAGACCTTGATCCTCAATTTGCGTTTCCGATATTTACGGGAGGAGATGATCAGTGTAGTATGTTAGGGTTTAGTCATGAAGATAATTTAGTTTCATCTAATGTGCCAGGTCAGTGCTTCAGGATAGAAAGAACATGGTTTGTTATAAATTGGTGTGATGATACAGGCAATACATTTACACAACTTACAGATCCTGATGGACCACAGATTATAGAAGTTAGTAATACTGAAGGACCTATGACAGATGCCTTTGATCCTATCACTATAGAGTCACAGAATATAGATTGTACAAGTGGATTAATAGAATATACTCGAACTGGAACGGGCTCATGTTCAGGATCACTTGATTGGTCTTATGTTGTAAATGACTTGGGAGGTAATCAGATGGCTGTTGGTGATACTAACGTTTTCAGCGAAATACTTGTGGCAGCTCAGTATAATGTAGTATGGACCATTTCTGATGAGTGTAATAATACCATTACACAAAATCAACCTCTTACAGTGGTCAATACGAAGGCACCCACACCAGTATGTATGACCAATCTAACATTTGCATTAGATACTCCTACTGATACCAATGGTGATGGCATGAATGATGGAGCAAGTTTAGAATTATGGGCTTCTGATTTTGACGGTGGGAGTTACCATACTTGTAATAATCCTATAAGTGTAAGCCTGTCGGATGATCCTACTGACACTAATATTACATTTACTTGCGATAGTGTAGGATTGAGAACGCTAAGGCTGTACGTGACAGATAATGTGACGATGGCACAGGACTACTGCACATTTACAGTAATGATTACTGACGGTGGTATGTGTGATGATATGCAAAGGGTTGTGTTAGAGGGTGATATTTATACAGAAGATTATCAAAGCATAGAGGATGTGGAAGTCAATCTCATTAATGGTAATGCTATAGATATGACTAATGAAGAGGGCCATTATGCATTTAATGATATGCCAATGGGAGGAAATTACATCGTGTCACCAGAGAAAGATATAAACTATCTCAATGGCGTTAGTACCCTTGATTTAGTATATATACAGAGACATATCCTTAATATAGAACCTCTTGATAGTCCATACAAATTAATTGCAGCAGATGCTAATGATAGTCATAGTGTGACTGCATTAGATTTGATTGAATTAAGAAAATTAATATTAGGAGCTCACGATGAATTGCCAAACAACAGCTCATGGAGATTTGTAGATGTTGATCATAACTTTATAGATGAAATAAATCCATGGTTAGTAGACATGCCAGAAGATTACTCAATTAATAATCTTGAGGAAGATATGGTTATAGATTTCATAGGGATTAAAGTAGGCGATGTTAATGGGACTGTTATACCTAATCTACAGTCTCAAGTTCTGGATAATAGATCAAGTAGATGGCCATTATCATTTACAATATCAAATAAGGAAATTAAAAAAGGTTCTGCGGCGGTATCTTTCTACAGTGATAGTTACGAGAGAGTTTCTGGATGGCAAATGACATTAGAGTTTGATCCAAATGATATTACAATATCGAGCATCACAAGTGATGTATTAGATATAACTTCTTATAACTATTATATCGGTGCTCAAGACGAAGGTTGGATATCTATAAGCTATAACTCAGATGAGCCCGTAGATATAGATCAAAATTTGGAAGTGTTCAGAGTAGAATTTAATTCTGACAAGTCATTAAGTGAAGCGGATATTTTCGAAATTACTTCTAAGATCACTCCAGCAGAATCATACAGAGGTCTTAATGAGGTTGTCGATGTCAGACTTAAAGTACAAAATGGCTTGGGTGATTTAGATATTGTTTCTGCAAGTCCTAACCCATGGAAAGATCAGACAGATGTATCATTTACAATTAGTGAAGGAGGGTTATGTCATTGGAACATTTATGATGTAAGAGGCCAGTTGGTCTATGCTTCAGATCATAATTATACTGCAGGAAAACATCAGTTGATAATAGATAGAAACCATATACCTAACGGAGGTGTGTATTACCTTAAGTTGATTACACAAAACGGATCAGCAGAATACAAACTGATGGTCATAGATTAGAATTGAAATATTTGTTAGCACTATTATATTTATGTAAGGAGGTCAGTTGTAGTTTTCTGACCTCCTTTTTTTATAGTCTGTTTTGTTTAAGCTACTTTACAAGTTGATTATTAACATAGAATGGGTTACCTATCTCGTAAGATTAATTCTGAATTATTATGTTATTTTTAAATTATACTTAAAATAGAAATAAGGCAAATGAAAATATTCTATAGCATCTCAATCTTATTAGTTTCCGTATGTATTGCTTATGCCCAAGATAATAATGTGGAACTCAACGTACTTTCAAGTTCTATCTCTACCGATAATGTAGTCTACACACTTGGAGATATTTATATCGATGATACATCTGGAACATTAGGAGGGTACGCTTTTCAGTTGTTCTATGAAGGGTCTGTTAGTGTAGATGCGACGTTAGATAGCAAAATAGAAATATTCCCTAACCCAGTAGACAACCATCTCACAATAACTTCTGAAGAAGTCATTAAGACAATAAAGATATTAGATGTGCATGGGAGAGAAGTATTATTGAGTTATAGAGGTGACGATGTTGATCTATCAGGCATAGATGTTGGTATTTATATCATTGTCATTAATAATAGGAGTGCCTTTAAGATTACTAAGCAATAAGAGTCCTTTGATCTGATACTTAATCAAAAAAATAGAAAATGAAGCAAATCGTTATTTCAATTACATTAGTCATGATGGTCACGATCTGTCAAGCACAAGTGCCTCAAGCTTTTAGTTTTCAGTCATTGGTTTTAGATGCTAACAGTGATCCTATTTCTGATCAGGACATAGGAGTCCTTATTCAGATATTAGATGGATCGCCTATCGGTACAGTTTTGTATTCAGAGAATCACACTCCGACGACTAACGGAAACGGGCTGTACTCGATTGATATAGGTAACGGTAATGTAATATCAGGTTCTTTTGAGACCATAGATTGGTTAAGTGGAGCTAAATATGTTGCCTTATCACATGATACAGATGGGGGTACAGATTATACACTTGTAGGAAGCAGTCAGTTATTAAGTGTACCATATGCACTTGCTGCTGGCACAGCCTTCATTGCACCTAAGATATATGCTAACTCATCAACATTAGTCGCTGAACTTGATGTCGCTCGTACTGATCCGACAGAGCTATTTAGTTATTTCTATGACTGGATACAAGGTGATCCTGAGGATGTATTTGTAGAGTACTCTAATCTGCCTGATAATGTCAATATTCAACGTAGAACTCAAAATGGATTTTTTGATAATCCTACTTCTGTAGATACTATTGTTGATGGGTTTATTAGACCAAACTCTTATTTTGGTGTCGTCGATCCATCTGTAGATCTTACACTCGGTTCTTATGAGGTTGATGCAACATTCAGAACAAGTACAGAGGTTCTTGCTGAAATTAAAATTCCTTTAGATATTATAAATTCAACAGTAGAAGAAGTTAATTGTGCTGAGGATTATGAAGGTGAATTAGTCGTCGTATCTATCTGTGATGAATTAGATAATCTTATAGGTACAGAAATACAAATACAAAGAATAGATAATAAGAATATTATAGTCAGTAATTTTTTAGATACTAATACAGATCTTGAATTAACTTTCACTGATGATGAATGTGTTCCATTAAGAGTTAATAATAGTATAGCATTATCTCTTGGTCAATATACTTTACAAGATTTGGATGCAATGACAAATAACGGCAGTATAGAGTTCAGAATGGAATTGATAGATCAGGATGGAGAAGATATAGGTTGTGAAGTGATATATGGACAATAAAATCGAATTTGTCTTAAGTCATGTGTAGTAATATAATTAGTTAACTAAATTCTTACAAGCATCTATTTCAGATAGATATACATATCTATATATATTATAAGATACCTAATTGATGCTTTTCTCTTTTCTCTATTTGTAAATCAATACAATGGTTTATTTTTGCATCACAATTAATGAGATTTAATATAAGTAAACCATAATAACTTGGGTTAAACTATAGTTAAATCAAATCGATGTGGAATGTAATCCTTGTGAAAGGCCTTATTTAGATATAATTTGAATTCAAAATAAATAGACAATGATAAAAAAGAGCATATTTTCTGTAATTGCTATTGTAATGATGGCATTATCAGTACAAGCGCAACGAGTAGCTATAGTTGACGTATCAGGCATTCTTGAGAGTCTCCCATCGTACACACAAGCACAAGGAGAGATCGATAAGATTTCTGCTAAGTGGAGACAAGATATATCAATGGAATATGACCAGATAAAAGGTATGTATAATAAGTACCAAGCTGAGATGGTCTTATTAAGTGAAGAAGTAAAAATCGAAAGAGAGGATGAGATTATGGAAAAAGAAAGACAAGTAAGAGAACTTCAAAAAAGAAGATTTGGTCCAGAAGGGGACTTGTTCAGAAAAAGACAAGAGCTCATAAGTCCAGTCCAAGATGAGGTGTTTAAAGCCATAGAAGATTATGCAAAAATCAAAGGTTATGATTTGATTTTTGATAAAGCTGGAGCTACAGGATTACTATATTCTAACGAAGAATATGATAAGACTGACGAGATCAGAAGAGAATTAGGAATAAGAAATTAATAAATATTTAGACCGATAAGAAATGAAAGATTTTAAGAAGTACACTTTTGTAGTTTTGTTTTTTGTATCAGCCATATCTATGTACGGGCAGAAATTTGGCTACGTGGATACACAACTTTTATTATTAGAAATGCCTGATGTCAAAGAAGCTAATTCTAATATCGAGACATTTACTACACAGTTGCAGAAGAAAGGTCAAGATATGATCAAGGCTCTCCAAAGTAAAGCACAAGAACTAGAAAGAAAGCAAGCTCAAGGAGCTATATCACCAATAGAACTTGAGACAGAAGCACAGAAGCTTAAGGATGAGGAGACAACGATTATGAAATTTGAGCAAGAGAGTCAGCAGAAGATCATGAAGAAGAGAGAAGATCTCCTACTTCCATTGAGAAATAAAATCCAAGCGGCTATCAGTGATGTAGCTAATGAAAATGGTTATGATTACATTTTTGATCTAAGCACAGGATTTGTACTATATGCTGAAAAATCTACAGATGTAGGAGCATTAGTCAAAACCAAATTAGGCCTGTAGTTAGTTCTTATTGTCTTTTATAATTGCATATAAATAATCATCAATGAAAATATTAATGGCACTTACCGTCTTGCTTGCTTTTTCTATGAGCACTGTCTTAGCACAAGGTTCATTGACTGAAAGTACGCAAGAATATGTTGATGCATTTGTCAAAAACGAATTTGTAAAAGTTGCAACACTAACACATCCAGATCTTGTCAAGATGAATGGAGGAGAAGAGTTTGTAGTAGATGATTTAAAAGCAGAAAGAGCATCTTCTTCTGCTGAGGGTCTTATCTATAACTCAGCCGAAGTCAAAGCACCATTGAAGATATTAGAATATAATGGTGAGCTGCAAGCCGTTATCCCGGTAGAGTATACTATGCAACTGGTTGACAAAGAATATACAAACAAAACCTATGTTCTTGCAGTGTCAAAAGACGAAGGCAAGACCTACAGGTTTGTTAATCTCATGCAGTACGATGATGCCAGTTTAGGAGAATTTGTCGGAAACCTGAGCCCTGAGATCACTGTACCTCAAGACGGAGGCTTTTCAGAAAAATAGAATTATAATCCAGACTTATTTTTTTGTAATTTGTTTATATACATCAGTGTATAATTAAGTTGTGAGTCAGCTTCATGAATTCTATCTATTACAGAAGGAGTGACTTCTATGTTAGGTGTGACAGGCTCGTCTTCTTCGTTATAACATGCTGTACTTTTTTTAGCAGTAGAGACAGCTATAATCATATTATACTTAGCTAATTTATCATACATCGCATTAGCTCTGAAGATTTTAGTACCTCCTGTTGGTTCACCTATGATAAGACCCATATTATAACACTGAAATGTTGATGCGAAAGACGATGCCGCAGAATAGGATATCCTATTAGTCAGCAAATATGTATCCCCTGTGTATTCAAAGTTTTCTTCAACAGGTTCTTCATTGTACAGAGAAGCTTCTTCCACATAAGTATCTAACTTGTTGTATAGTACAGACTCAATGTCGATAAAAAATCTACTCCGCAAAAAATTAATATTGTAATTCGGATTTTTGAGTTGAGGATGCATCTTATGAAAATACTTTCTGTAAGGAGAACTGACCTTCATACTCGACTTAGCCATAGTCTTGAAGTATCCATCATGTATGTAATGAAACAGCTCTGATGATACCTGAGGAGAACCGCCATAATTACCCCTGACATCTATGATCAAGGAATGTACGCTGTCTTTTCTTATATTTTTAAATGTCTTATTTAAGAAGATATTATATGAGTCAATATTAGATACTGAAAACGAAAATATGTTGATCATACCTACCCCTGGTTTTAGTAAAGTATAGTCATACGGTTTTCCTTGCATAATTTTCTTTTCTCTTTCTTCTCGATCACTCTTTTGCTGTTTTTTCCAATTTTTATAATCGATATTATTCACCTTAGTGGTCAGAGTATCTTTTTGAAAATAGGTAAATGTGAGATCATTACTTTTCTTAAACATTAAGTATAAGTAAGTCTCAAGATTATTTTCGATCATGACATTACGGAAGGGTTCGATTTCGAAAGATATATAGGGGCTTATGTTTTTAATAAAGTCTTTTATAGAGACACCTTCGATAGATAAAATTTGTGATCCTAATGGAATTGTAGACTCTCCTAAGTCCTTGATGAGAAATAATTCGTTTTCATTGGTTAGATACATTTCTAATGGAAACGCTCCATATTCTTTTCTTGCATTTTTTAGCCAATGTTCTGGCAAGTGTAAGGAGGTGTGCCCATCATGTATGGAAGCAGTTATAAGTGACAAGTTTTTATAGAAATCTATGAAGTCTATTTCTTTACTTAGGTTTTGTCTGACGCTATCTACTAAATTATTAAAATCTGTTTCAGAAATCTTTTGATAAGGGTCAGGATGAGCTTCTAATGTAAATAACAATTCGTCTAAGTCCTTTTGCATTTTTTTGGAACTTAATAACTTTCCGTCTTGAGCAATTGATGCTGTGGAAAACAGGAGGGAGAGTATCAGAAATATGAGAGCATAAACTTTAGTAAGTGGCATAAGACTACTTTTACTTATGTAATATATAAATAAGCCAATTACCATACCAACAAGAAGGTACAATAGAAAATTAGAATCAAATAAAAAGGGCTGCCCAATCATAATAGGACAACCCTTGCTCTAACTTAAAAAAATACTCATTCTACCTTTTTGCCCTTTATGGACAGTATCTTCTATTATTGTTTCTGCGTCTCTGATACTTCTGAGTTATTCTGTCAATATCATCTCTGATATTTCTTAATGCTCTCGACTCGCTGCGACTCAGTCTTCCATTTTGCCAAGCTCTTCTTTCTACTTTCCAGTATCTATTCTCTAACTTATTGAGTCTTCTTCTGTCTCTCTGTGACATACGACTGTAGATACGACTATCGCGTGTATAGGCAGAGCGAAAGCGATCATTTCGATGATAATCTCTATCATTATATCTGTATTGATAACTATTGGAATTATAGTTAGAGACGTAGCTCTTCTGAGCAGTAACGACACTCATCGATGAGAGTATCATGATGGTGATTGTGATGATTAAACTTTTCATAGCTAAGAATTTTAATGTGAATGATAAATTATTCTAAAGCTGTGACTTCTTTGCTGTTCTTAACTGATAGACTCTATTTTGAGTAATTTGTTAAATGAAGCAGTGCTAATTAACTTCCTTTTAACTTGAATAGGGTAATGTTCGTGTCAATCTATCCCAGTATGTTGGATAAAAAGGATTCGGTGAATTATAGATGTTTCTAATGCCTACTGTATCTCACTGCACTAAGGTATCGTGTAGATATACTACACGAAAGATGTTAGATTTATAATTATATTACATTCACTTTATTAAGAAGATATATAATGATAGATAAGAAAGCCAAATTTACCAGTGCCTTTACAGAAGCTTATACCAAGCTCAATCCCAAGCAGAAAGAAGCTGTAGATAATATAGAAGGTCCGGTGCTGGTTAATGCAGGCCCTGGCACAGGTAAGACTCAGATATTGGCGACCAGAATAGGTAAGATTCTGATCGAGCAGGATGTGTCTCCTCATAATATACTCTGCTTAACATATACGGACTCTGCGACTATAGCGATGCGTAAGAGATTGGTCAAAATTATAGGCCCTGAAGCCCATCAAATTCATATCTACACATTTCATGGATTCTGTAATCAAGTGATACAAGAGAATCTGGAGTACTTTGGAGGGTATCGTAAGTTAGAGCCTATCTCTGATTTAGAGCGAGTTAATGTAATGGAGGAGCTCATTGATGGCTTAGATGACGATAGTCCACTTAAGAGATACAAGGGTGATAGATACTATGAAGGTGTCCGTATGCGAAAGTTGTTTGTGCTTATGAAGAAGGAGAATATCTCTCCTCAGAAAATGCATGAAATGATTACAGAGTACCTAAGCATAAAGAAAGATAGTAAAGACTTTATCTGCGGAAGAAAAACACTAAATAAGAAGACTGGCGTCACTTACATGAAAGGAGATTTTCGTGATGATAAATATGCAACTTTTGAAAAGCGATTTGATGTTCTTAAAGCTGCAGTTGATCAATATGAAAACTTTGTAGGACTAATGCAGAAGTACGAACGCTATGACTATGAGGATATGATTCTTTGGGTCATCAAAGCATTCGAAGAAGATGAAGATATTTTACTAAAATATCAAGAGAGGTATCAGTACTTTCTTGTAGATGAATATCAAGATACCAATGGGGCACAGAATACGATATTAAATTACCTTATATCATACTGGGATGTTCCTAACGTATTTGTAGTAGGTGATGATGATCAGGCAATATATAAGTTTCAAGGAGCTAACTTGGGTAACATTATAGAGTTTGAACGTAAGTACAAGCCTAAGACTATAGTCTTAGAAAATAATTATAGATCTAATCAAGACATCTTAGATATGTCTAAAAGTCTGATAGAATATAACGAAGAACGTATAGTCAATCAGATCGAAAACTTATCAAAAGAATTAATTGCTTCAAGTGCTCCACCAAAGAAAAAAATCAAGCCAAGAATATTGGCTTTTGAAAAGCAGTCTGCTGAATATGCATTCTTAGCTAAGGAACTCTTTGATCAGTATCATCAAGACAAAAACAAGTTTAATAAGATAGCCATCATCTATCGTAAGCACGCTCAAGTCAATGATCTTGTCAATGTATTAGAGAAGAAGAATATCCCAATTAACATCAAGAAGCGAATCAATATTCTCGAGCTTCCATTTATAAGAAATGTTATAAATATTCTCTCTTATTTAAAGGAAGAATATAAACTGTATGGCTTAGGCGAGGGAAGGATATTTGAGATTCTCCACTATAACTATTTTGGTATTGACTCAGTAGATATAGGTAAGATCTCTATGTACTGTCAGAAGTTGTATCGTGATAATATGAAGTCAGATAAAAAAGAATCTGTCAAATGGCGAGACATCATTTCCGACGAAGAAGTATTAAGTAGCTTAGGGCTAAAGAGTGTGACAGCAATACTTAACACATCTTCGTGTCTCGATAAGTGGATTAAGGATATGCAAGAGGTGACCCTGCAGCAGTTATTTGAAAACATCATCAATGAAGGACATATATTAGAATACGTCATGACACAAAGCAACAAGTCATGGTTGCTACAGTTGCTGAGTACATTCTTTGATTTTATAAAAAACGAATCTACTAAGAAGCCAGACTTAACAATAGAAGAGCTACTGACGATGCTGGATAAGATGAAGAGTAATAAAATAGATCTCCCAGTAAATAAAGTTATAACATCTTCTGAAGGGGCACACTTCATTACAGCACACTCTTCTAAAGGTTTAGAATTTGATAAAGTTTACATTATTGGCGGTGTAAAGGATATTTGGGATAAAGGAGTAGGAAAAAATCAACAGTACACCTATCCTGATACCGTCAACGCTGATAGTGAAACCAACATTGAAGATGAACGCCGCTTGTTTTATGTTGCAATGACAAGAGCTGAGACAGAATTACTTATTACTTTCTCTCAACAAAATGAAAACAATAAAGAGCTGGGTAAGTCACAGTTTATTGATGAAATAACTGGAGAGTATGATATAGAAATAGAAGCTCCGAAAGTTGAGGAAAATACAATTGCAGAATTCTATTATAATCTTCTTAAGAAAGAAGATCGCGTGATACCATTAATTGAAACAGACCTTATCGATAAGTGGCTGGACTCCTATGCTCTATCTGTGACGCATCTTAATAAATATCTGAAATGTCCTATCAGTTTTTATTTTGAAGCTATACTTAAAGTTCCTCATGCAAGAAATGCATATTCAGGATTTGGTACAGCTATGCATGGAGCTTTACATCACTTTTTCTTAAATATTAATAAGACTGGAGAAGCACCGTTGGATAACCTTCAGTTTCACTTTAAAGAAAATATGAAAGCCTTCAGATCTAACTTTACAGATAAAGAATATGAAAGCTTTATGACACATGGTCTGCGTACGTTAGAGGCATTGCATAAGCATAAGATAAAGGAATGGTCACAAGGTCAGAAATTTGCTGTAGAAGCAAAATTAGAAAACGCAGAATATAAAGGTATTCCGATTAAAGGATTTATAGATAAGATAGAAATCTATGAAGACTATGTCCATGTCGTAGATTATAAAACAGGAGATCCTACAAAGGCCAAAACCAAAGCCAAACTCAAAGAACCTTCAGAACGTGATCCTAATGGAGGAGATTACTGGAGACAAATTGTTTTTTATAAGATCTTATTAGATAGTGATAAGAAAGAAAATTATAATATGGTTACTGGCGAGGTCGACTTCATAGAGCCGGATACTAAGACCGGAGAATTTAGTAATAGCAAGTATGCTGTACAACCTGAAGAAATGGATATTGTAGGTACTCAGATTGTAGAGACTGTAGAGAATATTAAGAACTACAAATTTGATACAACTTGCAAAGATGAAGATTGCATGTGGTGCAACTTTGTAAAAGATAACTACACGATCAATGCAGAATTAAAAGATAGTATTTATGAGCATGAGTAGGGTAATACATGGAGTGATGGCACTTGTCTTTATAACGTTTGCAGTTGTGCAATATAATGATCCTGACGGATGGAAATGGGGAATTATATACTTAATGGTAGCAGTTATACCTCTTCATAAATTATTTGGGAAGCACTGGCCAAGTTACACTATCGGAATGACGACAGCTATGATATTAGGATTAATATTTAATGCCCATCAAGTCTACTCATGGATAGATGCAGGTAAGCCAGCCTTTATCGATTACGAGCCTACAGATATACAAGCGGTAGAAGATATCAGGGAGTATCTGGGTATATTTATTTGTGCCATTGTAGGTATAGTGTATGTGACTCTGGATTTTAGGAGGGACAGGCTTGGAAAGTAATTGAATATGGTTATTAGAAATGTTGTATTTTTAAAAATAGTAACATATTAAAACTAAAAGTCAATGGAAGGAACAATTAACATTCATATAGAGAAACTACCAGAAGGCTTGTATTTAGCTACTTCTGATGATGTTCAAGGGTTAGTCGTACAAGGAAGAACTATTACTGAAACTTTAGAGATTGCAAGAGACGTAGCTAAGAAGTTATTAGAAGCTCAAGATGAGAACAGTAGAAAGATTCAGGGAATGGAAGATAAATTTGACTACCCATTGGTTATAGGTATTTAATATGGGAACCTTAGGAGGATTCTCATATAGGAAGATTGTTAAAAGACTCAAAAAATTTGGTTTCCAATTCTATAGACAAGCCTCTGGCAGTCATGAAATATGGTTCTCCGAACACACTAATAAGTATATAACGATACCCAACCATACCGGAGATATGCCTGAAGGGACACTTAGGGCTATCCTAAAGCAAGCAGGTATTAGTGCTCAAGAATTTATTAAAGTGAAATAAAATATTTTATAAAACTCTGACTCTTTCTGGAGGGGTAGATAAAATATTAAAACATATAACAAAAAAATCCCGATTCCAACATGAAGCTGAAATCGGGATTTGTTTTAAA
>CAZBXL010000024.1:6151-23083 GCA_964495785.1 uncultured Saprospiraceae bacterium | reverse complement strand
TATAACAAAAAAATCCCGATTCCAACATGAAGCTGAAATCGGGATTTGTTTTAAATATTTTACGGTAGTACATCACATCAGCGCTGTACAACAATCTTCTCGGATTGAATGATACGACCTTTGTTGTCACTGACGCTAAGGTAATAGACGCCATCAGGATAATCATTTACATCGAATACCAATATCTGATTACCTTCGGTATGCCACTTACTGGCGAGTAGTTGTCCATTATTATCTATGAAGTCATACTTAACACGATGGCCGGTCTCTTGTCGGATATAGATGATCTCTGATGTAGGATTAGGATATATTGTAATACCCACATCCGATGCAGTGATCTCCTCTGTTGCGGTAGTTCCTACGTTAACGACTTGCCCATTTTCATCAAACTTAATAAGCCATAACTGCACAAAACTTTTAAGAGAATCATCATCTGTATATACGCCTCTAGTGCCACTAGCTAGGTAGTTTCCATCTGGCGTTCTGACGACATCTCTTAGGAGATTGTTATTCTGCTCGTATAATGTCTTGACTTTATAATGCCATACACTATCACCGTTCAGATCTATCCTACCTATCATACCATAGTTCTCCCATGTAGAGTATCCTGTGATGATATAGCCATCCTGATTATGTGTCTCTATGATGGCAACATGCTGCTCTGTAGAGTCACCATACTCTCTTCTACTGAATGGCTTATTCCATGCTACAGTAAGATCAGGATTAAGCTTAACAACTGCAGGTCGGAACTTAGATTGAAAGGTAGCATTCCAAAGGGGCCTATCAAATGTCTTCATCGTCATGATGATCTCTCCTTTGTCATTAATAAGACCATCCATATCTGGGCCAACTGTTCTAACGTTATCAAAAAGATATTTTCTATCAAGGACATTCATATCCTTATCAATCGTAGTCAGATAAAGTCCTATTTTGTTATTAGGATTCTGACCTTGACCATTAATTAATTCTGCATACAGTCCAGCGAGGATAACTTTATCTTCTCCTGGAACCTTGAATGCTTTGGCAGGTAAGGTCAGCTGTCCTGGTACGGTAAGATCTTTAATAGTCCAATCAGTAGAATCCGTTAGGCTAACACTTGCCACTAATTGTTCGAACCGATCTTGTTCATTGATCAGGGGTATAATTAAATTATCAGCAGGGAACTCGGTCATAGATACAGGAAATAAGAGAAGCGACTTGCCATCTTTTATACAAGTAAATCTGTCTAATTCTGTAAGGCCTTTGTTTACCCTTATGATGCAAGGTCTATTGGCTCCATGTGATTCTACGGCATAATAAATATGTTCTTTATAAAGCAAATATTCATTATTTTTAGATACAGTATTTTGGATATTAGGGATATCGTTTATCCAGACAATACTATTTAAGGGTTCACCATTAGCATCAAAAGAAACTACAGTTAAATTTCTTCTGAATTCAGTTGTGTCTGAAGTTTCTATTCCGACACCTGCAGTGTAATAAATACCATCTATCTCGGCAAGGGACTCACCATGTAGCTGAGCATATTTACCATTTAAATCAGTTAGTTTATTAAATGGAGTCTGGGCGATAAGATTCACCCAGACTCCATTAATAAGTATTGCAATTAGTAAATACTTCATTTTATAGTTTTATTACTTTTTGAATGTGTTTCTGTATGCCGTGGTGTGAATCATTTATTGGTATCAACTATGATACAAAAATTGATTACTGGCATATATACAAGAAAGGGTTGGTAAAAGTAAAGTTATAACAAAAAAATCCCGGTTCCAACATGAAGCTGATATCGGGATTTGTTTTAAATATTTATCGCAGTATTATAATTTGATGATCTTTTCTACGAAGTGATAATTTCCATCTATTACTTCTATAAAAATGATTCCTGAAGGATAATCTTTTGTATCAAGCTGATAGCCAGTTGTACTTTTCTGAAGTAGTATTTTTTCTATTACAGTTCCATTGACAGTTCTTATTGTCAATGTAGAATTTTCAGAAACTCCATCGTAATTGATATTAAGTATATCCATAACTGGATTAGGATAGACGTTGATGTTATTACTTTCCTTTGATCTTTGGCTAAGATTGATATCATCTTGTATGCCAAGTGTGGTACATTCTTTAGTAGATTGTAATGAGATAGGCTTAGAGTTACAGCTTTGCTGTGAGTAACAACCTATCTCTCCATCTGTCATGACAAATATATCGATATCCATATCCAGACATTCATTACCACATCCATTGTCATAACATGGATCAGCCACTAAGTTTAATCTCAGTTCGAAGGACAAGAAAAATAAAGTGTAGTTGATTTTTCATAATAATGGATTTTGTTTTATATAAAACAAGGGACAGATAATAATATATCCGTCCCTACACTTTTAAATCTTGCCTTTCACAGACTATAATACTTTCAATCTGGAAAACGCTGTATGGCGCAGTAATTTTCTTTAGTAATCATTAAAATATTTTCGGTTAACGCTTAAGATAGAATTGATTATTTTTAAAAAATTATTAAATCGTACAGATGCTTCAGAAGCTTAAAATAGTGTTCTACATTTTTGTTGTTATTGTAGGATTGGCCGTTATTCAGTTGATGTCAGAGATCGTATATCAATTTAATAAACAAGATGAACCCAGTTATGAATTATTTTGGTCTGACGAATTTGATACGGATGGTGCACCCGATTCTGAGATATGGGAGTATGTCTTAGGCGATGGATGTCCATCTCTCTGCGGATGGGGTAATAATGAATTAGAGTACTATACAGATAAGCCAGAAAATATCCGGGTAGAGAATGGTCAGCTAATAATTCAAATACAATCTGATTCTTCTTATAAAAATAATTATACATCAGGAAAAATAAGAAGTCGCTCATCCAAATCGATACAATATGGTAAGGTAGAAATAAGTGCCAAAAACCCATCAGGTATTGGGACATGGCCTGCATTATGGATGTTACCTGAGAATAGTACTTACGGAGGATGGCCTCGTAGCGGTGAGATAGACATTATGGAGCACGTCGGGTATGATCCTGATACGATCGTGGGTACTGTACATACTGAGAGCTATAATCACATCAAAGGAACTCAGAGAGGACAATACTATTACTTGCCCGATAATGAATCTGCATACCATGAATATGAGATACAATGGTCTCCAGAGAAAATAGATTTTCTAGTAGATGATAATCTGTATTTTACTTTTGAAAATGAAGAAAAGTCATCTAAGGAATGGCCTTTTGATAAGGAGTTCTACGTTATTATGAATCTGGCAGTAGGGGGTAATTGGGGTGGTAAGAATGGAGTAGACGAATCTATCGTCGGGCAGCAATTTCTCATAGATTACGTGAGAGTGTATAAGGAAGAAATCCCCAAAAAGCTGCTTTATTAAGAAAAAACCCTTTGCCATAGGAATGACAAAGGATCATCGGGTTTTAACAAATTATGTAAATGTATCTGGGATGAAACCATAAAACGTTAGCATTGGTATAACGAACTTAGATCTCAATCCGCTTGATTTATATTCCTATTTATTGGCTTTATTGTCCTAAAAGGGCTCATTTTCAGTGTTTACCCCCATAAGTTTACCGATGCAAGTAGAGCATTGCGTGAGGCTAAGGATATCATTCTTGATCTTGAGAAGAATGATTTTTTCTCCTAATTTCTGTCTGAAAACCCTAAAAACATTGAATAAAGAGCCGTATAATGGATAAAAATTAGAATTAAGAAATTTGTATTTAAATTCTAAAAAATCTGATAGAACCGTAAATAATTGTATTTTTGACAATCTTCCTTCACTGAGAAGATTAATAAACCAAAATAATAGCTCTGACTTTGTTCAGGGCTTTTTTTATATCACTACTTTTTCCTTTTTCTTTCCTCCTCTATTCTTTCAAAAAAGGCATCCATACCTGGCTGACTGATTTTAAAACCTTCTTCGTCTTTGGCAGCTTTTACCATTTTTCTGACATCAGCTAATAATTGTTTTGCATCGTATATAATGCCATCTTTTATAGTGTAGCTGACGCCTCCTACTCTTACGATCTCGTTATCTTCTGTTAGTTTGATAGCTCCAGTGCCATATAGGACTTTTAAGTTCTCTAATGGATTATGATCGACTAAGATGAGATCTGCTTTCTTACCTACCTCAATACTGCCTATCTCATTATCTAAGCCCAATGCTTCGGCACCGTATAGTGATGCAGACCTAAGCACTTCTAACGGATGAAAACCTGCTTCTTGAAGTAATTCTAACTCACGGATATAACCAAATCCATACAGTTTATAAATAAAGCCGGAATCTGACCCCACAGTGACTCTGCCTCCTCGATTTTTGTATTCATTGACGAAAGTCATCCATAGCTTGTAGTTGTTTCTCCAATCCACTTCTTGTTCTGTACCCCAGAAATGCCAGTAGGATCCATGAGATATTTTACTTGGTAGAAAAAATCGCCATAGACTGGGTAGGGTATAGATTTCGTGCCACTCTTCGCGTCGGGCTCTATGCAGATCTCTGCTTGCTTCATATATGTTGAAAGTAGGGTCTATAGTAAAATCTAAGTCTAATAATTTTTGCATCACCTTTTCCCAATGTGTACTGAAAGGCTTGGCAGCTTGTTCCCATAGTTTTCCAGCTTCTTGAAATCTGTCTTGCTCATTTCTATAGTTATAGTCAGCAGGATAATCTTGTATAGTTTTGTTTTCAAATAGAGCCTCTGGCAATCCATACCAATGTTCCATTGTAGTGAGACCAGCTTCAGCAGAGTATAGAACATTCCACCTTGCTACATCTAACTGAGCGTGATGACAAGCAGATCTCAATCCTAATTTTTTATTCTCACGTAGAGCTACATCAAATAAGGCTGGTGGCAAGCCAAAAAATTTAATACCATCTGCTCCTTTGTCAGCATTAGATTGTACCCATGCTTTAGCTTGGTCTGGTGTGCTTATATCCTCATCACTTCCTTGTCCAAATACAGTATAGCATTGTATACGTGGCGCTGTAATACTATTTTCATCCGACAATTTTTTGTGTTCTAAGGTCCACTCAAGACCATTACCACAGGAAGGGTCTCTTATGGTCGTAATTCCATGACCCATCCACAATTTGAATACATACTCTGCATCAGCTCCTTGCGATGTCCCTCCTATATGACCATGCATATCTACAAATCCGGGCAGCATATACATGCCCTCGGCATCCATGGAACGGCCTCCTGGTTTGAGCTGCGGTCTTCTGCTCGAATCAATAGGAACACCAGGATAACCTACTGCTTTTATTTTAGTGATTCTATCATTTTCTATGACAACATCAACTGGACCCAAAGGCGGCGATCCTGTGCCACTTATTATATTGACACCTCGTATTATAAGTTGTGAGTATGGACCTTCACCCTCCTTTTTTAGGGGAGCACTTTTGACCTGGGCATTAATAAGTAATGTGCTGAAAACCAAAATAAAACAGAGTAGATATCTCATTAATTCTTAATGTATTAGGTAAAATAATTGGGTAGTTTTTGTTTTAAAAACTCCAAGAAAATGCAATCTATTTTACAATTATGTAAATGCGTAAGATTTAGTAAAATTATAAGTATCTAAAGATAGGGGTATCTCGTCTAAGATTTGTCCATTAACTGAGAAACACCCTTGGAATGATAACCTTTATTAGGCTTATATGCCTGCAACTTGCATTCATATGCACCTACTCTTATGCCTACGCGGCGGAGAATCCTATCATCATCGATGATATACTTGTCACAGAAGAAATCTGTGAGCTGAAGAATGGATCTCTTACTATTATAATCACAGGAACTTATACAGATCTTATCTATTCTATAGATAATGGAGCTACTTTTCAGACAAGTAATTATTTTGGTAATCTCGGTAGTGGAGACTACATAGCTATTGTAGCTGATGCATCTTCTTGCTCAGAAGCATTTTCTATACAAATTGTAGATGCACCACTTCCAAAGGTCACCATAGATTTTGAATGTGAGCCAGAACAAAATAAAGTGAATGTAGATCTTACGCCTTTCTCGGATGGTATACAACCATTCACATACAACTGGGCTGGACCCAATGGAGAAAGCTTTGATACTCCAGGTCTTAATCAAGTAGATCCGGGCACCTACTTTGTTACCGTTACCGATAGACTTGGATGCTCCATAGATACAACTCTTAATTTTCCTATATGCTGTGAGCTCATAGTAGAGTGTAATGATTCTGATACAACTTATCTCAATTGTATATCAGAAGTGCTAGATATTAATGCATTATTTCTAGATAACAATACTGCTAATGATCTCAGTGAACTTTCCAGAACAGGAATCAATATCTTGGAAAGATGTTCGGACATAGCAGTTGAGGTAATAGACGAATATAATGCTAATCAAGAATGTGGTTCTGGTCCGTTAGTATATAAAAGAATATATAGAATTGATGATGGCTCTAACTTAAGTGCCTGTGAGAATATTATAATAATAGATAACTACGGTGATATTACATTAGAGAATAATCCTCGAGAACTTGTTGTCTCATGCAATGAGAATATAGACGATCTTATAAACAACTGGGTAGATGATATAGCAGGCGCTACAGTCAAAGCGTGCTCTGGTACTTATGATGTTGTAACAGTGCCAGATATATACACAATAGCCTATAGTTGTATAGGAACAGGATCATTAGATGTAGAATTCTTAATTACGGACGAGTGTAATAATGAATTATCATTTACTTCTAAAATCAGCGTAATAGATATTACACCACCTGATATTGTATGCCCTGATAATATCCAGATAAGTGTTGCTGAGCCAGACTTCCAACAGCAGATCGATTCTTGGTTAGTAGACTACATAAGTAGTGATGCATGCAGTTCCGCTGATGTTATAGATGATTATAGTTTTGATAATTTATCATTTGATTGTGTAGAAGAGATGCTAACTGTAAGATTTGTAGCAACAGATGATTGCGGCAATTCGAGCGAGTGTATTAGCGGGATTACCTTGACAGAAATTTTTGTTCCACAAATTATCTGTCCAGAGGTTCTAACGATACAATGTGGGGGAGCTAACAATGATTTTTTAGTTACAGAATGGTTAGGTATGGGGCTTGCCTTAGGTTACGATAGCAATCCTATAGCTTTAGATAATGATTTAGATCCTTCATTATTAGCAAGCTTAACTTGTAATATGCCTTTAGATGTTAGATTTTTTGCTTTAGAGTCTTGCTTGCAAGGTGTAGAATGTGAAACATCAGTACAGATAGTAGATGTCATCGCTCCAGAGATTATTTGTCCTCCATCATTGACATTGATTAATGGAGACAATAATTATGAGAATACTATAGAGGATTGGTTAGCTGTAGGTTCTGCTACAGACAATTGTGGCGACGCTAATCTTAGAAATAATTTTAATATTGACGAGCTTGATTTTTGCAATAACGATGGAGATATTCTAGTAGAGTATGTTGCCGTAGATGAATGTGATAATGAATCCACTTGTCAAAGCACAATATTATTATCTCCTTATAATTTAAGGATTGAATGTCCTTCTGATATTATCATAGATTGCGGTGCACCAGTAGAACTAGAGGTAGAAAACTGGATCAACTCTGCATCTGCAGTAGAGAATGGAATAGATATAGTAAGTGTTTCTCATGATTTTGATTTAGCTAATCTAAACAGAACTTGTGACGGGATCACAGTAGTTAACTTTAACGCTTCGGGTACATGTGCTGGATCGGATGAGAGTTGTAGTTCAACGATAAAAATTATAGACACAACGGCGCCTAATATTATCTGTCCTCAGAATGTAACATTAGAGCTTAGCTCTGAGCAACTATCGAATAGTATTTCTGATTTCTTAGAATCGATTTCTTCAACAGATGATTGCAATAAGGTAAGTTATGATAACAACTGGAATGCAAGTTTAATAGATGTAGTATGTTCAGAAGATATAGAAGTATTGTTTGTCGCTACTGATGAATGTGATAATGCTTCGGAGTGCACCAGCATGATAAGTCTTATTAATAATATTACCCCTGAGATACTTTGTCCTGAAGAATTTTCTATCTATTGTAATGATCCGTTACTTGATGATAGAATCTTAGGGCATATCAATAGGGTAGAGATACAATCATCAGTAGATTATGATTTAAGTAATGATCTAAATTTGGAATTAATTGATGATGACTGTGAGCAAGATTATTTTGTTGATGTAGATATTAATGTTGTCGATGAGTGTGGCAATACCGATATGTGTACTGCTTCTCTACATATCTATCCTCCGCCTATAGTCTATATACCTAATGTATTTAACCCAAGAAGCAGTGATGTCAATAGGACATTTACTGTATTCAGTAATTCTTCTGTTGTCGAGGTGGTATCTATGGTCATATATGACAGATGGGGATCTCCTGTATTTGAAGAAGAGAACTTCCCACCTAATGATCCAGAATACGGCTGGGACGGCTTTAATGGCGGCTCCGTAGAACCATCTAATGTGATGTCATATTTTATAAAGGTCACCGGAATCTTAGGAGACGAATTAGAGTTTACAGGGACGGTACAAGTAATGAAATAAATGCCATTCATATTATAATGGAAGGGAGATATGTCATTTATATCCCTATTAGCTATATTTTAACACGCTTATCTGTGACGTTTGCTCTACAATTGCGTTATAATGAACGTATACTACTTATAGAGCAAATTATTAACACCCATGAATAAGTTACGTATCTCACGTGATAACATATTATTCTTTTCTGTAATAAGTTGGTCTGATTATTGTCTTTATAGCTATAGTAGCTGATTGAGGACATTTTTGTTATAACATTATTCTCTATTGAGAAATTAAAGATCAACACCGTTTTAGATGAATTACCCTAAATACTTAGGCTTATTCTTACTTTATTTATTACCATATGTAGCTCTGGCTTATGGTGATTATCCTGCTGATGATGCTAACCTTTCAGTAGACTGTGGTCCTTTATCTGGGACTATCACACTGGATTGTATTAATAAGATACCAGAAATCCCGCAAGAATTTACCGACAATGTTACAGTCATTGATATCGACAAGATAAGATTTGAATTATTAGGAGGTCAGGTTATAAATGAATGTAATCCTGTAGTCATCACAGCCAATGATGTGATTATTGGCGATGATCCTTTTGACTGTATGGATGACTTTACGGTAGAAAGAACTTATACGATATCAGATCAGGTGACCGAGGTGACATGTGTCACAACTTATGAGATCGTTTATGCACCTCTTCAGGTCCTTTCTTTTCCAGAAACAGTTTTTGATTGTAGCGAGAATATAGATTCCTTACTTGCTGTATGGTTTGATGATATAGGTGGCTCTAGAATACAGGGCTGTGCTAATGTAGTCAGTTTTTCACCTGCTCCGGTAATTGCCTTTAATGAGGGTTGTCTCAATAATATGAATAGTGAGCCGAATGAACGAGGTAGAGTTAGAGTCCGGTGGGAATTAGAAGATGATTGTGGAAATCAAAAATCTGCTATTGCAGGATTTATTGTTGTAGACAATACGGCTCCCACATTAACTTGTCCAGACGATAGGACTTTTAATATTGAAGAACCGGATTTATTTCAAGATATAGAAGATTATCTAGATACTGCGACAGCGATTGAGCAATGTGGTGATGCTAGGATAAACAATGACTTTACAATTTCAAGTATACAAGATAATTGTGATCCTGTACAAGAGATTGACGTTTTCTTCACTGCAAGAGATACTTGTAATAATAATAGTATTTGTGAGACTATTATAAGTGTAGTTAATGATGCGACAGCCGACATTGTATGCCCTGATGATATTACAATAGAATGTGGTGATCCTAATAATAGAGCTATTATTAATAATTGGAGTGTTGATGCTCAAGCTACAGATTTTCAGAACATGGCATTGGTCGTAAATAATAATTTTGATACACTTCTCTTAAGTGCACAGTTTTGTGGTCAGACAACTGAGATCACATTCTCGGCAACCTATTGTGGTAGGATAAGTTCTTGTGCTGCTAATGTGACGATCATAGATACTCAGAACCCTATAATTACCTGTCCTAATGATACGATTTTTTTGACATCAGAACCTGATGTCGTTGCTGCTGCAACTTTATGGGCAGGACAATTTACGTCAATAGATGATTGCGGTGGCTTAACAAAAGACAGTATTGATTTAGATACTGATGACTTACTATTCTCTTGTGATCCCACCAAAGAAATATTTGTAGAATTCATTTCTGAGGATATGTGTCAGAATGATACGAGCTGTGTCAGAAAAATAACAATAGAAAGTGATTATCAATCGAGCATAAGCTGTAGCGCAGACTTAGAATTACAATGTGGAGATAATAATAATGCAACACTTATCCAAGATTGGTTGATGACAACAACTGCATCTGATAATATCAATAGCGATATTATTGTAGATTCAGATTTTAATATTTTCGACTCTCGATTATCCTCATGTAACGGCATTATATCTATAACATTTACTGCTGAAGATAGATGTATGGATCAGTTGTCATGTACCACGGCTATTATGATGAGAGATACAATATCGCCGACGCTTATCTGCCCTAATGATATAACATTTGATTCGGGTGTGATAGATCTTAATGGTGATATTGATAATTGGTTGGCATCAACAATCGCTAACGATAATTGTGCTCCACCTATCGAGGGTAATGATTATGATCCTTCTTCTATACAAGGTTGTGATCTATCCGTGACTGTAGATGTGACATTCTCAGCGATGGATAGTTGCGGATTACAAGCTACTCCATGTATAGGTAGATTAACCATAAATACGGATAGGTTACCGACGATTGTATGTGCAGATAGATTAATCGTGGATTGTAATGGAGTTAATAATAATACTCTAATCAGCAGTTGGCTGGACTCTACAGTTGGTATTGACTTTAATGGAAATGACTTACCAGTTGTAAATGATTGTGTAACAGGAACATTAGAATTTAATCAATGTATTGATTCTATAGATGTCAAATTTAATATCATAGATAATTGTCTCTATGAGGATTCTTGTGTGGCCAGAATTGTTGTTGCGGATACAATACCTCCGACAATTATCTGTCCTATGCCGCTGAGTATAAATAGCACTCAAGATGATTATATAGCTGTTGTGGAAAACTGGTTGTCACAAGTTAGAACGGATGACTTATGTATGCCGGGTGTCGCAATGACTGATTTTGATTTGACTACTTTCTCTGTATGTGATGCCGATGAGATAACAGAAGTCATATTTACAGTATCAGATGGATGTAATAATTCTAACTCTTGTACCGCCGTTATCAATCTCAATAAAGCAGCACCGACGCTCACTTGCCCATCTGCAGAATTAGCTCTCCAATGTGGAGATCCCAATAATGATATAATGATAGCGTCTTGGTTAAACCAAGCTTCTGCTATAGATAATAATGGTGTAACAAGAATTGTCACTTCTGATTATAATCCAGATAATCTAATAGGGGATTGTTCTATTTCATCGACAGTTTCTTTTGAAGTACAAGATACTTGCGGACAGATAACTAATTGCGTTCAGACCATTTCACTGATTGATGATCTTGGTCCTGCAATAGATTGCCCTAATGAACTCAACCTATCAGCTGGAGCTCCTGATATTGAACAGATAGTTGAAGATTTTCTTGATGCTATAATCATAGATGATTGTAATTCATTTACAACTACGGATGATCTTGATAGAAATTTATTAGACTTTATGTGTGGAGATGAGCTAGTGATACCAGTGACAGTGACAGCTGTTGATTCATGTACGAATAGTTCTAATTGTAATTTTGATATAACAATACGTAACTCCGTAGTATCCGCTATTACATGTGCTCAAGATACAACCATAGAATGTGGTTTTGCTGATAATGCAATGAATCTAATGAATTGGTTGGAGACGGCGACTGCATTTGATACTGAAGGCAATGAATTCTTAGTAACTCATGATCTCGATGTTAACGATACGGCTTTACTAGATTGTGCAGGTACAATGCCTGTACTGTTTACCATGATGGATAATTGTAATACATCACTGACATGTAACGCCATTATTACGATAACGGATAATACGACACCTGAGATAGAGTGTCCTTCTGACACGGCATTTGTTTTTGGGACGGCTACATTTGATAGTGATATTACTACTTGGTTGTCATCAGTAAGGGCATCTGATAACTGTGCTACTGTAGGGACTGACGATAATTTTAATAATAATTATAATATTGATGACTGCTTAGGATTTGTTGATGTACCTGTGACGTTTACAGCTCAGGATGATTGTGGTTTGACTTCAGATTGTGTATCAACATTGACAATTAGATCTGATAGAGCACCTATTATAAATTGTCCTATTGATCTGACAGTAGAGTGTGGTGATGCTGATAACGTTGCACTTATAGAGGCATGGAGAATATCGGCAGATGGTTTTGATTTTGATGGAACAGAATTATCTGTTACAACCCCTGGATATAGTGGGGCAGATTTTTTAAGCCTCAATTGTAATGAGAGCTTGGAAGTAACATTCGTTATGACCAATTCCTGTGGTATTGATATTACATGTGA
This sequence comes from uncultured Saprospiraceae bacterium, assembly GCA_964495785.1. Lineage (GTDB taxonomy): Bacteria > Bacteroidota > Bacteroidia > Chitinophagales > Saprospiraceae > RFSX01. Next base: position 10,467 of record CAZBXL010000024.1, on the reverse strand, counting down.
GAGTATAATTGTATTAGAAGATACGACGCCTCCAGAATTATCTTGTCCGCAAGACATTACAATTAATTCAACTGATCCAGATGGAGAATCTGAGATCCAGAATTGGTTAGCAACAGTTGCAAGTGTAGATGCCTGTAGCAGTGTCAGTGTAGATTTTGATATGACCTTAGATTTTTCTAACCTGTGTCAAGCTCCTGAACTTACAGAAGTCTCATTTGAATCTACAGATGAATGTGGTCTTATAAGTAATTGTAGTTCAATCATATTTATAAATAAGGAAGAGCCGACAATAAATTGTCCATCTAATGTGCTGTCATTAGAATGTGGGGATAATGGTGTCGATGCTGTTATCGCAAACTGGTTAGCTTCATCATCAGCTGTTGATAATGATGGGACTAATGTATTAGTGTCTAACAACTTTACCGCATTAGACATTTCTGATATATGTATATCAAGTAACGAAGTCATATTTTCTGTAACGGATGATTGCGGCGTAGAAACGACATGTATACAGACGTTAGAGCTTACAGATACCCAAGCTCCAAATATTACTTGTCCTAATGATATAGATGTGGACATATTTAGTCCAACTATAACGAATGATGTGAGTGAGTGGATAGCAACACTGAGTGCAGATGATGCATGTAGTGTGGTTATAACGGATGATAACTTTACGGCGGACCTTAATAACTTAGATTGTGGAGAGCCATTTGAGATATTATTCACTGCTGAAGACGAGTGTAATAACATCTCAGATTGTACGGCGATAATTACATTCTCTAATAATCTAATGCCTACTATAGAATGTCCTGAACCTATTACAATTAAGTGTAGCGAAGTACTGTCATCTAACGTGGTAGAGTTATTCCTTGCAGACTATGTAGTTGTCTCTCAAGACTCGTTTGATGTCACTAATGATTTTGATGTTACAAATTTTAACAGTGGTTGTACGCAGAGTTTTACTGAGATTGTCAGCTTAACTGTAACGGACGCATGTAGTAACACTGATGACTGCGAGACATCTATCACATTCCTACCAGATGGAGAAATTTATATTCCTAATGCTTTCTCCCCTAATGGAGATGGTAGAGACGATTACTTTACTGTATTCGGTAATGAATCTATAGCTAATATTGCAAGCATGCAGATATACAATAGATGGGGTAATCTTGTATTTGAAGCCTCAGATATATTACCTAATGAAGAGACTCAAGGATGGGATGGATTCTATCAAAACGATGCCGGCAATACCAATGTATTTGTCTATAAGGTCGAGGTGGAGGATAGCTTCGGAAATACATTTTTCAGAACAGGTTCTATAACAATTATCAGATAGTGTAATTATCAACTCTATGGACTGAATTACCTACTCAAGCAGTTGTTTGGTGTTATCCTATTTTTTTTAACATACATTGTGATTTTATTGAGCTACGTCATAGACGTTTTATATATTTGCCTCCCAAGAAAAAAAGACATAAAATATGCCTCGGGACAAATCTATAAAGTCAATATTGATCATAGGAAGTGGCCCGATTGTTATCGGCCAAGCTTGCGAATTTGATTATTCTGGAACACAAGCTTCAAGATCGCTGAGAGAAGAAGGTATAGAAGTGAGCCTTATCAACTCCAATCCAGCGACAATTATGACTGATCCCTTGACTGCGGATCATATTTATCTTCTCCCACTAACAGTGGAGAGTCTCAGACAAATTCTCGAAGAAAGACAAATAGATGCCGTCCTTGCGACTATGGGAGGACAGACGGCGCTTAACTTAGCAATAGATGCAGGTAAGCAGGGTCTCTGGGAAGAATTCAACATTAAGCTCGTAGGCGTGGATCTCGATGCTATAGAGCTTGCAGAAAACAGAGAAGAGTTCAGAAAACATGTTGTAAAATTAGGCTTAAGCGTAGCACCTTCATTTATAGCTAATTCATTTCTTGAAGGAAAAGATGCTGCTCAGAAAATTGGATTTCCTCTTGTGATACGACCTTCTTATACATTAGGTGGTACCGGAGGAGGTTTTGTAATGAAGCCAGAAGACTTTGATGATGCTCTGAGACATGGATTAAATTCTTCTCCGTCGCATGAAGTTCTTGTAGAGGAAGCTGTCTTAGGATGGAAAGAATATGAGCTAGAGTTACTTAGAGACAATAATGATAATGTCGTTATTATATGTACTGTGGAGAATCTTGATCCGATGGGTATCCATACAGGAGACAGTATCACAGTAGCACCTGCGATGACACTCTCTGATAAAGCCTACCAGGAGATGCGTAATCAGGCAATACAACTGATGAGATCGATGGGTAACTTTGCAGGTGGATGTAATATCCAATTTGCCATTAATCCTAAAGATGAAAAACTTATCTGTATAGAGATAAACCCAAGGGTATCACGATCATCTGCATTGTCATCTAAAGCGACGGGTTACCCTATCGCTAAGATAGCTGCTAAGTTAGCCATAGGTTATAATCTTGATGAATTGAAGAATCAGATTACGACAACGACGTCTGCATACTTCGAGCCGACTTTAGATTACGTAATTGTAAAAATGCCAAGATGGAATTTTAGTAAGTTCTATGGTGCAGATCATACCTTGGGATTACAGATGAAATCTGTAGGCGAAGTGATGGCTATAGGTCGTAATTTCTTAGAGGCACTTCAGAAAGCGTGTCAGAGTCAGGAGAATAATAGAGCTGGACTAGGAGCAGATAAGAAAGAATGGATTAAAACTGAGGATATACTCAATAGGTTAGAGGTTGTTAGCGATGACAGAATCTACAGGGTTAAAGACGCATTGAGATTAGGAGTGCCTATAAGTTCTGTCCAGAAATTAACTAAAATAGATCCATGGTATCTTCAGCAGATTAAGAGACTCGTTAAGTATGAGGATCAATTGATGAAATATAACGTGCCTGAAGATATTCCTAAGGCATTCTTACATCAACTGAAATCAGTAGGCTACTCAGATAGTCAGATCGCATGGCTGATGAGAATAGATGATGAAAGCGTCATAACGAAGTATAGAAAATCATTAGGTATCAGACGGACTTATAAGATGGTGGATACATGTGCTGCAGAATTTGAAGCTAAGACGCCATACTTCTATTCTACATTTGACGGAGAAAATGAAAGCAAGCCTAGTGATAAGAAAAAAATTGTTGTCTTAGGTTCAGGTCCTAATCGTATCGGTCAGGGTATAGAGTTTGATTATTGCTGTGTGCATGGCGTCATGGCTATCAAAGAAGCAGGGTATGAGTCTATCATGGTCAACTGTAATCCTGAGACCGTATCTACGGATTTTGATATTGCAGATAAACTTTACTTTGAGCCTATATACTGGGAACATATAGAAGAGATTCTTGAATTAGAAAAACCAGAAGGTGTTATCGTACAGTTAGGTGGACAGACAGCTCTTAAACTTGCAGAGACCATAGAGAAGAAAGGATATAAGATTATAGGAAGTAGCTTTAAGAGTATGGATCTTGCTGAAGATAGAGGTCGATTCTCAGACTTACTTAAGGAATTAGATATCCCTTATCCTAATTATGGCGTAGCAGAAGATGTGGATGAAGCCTTTAAGATCGCTAATAAAGTAACATATCCTGTACTTGTCAGACCATCATACGTACTCGGTGGCCAACGGATGCGTATCGTCATTAATGATGAAGAACTTGAAAGACACGTACTGAGTATATTCAAGCATATGCCTGATAATCGAGTATTGATAGATCAGTTCTTAGAGAGAGCTAAGGAAGCTGAAGTTGATGCTATATATGATGGTGATGAATTACTTATTATGGGTATCATGGAACATATAGAACCAGCAGGAATACACTCAGGTGATAGTTCTGCGATGCTCCCGACATATTCTCTTTCTGATAAAGTGATAGAGACTATGAAAGAGTACACTCTCAAACTTGCTGAGGCTCTCGAGATACGTGGATTGATTAATATACAATTTGCAATCAAGGATGATCAGGTGTATGTCATAGAAGCTAATCCACGTGCATCACGTACGACTCCGTTTATAGCTAAGGCTTATCAAGTTCCATTCTTAAAAATTGCAACTCACGTTATGATGGGTTCTAAGAAGATTAAGGATTTTGAATTCGAAAAGAAATTAGATGGCTATGCTATAAAGGTGCCTATATTCTCATTTAATAAGTTTCCTAATGTCGATAAGAATTTAGGTCCTGAAATGAAGTCAACAGGAGAAGCGATACGATTTATCAAAGACCTTAATGATCCATTCTTCAGAAAACTTGATAGTGAACGAAGTATGTTTTTGAGTAGATAGGATTAAATTATAGAT
>CAZBXL010000024.1:0-6051 GCA_964495785.1 uncultured Saprospiraceae bacterium | reverse complement strand
GTAGCAAAGTCACCCTCTGGCATAAATGAGCCTATAAATGGGGCAGTACCAGCAGTGATAGATGTACCAGCTGACATGTCAAAACTGGTGACACTCTGACAGCTTGTATCTGTAGGATCTCCATAGTTATCGTCTTGTCCTCCATTATCAGAACTTAGAATGACTTCTGCACCGTTAGGCGAAATAAGACTAATATCTAAATCCGCTACCCAAGAATGTTCTATTATTAAATCGACATTTTGGACTTCGACATCTGTTCCTAATTGAGTGCCAGCAATGTTATTCACTAATATTAAAAATTCATTTGTTTGGTCGCAGTTATTATCAGGAATTATCAATCCTTCTTGGCACATCGTGGGATTGGTTAATGGTACCCCCACATCTTCGCCAGCCTCACCTGGAGTAACCAATGTAAAACTGAAATCATCGTCGTTATTATCTGTGTCGGTGCCATTAGGTATTCTTGATAGACCAAATGATGGTGTGCTTCCATCATCTGTAAGACCTACTGCAGTACCTTCGACAAATCCAGTTACATTACCTTCATAGCTTAGTACGTCAGTCAATACAGTGCCATCAAAAAGTGCAATGGCATCAGGTGCTCCGTCTTGAATTAATTCACTATTAATGGTCAGATCTAAATCACAGTTAGGAGTATTAGAAGCATCAGTACAGATAACATAGTAGTCACCAGAAGTTAGAGTACCTGAAAGATTTATGGTTTCATAGGCGTTATTATTACTGCCGTTAATTAGCTGTATAGAGTATGTGCTTAGATCAATAGACTGGCCACACGGATTGTATAGTTCAATAAACTCCGCATCATCAGTACCTCCTTGATCATAGTCGACTTCGTTAATAATCACGTTGCATGCTGCACAAGTAGTGGTACCCTGTTCTATCTCTATGTCATACATCTGAACAGTGTTAGCATCTCCGAATACTCTAACAAAGTAAGTACCTGCTGTAAGAGAGTAATTACATATACTTTCTTCGAATCCAGCAGCTTGCGCATTTGATGTCGCTAACACAGTCGTGCCATCTGTATCTAATAATTCGATTCCGATATTGCTTTCTATTAGAGCATTAAAATTTGTACCTGCTGAACAACTACCATTATTTAGTTGTGGACCTGAGAGGTAAGTTGTTCCTGTAGGTGTCACAGTGATATTATAATCATCAGTGGATGTCGTTGTAAATGAGTAGTAATCATTCTCCGAATCATCATCAATACTAACCATCATTTCTGAGAGTATATTTCCGGTACTCACAGTGCCAAGGGACTCAGCTGTTGTGGATGTATTATTATTTTCGTTAGGATCACCATATTGTCTATTGCCAGCTAAGATGTCATCCTCTTGGGGTCCATCAAAGGCTATACTTATGAAAGGCTCCATTAATTTACTTTGATTGACAGGACATGAATGTGCAAACCCAAGACCATGACCATGCTCATGTGAGATGACATTTTTAAATCCTAATATGTTATTAGAGTTATAAAAATTATCATCTGTATCAAATATCATATCCCCAAGGTTAGGAAAATAATTACATGCAAGGACACCAGAGTTACCATCCAGTCGGTGCCCCCCTATACGTACATCACCTCTCACATCAAGTACTCCTGGAAGACTTCCGCCACCACCAAAATTAGCACCATCGTCATCATCTTCATATACATATGTAATTCCAGTAAGTTCTCCCCATCGGTCAAATACTTGTTGAAAATGTATAAACCAAGGTCGCATGGTAAGATTTGTACCACCTGGTCCTGAACCAAATTGCGTATCAAGAAATGCGATGAGATCACTATCATCTGTACTTTCTCCAGGCACACCGCAGCCTCCTGCAAATCCGGTACCATCAGGTACAAAACTCCAAGTTAAGGTCGTAGGGTCACCTTGGGTAAGTCCACTGCCATTAGTTGCAGTAGTAGACCATCGGGCACCTAATTGATATTTGTTGTCTCCATTTGGATACAGACCATTTCCAGGAATTCCATCGTGCTGCTTATAGAAACTTTCTATCACTTTAGAATCTGTATCAGGATGCCAGCATAGTTCTGGTTTGATTACGTTAGAATGTCTATGGGTTAATTGTTCGAGTAAAGCATTTTTAATTGGATGTGGGTCATGGGTAATGATACTTTCTGAATTATTAGATGTGTCTCTTATTTGATCTTTATTATCTAAATCATGAAAAAAGAAATGAAATAGAAAAAGAAAAAATGTCAAACCTGTCAAGACTTTCAAATAGGAATACATAATAGATTGTTTATTGGTTAGGGTAATGTTGGTTGGGTTCTGTAAGGAAAGATAATCTATAATATTCAAACATTCTAATAATAGAAGGAAGATGCATTTGAAATGTGGTGTACGCAAAGCTTTCTATTCTGAAGTAGAGTAAGTTGTGAGATGTAAATATTAATATACTATGTCGCTATAATAAGATACTCAGTTTATTTCTTTGGTTTAAACTTAGCAAATGCACAATGGAAAATATTAAATATGTATAAGTGAAGATATTGTAGATCGTACCATAGTGATCTCAGCGACCACTTAGTCATTGCTATTAATGCAGATCGCTATTGATGCAGAGTTATACTGACCCAGTTACACAGATCCTACAATCAACTAAGTAAATTGCACTACTGTATTTTCGCTAACTTAGATCTCCAGCTCTTTCCATCTGTTCCAGTTATGTGAATGGTGTATACTTCCGAATTAAGATGACTAACATCTATGTCATACTGATTAATTGATTGACTCATATTCTGTTCAAGAACAAGTTGACCGGTTATATTATATAACCGAAGATTATCAAGTGATGATTTTTCACTTTTGAGATTAATCGTAAAGATACCCTTGGTAGGATTAGGGTATATCAAGATATCCAAATCACTGTAATCATCATCACCTACACTTGTCCCCGTACTTATCTCTGTCATGGTTGTGTTCGTAAAGATTGGTTCGTTAAAATCAAAATAAATGGCAGCTTGATTAGTTAGTACATCACCATAATTTAAATCCTCAGCGATTTCTATTTCAAATTTTACAAAGGCATGAGACAAAGCTTCGTTAGTAGTGCTATCTACTAATTGGATATCATTAAATTCTACATGCAATACGTCTTTTTCTAAAAACCATTTATAGTCATGAGATGCAACCAATGGTCTTATACTTTCAAGTTTAAATTTGTTAGAAATGGTATCAAGAATTACGATGTTGAAGGCTGTATCACTGCCCGTATTCTGACATCGAATAAGGTATTCTATCTTATCATTAAAGTCGTAGTTTTCAGCACTTTTATCTCCGTTTATAAATATAGTTTTATCATTAGGATCATATGCACCTATATTTTCTTGACATTCTTCAGGGGCTTGACGTAGAGGATTTTGATCACATAGATTATCCGCATTGACATTAAGAACAACACAATGCTCTTGCCCTAACTCTGCATCACATGAGACAGTAAAAAATATATTGAAGTCTAAGGCTTCGTTAGGCTCTAACTCACCAGCGTCTAATACTAAGACGTGATTGTCAAAAGAAATGATATCTAAATCGACTGATTCAAATTCGAAAAATGGATCTAACTCTACAGATACTGTAAGCTTGTCAGTTCTCTCTGTACCGTTGTTTCTTATACGCCCTCTATAGTAGTTTTCAAAACAACGTCTTAAGAATGGTGTAGCCAAAGAAGATTCTATTTTGGCACAGTGGTTTATAATTTTGATGGGCACTGCAATCGTTGTCATACTATCTTCTGTTACGTTAAAGTCATAAGTAGATTCACAACTGGCATATAAGTCATCATCTATATAAGGTTTTAAATAGTGATTTCCTTTAGTTACATTATAAGTGATTTCTCCATTGATATCTGATACAGTTGTATAGATATCATCTATACTTAGGCGAATACCTGGCATCGTTTCTTCATCATTATCTCTAATACAATTCTCGTTATTATCTAAGAACGTTATGATTTTTATTGACTGTCTATCTGAGCCTTCGAAAATAAAATCTGCTTTTATAACACCTGCCCCAATGGTCGCAATATACATTTGATTATCAAGTCCAACAGCGACATCACCTATTTGATAAATCTCAGGATTTGTAGGAGTGACATTTATCCAACTTTCGCCTTGATCAATAGAAACGTAGATTTTTTCTTCGACCCTAAGGATCAGGTTATCTGCTCTATCTAATTGTAAAGAAACATCCCATGTTAAACTAGAACGGCCTACTAATTCAGTAATATTAATTTGAATAAAAGAATCTCCGTTATCGGACGAACGGTTATAAAAACTTTTTGATTCTCCATTTTCAAAAAATCCTGAAAGAAAATGAATATCATTATTGTAATTAGATGTAATAATTCGTTGGCCTAAATTTTCTTCCTGCGGAAAGCTATCAATCTTTCCTGTAGTAAGATTAAGCCTTGTAATATAATTTTTCCAATTGTTGCCATTTAGTATTGATCTGGCATTATAAAAGTAGCCATCAATCGAAAGTCCTCCATTGAAAAATGAAAATAATACGTCTTGAACATTATATAATTCTGTCCATTCCCTTCCATCGTATAAGGAGTGATATATAATGTTGTCATGGAGATAATAAATGTTGTCACCTTTTATAACTAAATTGTTACTAAAAAAGAACGGTAGATTATTATCTAAAACCCAAGTTCTTCCATTATCAGTTGACCTATAAATGTCTCCGTAATTGACTAAGATATCACCATTGGGTAGAAAATGCCAATCTTCAATATCATAAGGTTTTCTAACGAATTGACCAGCAGAAAAATCAATTTCATCTAATTCTCGCCAATCAGTAATTGCGTCACTCTTGATAAGAACATCTTCATCATTGTCACATTCATAGATAAGTACATTCTCAGCAGCCCCTGCCTTGACTGAATGAGCAAATGGAAGACCATACTCTAAATTTCTCAAGGATATACTCTCATCAGCCAAATCCATAAATACAGCTTCATCTCCTCCATAAAAACAAAAAGTATTAGACTTAAAAATTTGGCCTTTGTGTAGCCCAGTGTAATATCGAGCTGTTGCACTCGTCACTAACCCATCCCAATCTCCTTGTACAAAAGTTATACCCCCGTCTGTAGAAAAAGCATATTCTCTCCCAGTATATACTATTGTATCACCTGAGATCAATAAATGATCGTTGAAACTATAATTATTGGATAAATTAAATGAACCCCAATCTTTACTATCCAGGTCGAGATAAATTCCACCGCTAAATATTAACTTGTCTCTCGACACTAAAAAACCATTATCTCTTATATCTTCATGAAGTTCAAAAGAAAAGTTTTCTACAGGAATAAAGTCATAATCTAAAATATCAATTGCCTCATTAAAATTAAGACCATAGTGCACATAAATTGAACTGTCACTGACACTCACATGCTTAATGGGATAAATATCATAATCTCTGTAATTTATACTATTTCCTAATTTATCTAAAAGCTCAATTTCGGAACTGCTGGTGACTAATAAGTTATCATTAGCTAATATCTTTATATTATTGATAGACCTAATTTCAAGATCTTTGGGATAATCAATAAACGTGTTATCTGAAGGCGTGTATTTATAAATTGTATTTCGATTAAAGAAATAAAAGTTGCCCATTTTATCTTCTTGAACAACAGTGCCTATAGCATTATACGTAAACAATGTGGTAAGACTAACTTGTGATGCTATCTGTGTCCAACTTTCAAGTTCGTCTGTGTATACATAGATATTATTTCGTAAATCTTTCCCAAAAAAATGTGTATCTGTACAATGAAAAACAAAAAGAGATTCTTTGTTTGGAGGATCCATCGGTGTCCAAGTATACTGACACAATGCTGAACCCATAATTAAAACACTTATAAAGCTGGTTAGAAGAAGTTTCATGTTCTGTATTTTGTGTTAAAATAGCAAAAAGACTTGTTGGGCGTTTTTGCAGGTACTGTTTTTAAAAGAAAAACTACCGTTAATGTCAAGTGTAACATATAGGTCTACTATCAACTAAATTATTTTCCAATTGC